>JAFWQE010000109.1 GCA_017509155.1 Prevotella sp.
ATGGAATATAGCAATGTGTTCAAAACAAAAACCAAGCGAAATAGAAGTACAACAACATGACAATTAAGGAAGCACAACTCGCTGTAGATCAATGGATTAAGGAGTATGGCGTTCGCTATTTCTCCGAGCTTACCAATATGGCTTGCCTTACAGAAGAGGTAGGTGAGCTGGCACGTGTGATAGCTCGAAAGTATGGAGACCAGAGCTTTAAGGCTGGCGAAGAGGCCAACCTGGGCGAGGAAATGGCAGATGTACTCTGGGTATTGCTATGCCTTGCCAACCAGACCGGCGTCGATTTGACCAAAGAACTACGCCTTTCCATCGAGAAAAAGACCCGTCGCGACGCATTCCGACACATCGAAAATCCTAAACTTAAAGCATAAAAATTATGGCAAACGAACAGATTAACTACATCAGTAAGATTGACGAGGTGCTGAAAAAGTATAACCTCGAAGTGGACGATGCACAGGTAAAAGAGGCTGTCTTGAAGATTATTGCCGAGAAAGTGCCACAGAATGACACGCCGGAAGTGAAGAAATTCCTGTTTGGAAGCATTGAGTTAACCACGTTAAAGACCACCGATAGCGACGAAAGTGTGATGGCTTTCACCGAGCGAGTGAACGACTTCGATGCCCAATACCCTGACCTACCCCACGTGGCTACCATCTGTGTCTACCCATGTTTTGCCAAAACTGTCAGCGAAACACTGGAGGTTGATGGCGTTGAAGTAGCCTGTGTAAGCGGCAGTTTCCCCTCTTCCCAGGCTCTGATCGAGGTGAAAGTGGCCGAAACTGCACTTGCCGTGAAGGACGGAGCTACTGAAATCGACATCGTAATGCCCGTAGGCAAATTCCTGAGTGGCGACTATGAGAGCGTTGTCGACGACATTACTGAACTGAAACAGACGTGCGGCGAGGACGTAGCCATGAAGGTTATCCTTGAGACAGGCGACCTTGTGACAGGCTCAAACATCAAAAAAGCCTCGATTTTATCGATGTATGCAGGTGGCGACTACATCAAAACATCGACTGGAAAGGAGAAAATCTCAGCCACACCCGAGGCTGCGTACGTCATGTGTCAGGCCATTAAGGAGTATTACGATGAGACAGGCATTCAGATTGGCTTCAAGCCTGCTGGCGGTATCAATACTGTTACCGATGCGCTGACCTACTATACCATCGTGAAAGAGGTGCTTGGCGAGAAGTGGCTGACTAACAAGTGGTTCCGCATGGGCACATCGCGCCTTGCCAACCTGCTACTCAGCGAGATTGTTGGCGAAGAGACAAAGTTCTTCTAAGTCTTGTTTTTGCTGATAAAAGCTTATTACCAGCAACATTAGCAATATCCAGTAGCGTCGCTACCACTATTAGGTAATGCGGCTACCGCAATAAGGTAGTCGCTCTACCAATATGAGGTAGCGACGCTACATGTGTGTTGTAGAACATCTACAAGCGTGATGTAGTAATACTACAAGTATGCTGTAGTAGAACAACCAATAAGCTATAGTAGAATAAAACCTATTTATTGCGCTTGATAACGTAGTCAAGATAGGCACTTAAAGTCTTGCGTATAGCCTCATCCCCTACCCTATGCTCAATAAATTCGGCAGCTTCTGCGTGGAATTCCCACATGCGACTTTCGGCATATTCGATACCTCCCTGCTGCTTGGCAAACTCCACTAAAACCGCGATTTCATCGGGATTTACCTCGCCAGCCTTAACCTTACGAGCCAAAGTCTGCATGGATTCGTACGACGAATTATTGAGTGCATAGATCACAGGCAATGTCAGCTTGCCTTCAGCCATGTCGTTTCCAGTCGGTTTACCAATCTCTGGCGAGTCGTAATAGTCAAAGATATCGTCACGAATCTGGAAGATAATGCCGAGGTTCTGCCCAAAACGCTTCGCTTCTTCCACCAAGTTTTCGTCGGCACCAGCCGACAATGCACCGATGGCAGCACACGCTTCAAACAACGCAGCAGTCTTTTGCTTGATGACTTGGTAGTAGACTTCCTCTGAAATCTCTTGGTTTTGGATGTTCGTAAGCTGCAGGATTTCACCGTTGGAGAGGGTTCTTCCAAGCTCAGCCAGATACTCAACGATGCGCTGATCGCCTGTTTTAGCAACGTTAAGCAAGGCCGTTGAAAGGATGAAATCACCCACCAGCACTGCCACCTTATTATCGTAAGTGGCATTAACAGAGGCCTGCCCGCGACGTTCCTGGCTCTCATCCACCACGTCATCGTGCACCAATGAAGCCGTATGCAACAACTCCAGACCCACTGCAGCATGCTGAGTGGATGCCGTAATCTGGCCGAAGTTCTTAGCCATCAACAAGATTAGCATCGGTCGCATGCGCTTTCCGGCACGCTGACGGATATGCTCCAAGGCTTGTCCAAGCATGCCATCGTCGTGCGTTAGCGAACTATTGAAAAGCTCGATAAAATCGTTGATTTCTGCTGAAATAGGTTGTTTGATGAGCGAAAGATAATCCATAGTTGCCTAAATTTTGATACAAAATTACTGAAAATATCGTGAATTATGCCATTTTTTTAGTAATTTTACGCGGTAAAACCTATTTTTTTATGCAGAAACTGTTTCTTTTCGATGCTTACGCCCTTATTTATCGCGCGTACTATGCATTCATCAAAAATCCCCGAATCAACTCGAAAGGCCAGAATACCTCGGCCGTTATGGGTTTTGTGAACACCCTTCAAGAGATTATCACGAAAGAAAAGCCCACTCATCTGGGCGTGGCTTTCGACCACGGCAAGACCTTTCGCAACGACGCCTTTCCCGAATACAAGGCACAACGCGAAGAGACTCCCGAAGATATCAAGATGAGTGTACCCATCATCAAGTCGCTTCTCGAGGCATGGCACATCCCTTGCCTACAGGTAGATGGCTTCGAAGCCGATGACGTCATTGGAACTCTCGCGATGAAATCGGGACATTTGGGTGTTGAAACCTATATGCTTACACCCGACAAAGACTATGGTCAGCTGGTCAAAGAGAACGTGTTTCAGTTCCGTCCGCGCCACGGAGGCGGTTACGAAAAGATGGGTCCCGAGGAGGTATGTGCCAAGTATGGCATCACTTCGACCGATCAAGTCATTGACCTTTTGGCACTGATGGGCGACTCAGCCGACAACTTTCCCGGTTGCCCAGGTGTGGGTGAGAAGACCGCAGTGAAACTGATCGAACAGTTTGGCGACATCGATAACCTCCTACTCCACTCCGATCAGATCAAAGGTAAGTTACGTGAGAAGGTGGAAAGTCACGTCGATGACATTCGCATGTCGAAGTTCCTTGCCACCATTCGCACCGATGTACCTATCGACCTCGACATGGATTCACTCCAACTTCGTGAGCCCGACGAGAAGCAACTGCGTGCTTTGTTCGATGAATTGGAGTTCAGAACACTCGCTGACAAGATTCTTAAAAAGCCTGAACCCGTGTTAACGCCCGTTAACGGACAGCTCGATTTATTTGCAGAATTTACGCCCGAGAGTGCGGAAAATTCAAAAAACGGCCTAAATTTGGCCACAATTTCGGCACCTCACGACTACCAATTGATTGATAATGAGGCAGAAATGAGGAAAATTTATGATTTTTTTCTTACAAACAAAATTCTCAGTTTTGACACAGAAACCACATCGACCAATGCCATAGAGGCCGAATTGGTGGGTTTGAGCTTTGCGGTTGAAGAAACGAAAGCCTACTACATCCCAGTGCCAGCCGACCAGTCTGAAGCACAGAAAGTGGTCGACATTTTCAAAGAGGTGTATGAGAGTGAAGGCATATTGAAGGTTGGTCAGAACATGAAGTACGATATCGAGGTACTCCATCGCTATGGTATCACGGTGCGAGGTCAGATGTTCGACACCATGCTTGCACACTATCTGCTGCAACCCGAGTTGCGTCACAACATGGATTACATGGCCGAGACGCTCCTGAACTATAAAACCATCCACATCGACGAGCTGATTGGGCCACGCGGAAAGACACAACGCTCCATGCGCGACCTATCCCCTGCTGAAGTCTACGAATATGCCTGCGAGGATGCCGACATCACATTGCGCCTGAAAAACGTGCTGGAACCCCGATTGAAAGAAGCCGGTGTCGAGTCGCTTTTCTATGACATCGAGATGCCATTGATGCCCGTTTTGGCTGAGATGGAGATGAATGGCGTCTGCCTCGACACCGATGCACTGGCCGAAACGTCAAAACTTTTCACGGAAAGGATGTTGCAACTGGAGCGCCACATCTATGAATTGGCTGGCGAGGAGTTCAACATCTCCAGTCCGAAGCAGGTAGGCGACATCCTGTTCGGCAAGATGAAGATTGTCGATAAGCCAAAGAAGACCAAGACTGGGCAGTACGTCACGTCGGAGGAAGTGCTCATGCAACTACGCTCAAAGAGTCCTATCATTGCGGAAATCCTTGATTATCGGGGACTTAAGAAGCTGCTTGGCACCTATGTGGATGCCCTTCCGAAGCTCATTAACCCACGAACTGGCCACATCCATACGTCATTCAACCAGGCTGTGACGGCCACCGGACGACTCTCATCCAGCGATCCCAACCTGCAAAACATCCCCGTTCGCGGTGAAGATGGCAAGGAAATCCGCAAGTGTTTCGTGCCCGAGCCCGGTTGTTTGTTCTTCTCTGCCGACTACAGTCAGATTGAATTGCGCGTCATGGCGCATCTCTCTGGCGACGAAGCCATGATGGAAGTGTTCCGCGAAGGTAAGGATTTGCATGCCGCAACGGCCGCTACTATATATAAGAAAGGTATCGACGAGGTGTCGCGCGATGAGCGAACGAAGTCGAAACGCGCCAATTTCGGCATCATCTATGGCATCACTGTGTTCGGTTTGGCTGAGCGTCTCGACATCACTCGCGATGAAGCTAAGTTGCTGATAGACGGCTTTTTCCAGACGTTCCCACGCGTTCACGACTACATGGAGGAACAGAAACAGTTGGCACGTGAGCGCGGCTATGCCGAGACCGTGTTCCATCGGCGTCGCTATCTGCCCGACATCAACTCCCGAAATGCCACCGTTCGTAACTTCGCCGAGCGCAATGCCATCAACGCACCCATACAGGGATCAGCTGCCGACATCATCAAGGTGGCCATGATACGCATCCATCAACGGATGAAATCCGAAGGTTTGAGGAGCAAGATGATCCTCCAGGTGCACGACGAATTGAACTTCTCGGTCTATCCCGAGGAGCGCGAGAAGATGGAGAAGATAGTCCTCGAAGAGATGCAGCAGGCCTATCCGCTCAGCGTTCCGCTCGTTGCCGATTCCGGATGGGGCACCAACTGGCTCGAAGCCCACTGACCTCAACACCCAAAAAGCATCAGTCCTCTTCTTGTTTTCAAGGAGAGGATTTTTTTTCCTATTGTTTTACATATTTATATTCATATAAATAAGCAGCTAATAGCTTGCTTTTTCAAAATAAATGCTTATCTTTGCAGCCGCAATCAGAACGTAACAACTTAAAACATAGTTAATTATGGCGAAATCACTACTCAAGAAAGCCTTTGCCACAGCATGGCTCGTGGCCTTTGGCTGCACCGTTTCGTTGGCTCAGGAAGCCTCCGTCATCACCCTCATCGACGAGGACTTCTCGCTCATGACCGCAGGCTCCAACGACGAACCCGACACTACCCCACTGACCAAGGACGGCGAATGGGGCGAGGATGCCACCGACGAGAGCTATCTCATCGACGCCTCGCTGACGAAGGACGGCCAGTGGTTCGGCCTGAGCCTGCGACAGGCTGGCGGCGCCATCGCCATGATGGGTAAGGCTGACCAGGCCTCATGGCTGTTCACGCCGCTGAAGGACTACTCCGGAAAGATGAAGGTCACGCTGCGTGCGCGCTCGCTCAAGGGCTCAACGCGCCTCATCATCCACTTCAACAAGGGCGGCTACGTGAACTCGCTGCCCATCGACGGCCTGCCACAGTACAAGATGGCCACGCTGAACGAGGGCGAATGGACCCAGATTGAGGCCGTCGTCGACAACAAATCGGCCGACCTCGACGGCAACATCGGCATCCAGGCCATCTCGACCGTGCTCATCGACGACGTGAAGGTGACCGTAGAGGGCGAAAACCTCGTCTACCCCCCTATCCTACCCCTCACCGACGTGTCGGAGAAGAGCTTCACCGCCCACTGGCAGGAGGTGCGCAATGCCGACGACTACCTGTTCACGCTGTTCCGTAAACAGTGGCTCAGCGACGGCGACGTGACCTACAAAGCCGACTTCAACGACGGCACGCTGCCCACCGAGGGCTTCACCTTCGAACTCGCGAGCGCCGACCCCTTTGGCAACGACGGCCCCGACGGCTCGCAGGCCATCCACCTCTTCAACGGCGATAAGATCGTGACCGCCAGCAACCATGCACGCCTGAAGAACCTGCGCTTCTACATGCGCACCATGGGTGCCACCGCCGACCAGCTGGCTGAGAAAAACGCTGTCATCCAGATACTTGTCGACACGAAGATCGTCACTGGCGGACAGCTGGGCTTCCTCAACGCCTCGGCCCTCGTCGACGGCGACTATCTCGACATGGAGGAGCTCACCGGCAGCTTCTCAGACAACTATTTCCGCGTTCAGCTCGTTGCCCTCGACATGCCCGAGGGTGCCTATTTCGTGATCGACGACCTGGAGATGGAGACCGGACGCCCCTACGCCTATGAGCCTGTGCAACAGGATGTTGTGGTGAAGGCCACCGAGTACACCGCCACCGACCTCAACCCCGAGGACTACTACTTCTACACCGTGAAGTCGCGCAACAGCAAGCAGACCGTCGAGAGCCCGCTGCAGTCGGTCGTCTTCATCGCCACGCCCACCGTTCTCGATGCCACCGACGTCACCACCGACAGCTACACCGCCAACTGGCAGCCCGTGGCGAAGGCCACTCACTATGAGGTGCGCAACTACTTCCTTGCACAGGTGAAGAAGGACTATCCCGACTACCCTGTGGCCAGCGAGGACTTCTCACTCGTCGACGACGAGGTGACCGAGGCCACCGACCCCTTCCACCCCGAGTCGCTGGGCAATCAGGATGAATATTTCGACGACCTGGGCCTCTCGAAAGACGTCTGGTTCGGCCGTGGCAACACCGTCTGTCAGGGCATGGTGGGCTGCGATGCCATCAGCAGCGACGACATCAACTACATAGCCTCGCCCGAGATAGACCTCTCGCACAACGGCGGCGTCTACGTGGTGAAGGTGAAGGCCTACGGTAGGGTAGGCGACCAGTTCTGCATCTACGACTACAACAACATGACGCTGGGCCGTCCGGCTGCCAGCGGAGCCTTCGTTCCCGTCGATGCCGCCCACGCTGAGGATGGCGACCCGGGCATCTTCGAGGGCACCCTCGAGCTCACCGGCGGCACCATGAGCACCCGTCTGGTGTTCACCACCTACGGACTCGACTTCATGATCGACGAGATCAGCATCTGCCAGGACCTCGTGGCAGGCGACATCTTCAACCAGTTGCTGGGCATGCAGACCGTGGCCGCACCGCGCACCAGCTGCGTCTTCGACCGCCTGAGCCTCTTCGGCATACCTTATTATTATTACACCGTCACCGCCCTCAGCGAGGATTACGACTACTACACACAGTCGCAGCAGTCGGGCTACCATCTTGTCGACATGACAGCCGGCATCAACACCGTCGGCACCGACAACGACAGCGAGGCTAAACTCTTCGACCTGCAAGGACGCCGTCTGCCGCAGAACCATAACGCCAAGGGCATCTTCATCACACGAAAGAATGGAAAGAGCACGAAAGTCATACGCCGCTAAGTTGCTGCTGGCCAGCCTGTTGGCTGTAGGCAGCGGCCCAGCGGCCGTTGCCGACACATCTTCAGTTGTTGCCGGCACACCTTCGGCTGTTGCCGTAACCTCATCGGCTGTCTCGGCAGCAGCGCTCCTGTCGTCAGGCAGCAAGCAGGCAATCACCGTTGGCGGCGACTCCGTCGCCGCCAACACCCCTCAGCGCCTCTCACCACGCCTGCAACGCCAGCTCAACCAGCAGCCACAGGCCCTGCAGCGCGTGCTCATCAGCTGCGACAACGCGCAGGCGCTGGCCGCCACCATCACCGTTGCAGGCCACGAAGCCACCGCCATCAGTAGCAAGCTCGTGACGGCCCGCATCGCGAAGGCTTACGCCGAGCGCCTGACCACGATGCCTGGCGTCAACTACATGCAGGCGCCGCGCCAGGCCGTCACCGCCATGTCAACAGCCCGTCCGCTGGCCGGCGTCGACCGCATCCATGCCGGCGAGGGTTTCGACACGCCCTATACGGGTCGCGGTGTCATCGTCGGCGTCATCGACCAGGGCTTTGAATACAAGCACCTGGCATTCCTCGACGACGCCGGAAAGAGCCGTGTGCGCGCCATCTGGAACCGTTTGGCAGGCGAAGAGCCCATGACCGACATTCCGGCCAGCGGCGATAGGGTGGGGGACATCGGCCACGCCACCTTCGTGACCAACGTTGCAGCCGGCTCGCGCATTGCCGAGAACGACTTCTGCGGCGTGGCTCCCGAGGCCGAAATCATCATGGTTCCCTCAACGCTGAAGGAGGACGAGGTGCTCGAGGACGTGCAGTTCATCAGCTCCTTCGCCGAGAAAGAGCAGAAGCCGTGGGTCATCAACATGAGCTTCGGCACACAGATGGGCGCCCACGACGGCATGAGCTACTTCGACCAGGCACTCAACGACGTGCTGAAGGCTGCTCCCGGCCGGCAGATCATTGCCGCCACGGGCAACGACAACACCACGCCCATCCACGTCCGCCACACGTTCAAGGCCGGTCAGGAGACCGTGCGCCTGCTCGTGCTGCCCGTGGTCTACAAGGGAACGAAGGTCAGCATCTGGGCTAATCATGCCGACTCGCTCAGCCACCTCACGCTCCGTCCGTACTATGTCGACGAGAACAACGTGAAGGATGAGCGCGACGAAGCCCATTGGGCCGAGCGCGTCACCGAGGAGATAGCACCCTACAACCGCAAGCAGGGCTTCAACATCGAACTCTCAGCCACCGACGTCACCGACCTGCACACGCTGCTCGCACTCGAGCTGACGGGCCATGAGGGCGAGACCTTCGACGCCTGGATCGAGTCGAACGGTGGCTCGTTCAGCACCATCGAGGGCGCCGACTATCTGCCGGGCGACAACCGCTACTGCGTCAGCGAGATGGGAGCCTCCACAAAGGAGGCCATCTCAGTGGGTTCCTATGTGTCGACACCCTACTACACATCGCTCGGAAGCGACACACCCACCGACTGGGGCATCGGCGAGGCTGGCGGCATGAGCACCTACAGCAATGGTGGTCCGATGGCCGACGGCACCCTGAAGCCCGACGTGGCGGCTCCCGGCGGCGTCATCAACTCGGCTTTCGCCAAGACCGGCAACGAGTGGTCGACGTCGTTCAACACCATCACAGCCAGCGTTCGCCGCGGCATACGCACCTACTATTATGGCGCCAGCTACGGAACCTCGTTTGCCACGCCTTTCGTGACGGGCATCGTGGCCCTTTGGCTGCAGGCTAACCCGAACCTCACGAGTGAGCAGATCAAGACCATCCTGCAACAGACCGCCCGCCACGACGCCTTCACTGGCGACGACCCCTGGCACTACCGCTGGGGCTATGGCAAGGTCGACGCCTACGAGGGACTGCGTGAGGCGCTCCGTCTGGCCGACGAGAGTGGCATCACCGCCACCCGCAACGCCGCAGAACCCATCACCATCAGTCGTGCTGACGGCCAGTGGCGCGTGCTCTTCGGCAGCAACGAGAGTAGGGTAGCCGTGAGCGTCTACAGCCTCAACGGCACCCTGATGGCCCGCAGCCACTACGCCCAGCAGCAGCGTGGCAGCGAACTCGTTCTGCCCATGCCCACCGAGCGTGGCACCTACGTGGTGGTCATCAGCACCGAGAATGCCCGCCTGACGCGTAAGCTCGTCGTCGCTGAATAAAACCTGTCCACCGCTTCCAGTGTGCAAAGCTATGCTTTCCGCTCCGTAAAGCTATGCTTTAGGCAGTACAAAGCTATGCTTTAGGCAACGTAAAGCTATGCTTTGCGCACTGGAAAGCATAGCTTTAAGACGAAGGATGAGGGATATTCCCTCCATAACACCCAAGACAAAAGAATGAAGAACAACACCGTCGGACCCGTAAAACATCGCTTCGTAGTGCTCGATGCGCTGCGCGGCTTCGCCCTCTTTGGCATCATCCTGGCTAATTTCCCGGAGTTCTCGCTCTGGACATTCCAGACTGACGAGGCGCTGCAACGCCTTCCCTCGCCTGAGGTCGACAGCCTCGTGCGCTTCTTTCTCTATGTGTTTGTCGACGGAAAGTTCTACACCATCTTCTCCATCCTGTTCGGTATAGGCTTCAGCATCATCATTGCCAACGCCGTGAAGAAAGGAGCCGACGGCTTCCGCATATTCTACCGCCGCATGACCATCCTCGCCCTCATAGGCCTTGCACACCTGTTGCTCGTCTGGAGCGGCGACATCCTCATGCTGTATGCCCTGATGGGCATGCTGCTCCCGCTGTTCTGGCGATGCACCGACGGCCTGTTGCTGCGCTGGGCGGCCTTCTTCCTCCTGCTGCCCATCGGCATCGAGGTGGCAAGGGCTGCCGTGGGCTGGTCGCTGGCTGAGGTGCCCTACGGCCTGTGGTGGTCGACCTGCGACCGCTTCGGCATCACCGAGCAGAACTTCGGCACTTGGCTGCGCGACATCGACGGCTACCGCGGCCTGCACCAGTTCCTCATGCAGGGGGCGTGGGAGCGCCTGTGGGAGTTTGTCGACGGCAACCGTTACTTCAAAGTGCTGGGCCTCTTCCTCATAGGCCTGTACATCGGGCGCCGCCGGCTGTACGCTGCCGTCACACCGACTGACGCCGTCGCCTCACAGACAGCCGCCCAGCTATCCGGCAATTCAGGTTATTCCGAATCTTCTGAACATTCCGGAACCTCCTGCAATACCATCCGGATGCTGCGCCGCGTGATGGGGTGGGGGACTGCCGTCGGCCTGCCGCTGTCGTTTGTCTATGCCTGGAGTGCCACCAACGGCCATCCCTGGGGCAACATCACGCACAGCCTGCTCTACACAGCCAGCGTCTATCCGCTCGGACTGGCCTACATCGCCGCCTTC
>JAFWQE010000110.1 GCA_017509155.1 Prevotella sp.
AATTGGAAATAATTATGTATTGAAGTTCCGCAAGTCCTGTCTGTCCCTTGGAGTTTGGGAGTTTGGGAGTTTAGGAGTTTGGACAATAGTGAATTTGCGGTGTCCACGCAACAAGTATCGTCTAAACTCCAGCGGCTGAAAGCCGCGGACGCTCGGCCCGTAGGGACGCTTTCAAAGCGAAGCGGAGAAAGAACTCCCAAACTCCTAAACTCCCCAAACATGCGGAACTTGAATTATGTACCTTTGCACCCGATGACGAGCCACGAAACAGGCGGTGGCTCTGAGTCGGGTGCTCTTTCAGACTCTTTATAGCAGAACATTGAATTGAGAACAGTCTCCAAGTCGTAACCCGGAAATTTCTCAACCCTCTGCATCCCCTTTATACAAAGAAATCCTGCGAATTATTACAAAGTTACGAAAAGTCGACCGAACTGCAAAAGGAATGCCTGCTTTTCTTTCATTTCTGCGGACAAGAAGGCTTTGCACGGCCGCCAATGATTGTGCATGATGACTTGCGAGAGACGTCATGGCGTCTCGTCTTTTCACTCGCCATCCATCACTCATGGCAGGCAGTTGAGGCTCTTCAGATGAAGTGGATGAACGGCTGAAAGAACGTGAAAAAAGAACAGCCCTGACGAAGTGGGGCCAGGGCTGTTGTGGGGATGAAAAGGATGGGTGTCGCTCGCGCTTAACGAGTGCTGATACGCACCCTTCTGGGGGTGTCGTCGTTGCTTAGAACTTCTGGCGCAGACCGACCAGGAACATGCCCTGTTCGCCAACGCCTAATTCAAGGAATCCGCGTGTGGTGGGGCTTCCTGCTTCCATGCCGACGAGCGTGAGATGCCAGTTGAAGTGCATTTCCGAGTTGCTGTAGTCATCGTGGATGGTCTTGTCGTCGTATTCTGTTTCCTCACTACGCAACGTGGCACCGACGGCCACCTTCGAATACATGCCAAAATTCTTCTTGCGCAGCCAGTCGAGTTTCACGGCGGGCAACAAGCTAATGTAGTGGTTCTTGTCGGTACCGACCTTTGAATCTTTCTTGCTGTAAAAGACATCCTGCTCCATCATTCCGTAGGTCATGATGCCACCCACTCCCAGCCAAGGCTTCACGTGATAGAAATACTCCACCGAGGCAGGACCGAAATACTTGTCGTTGTCCATCGTAACACCTACAATGGCGCCGCCGACGTTCTCGAAGAGATCAATGATGTTGGAGTTGGAAAGCCATCCATAGGTGATGCCTATTTCGTGCTTTGTGTCTTCGTAACCGTTTTGTGCCTTCACACTCGTTGCAGCCATTATGACGACTGCGGCCATTAAAAGAATCTTTTTCATTGTAATCATGGTGTTATATTCATAAATATTATCTGTTTCAAGTTTCGCATTCGCTCCACTTTCAGAAGTGAGAGGTAAGTGGTGAGAGGTAAGAGAATACTTCTTCCGCTTCAAGACCTTCCCCAGCCCTCCCTAGGGAGGGAGAGGTGAGAGAACACCTCTTTCGCTTCTCTTTTATGATTGTATTCTGGGCATGTCCGCATTCCTCTTACCTCTAAAACAGAAGCAAGCAGAGCTTGCAAAAGTTGAGTTATTTGCTTCAAGAGGTGGGGGACTGCGTTCCATTTCCTCATGGCAGTCTTTTCCGTCTTATGCACCCACATCGTTTTCACGTAATCCCTGCCTTGTCGTTGCTGTTCTTTCAGTTCTATGTTCTTTCAACCTGCAAAGTTACGCTTTTTTTTGAAACTATTGCGTTTTTTCGTCTTTTTTCTTCGAGGCTGACTGAAAAGTGTGCCGGAAAAACACGAATACCCTTATCAACAGACTCCATGAACATACTCTTTGCTCCCTTTTTCCTTCCAGAAGTGTAAATGGCATGGATAATGGGCCAAGGAAAAGGGGCGGCGGCTCGTCGGTTGCAGTCGGAAAAGGCGATAGGAGAGGCAAACGGAGAAAATATCTTGGCAAACATTTGGCTGATTGACACAAAAACGTTACTTTTGCACGTACCCTTCAACAATGAGGGAACAAATCATATCAATCAAACATCTTTATGAGAGAGAGAATAGACTGCTTTCTGGGCGACAGGCAGACCATGGAATCCACCATTGTGCAGTTGCGCGAAAGCCACACCATACACGAGGTCTACGAATTGGGCGAAGGCGCACTGGGCAGGCTGATGAGTGCCGACACCATACGCCGCATGGCGCAGATGGCGACGGCCGACTATGTGCTGCTTTTCCTGAAAGACGCCCCCGTCAGACTCGGCCTCTATGCCCTTGAACGGCTGCTCCGCGTGGCCGTGGACACCGATGCTGCCATGGTTTATGCAGACCGATACCAGGTGGAGAACGCACAGGTGGTGCGCCATCCCGTCATCGACTACCAGCTGGGCAGTGTGCGCGACGACTTCGATTTTGGCAGCGTGGTGCTGCTGAAGAACAGTCTGCTGCAGGCTTTTGTGCACGACATGCCCGACAGTAGTTTCCAATATGCCGGACTCTATGAACTGCGACTCTACCTCAGCCGCAAAGGACTCGTCCACCATCTCAACGAGTTTCTCTACACCGAAGAGGAGCGCGACCTGCGCACAAGTGGCGAGAAGCAGTTCGACTATGTGAATCCCGCCAACCGCGAGGTGCAGGTAGAGATGGAGCAGGCCGTCACTTCTCACCTGCGCGAGATAGATGCCTTGGTGGACACCACGGCCTACGTGAAGCCCGACTTCAACGAGCAGCCCTTCGCGGTGGAGGCGTCCGTCATCATTCCCGTCTACAATCGGGCCAAGACCATCCGCGATGCCGTGGAGAGCGCATTGGGGCAGAAGACCAATTTCAGGTTCAATGTCATCGTGGTGGACAACCACAGCAACGACGGGACCACCGAGATATTGGAGAAGATGAAGGCCTCGGAAACCTCCCCCGACCCCTCCAAAATAGAGGCGGGCGAACAGGGAAAAAGAAGTACAGACACCACCTCGTCTCCCCGTCCTGCTGAGTCCAGCGAGGCTTCCCTTATCGTCATCGTCCCCGAACGCCATGACCTGGGCATCGGTGGATGCTGGAACGTGGCTGTGAACGATGCGCGCTGCGGCCGGTTCGCCGTGCAGTTGGACAGCGACGACCTCTATTCGTCGCCTTCCACCCTGCAGCAGATCGTCAACGCTTTCCACAAACAGCAGGCCGCCATGATTGTGGGCTCCTACCGAATGTGCGACTTCGACCTGAACACCTTGCCGCCCGGTCTCATCAGCCATGCAGAGTGGACCGACGAGAACGGCCCCAACAACGCCCTCCGCATCAACGGACTGGGTGCCCCGCGCGCATTCTTCACCCCCTTGTTGCGACAGATTCAGCTTCCCAACACCAGCTATGGCGAGGACTATGCCGCCGGACTGGCCTTCAGCCGTCGCTATCGCATCGGCCGCATCTTCACCGAACTATACCTGTGCCGTCGCTGGACGGGCAACAGCGACGCGGCGCTCAGCGTCGACCGCGTCAATGCCAACAACCTGTACAAAGACCGACTGCGCACCATGGAGATCATGGCCCGCCAGAAGCGGCCTTGTCCTCCCAGGGGCGGAGAAGAGGAGAACTCGCTCACCCGTTTCTTCAATCGTCAGCTGGCACTCTGGCCCGATGCCAGCCAGCATTATCGCGAACTGCGGCAGGTGAAGACGCGCGAGCTGGAGGTAGAGGTACGAGAAAACGGCGGCACCCGCTGCGAGATGATGGTGCAGTACAACCCCGCCCGCATGGTGTCCACAGGCGCCAAGACCGATGCCCGTTCGCTGGCTCAGCGCCCCTGTTTCCTGTGCGAGGCCAACCGCCCTGAGCAGCAGCTCACCAAGGAACTCGACCATGGCTTCCAGCTGTTGGTCAATCCCTTCCCCATACTTCCCGAGCATTTCACCATCCCGATGAAGAAGCACGTGCCGCAGACCATTCGCGACAACTATGGAGAAATGCACCGTCTGCTGACGAAATACCCGTCGCTGATGGTGTTCTACAACGGTCCCCGCTGCGGCGCCAGTGCTCCCGACCACGCCCATTTCCAGGCTGGCACGAGCGGTGTCTTACCATTGCAGCAGCAATGGCAGCGCCTGAGCCGCAACCTCACGCCCATCGTGGCCCTCAGCGACGACGAAGGCCTCTATGCCCTCAACGACTATTCCACGCCCGCACTGCTCATTCGCAGCCGTTCGCAGGATGCCGACGAGAAACTCTTCCGCAAGCTCTACCAGTGCATGGAAGTAACCGTGGAGGAGCCCATGATGAATATCGTGGCCTGGCGACAGGGCGACGACTACCTCTCAGTGGTGTTCCTGCGAAAGAAGCACCGCCCCGACTGCTATTCGGCCGAGGGCGACAGCCAGCTGCTGGTCAGTCCCGGCGCACTCGACATGGGCGGACTCATCATCACGCCGCGAAAGCAGGACTTCGAGCGGCTGACACCCTCTCAGGCGCTCGACATCCTTAAAGAGGTGAGCCTCTCGGAAGAAGAGACGGCCGCGCTGACCGACCGCGTGCGTGCGCTCGCCGCTGCCGCCCAGACCCAGCCGGCGCAGACGAAGATGCCCAAAGAGCCCTTCGTGCAGGTAGGACTGGTCATGGCCGACAAGATTTCGTTCACCCTGAACGGCACGTTCACCGCCAAGGGCGCCACCATCAAGGGCGCTCAGGAGGTGGAGTTCTCTGAGGGCGGCATCCGATGGAACGGCGCGCAGTATCGCGAGCTGAGCTTTGTGCCGCAGTCGAAGGACGCCTCCTTCTCGGTCAACGACGTCGTCATCGGCGTGGGCTTCCACTGGGAGCGCCGCCAGACGCAGACCTTCTCGGGCACCCTGCGCCTGGTTGTCGAGGCCGACCGCCTCTGCGCCATCAACGAGCTGCCCGTGGAGAGCTACCTCACAAGCGTCATCTCGAGCGAGATGAGGGCCACCTCGTCGATGGAGTTCCTCAAGGCCCATGCCGTCATCTCGCGCAGCTGGCTGCTCGCACAGATGGAGAAGCGCCGCCAGCAGGGCCAGGGCAGCGGCTCGGCCTTCTTCTCTTTCATCAAGAAAGACGACGAGCTCATCCGCTGGTACGACCGCGACGACCACACCATCTTCGATGTCTGCGCCGACGACCACTGCCAGCGCTACCAGGGCATCACGATGGCACAGAACAGCCATGTGGCCGAGGCCGTGAAGGCAACGCGCGGGCAGGTGCTGGCATACGGCGGCGAGATCTGCGACGCACGATTCAGCAAATGCTGCGGCGGACAGACGGAAGAGTTCCAGTATTGCTGGGAAGACACGCCCAAGCCCTATCTGGTATCGGTGGCCGATACCGCCACGGAGGGCGGCGACCCCTTCTGCAACACCCACGACGAGCACATCCTGCGACAGGTGCTCAACGACTACGACCAGGAGACGAAGGACTTCTTCGAGTGGACCGTCAGCTACACGCAGGACGAGCTCTCGGCGCTCATTGCCGACAAGCTGAAGATGGACTTCGGGCGCATCGTTGCCCTCGAACCCCTGGAAAGAGGCAAGAGCGGGCGCATCAGCAGGCTGAGGATTGTGGGCACCGAGCGGCAGTTCACCATCGGCAAGGAGCTGGAGATACGTCGCGCCCTGAGCACCACGCACCTGCTGAGCAGCTGTTTCGAGGTGGAGACCGAGGGAACGGCCGACTGCGCCCCCGAGCGCTTCATCCTCCACGGACGCGGATGGGGACATGGCGTAGGCCTGTGCCAGATAGGTGCAGCCGTCATGGGAGAGCAGGGCTATCGCTATGAGCAGATACTGAAACACTACTACCGCGGGGCCGAAATCAGGAAATACTACAAATGATTCTGCTTCGCAGGAAGTAAGAGTTAAGAGTTTAGAGTTAAGAAGTAAGTGGTAAGAAGTAAGAAGTTAGAGTTAAAAGGTGAGTAGGCCCCAGGGGGCTTACTCACCTCTTACCACTCCCTCCCTTTGGGAGGGCTGGGGTGGGTTCTATAATACAAAACAACATACAAAAAGGAATACAATGAAAACGAAAAACCCGTGGGCATGGGTTCCCACGCTTTACTTTGCCGAGGGGCTGCCCTATGTGGCCGTTATGACCATCTCGGTAGTGCTCTATCAGCAGCTTGGTCTCAGCAACGAGCAGATCACGTTCTACACCTCGTGGCTCTATCTGCCGTGGGTCATCAAGCCCCTGTGGAGCCCGTTCATCGACGTGATGCGCACCAAGCGCTGGTGGATAGTGGCCATGCAGCTGCTCATCGGCGCCGCCTTTGGCGGGGTGGCCTTCACCATCCACACCAGTTTCTGGCTGCAAGGCACCCTCTTCTTCTTCTGGGTGATGGCGTTCAGCAGCGCCACCCACGACATTGCCGCCGACGGCTTCTACATGCTCGGCCTCGACCAGCACCAGCAGGCATGGTTCGTGGGCATCCGCAGCACCTTCTACCGTCTGGCCACCATCTTCGGACAAGGCATCCTCGTGGCCGTCGCCGGCAACCTGCAGGTGCTCTTCCGCTACAGCATCCCCTATTCGTGGAGCCTGATGTTCTACGGCGTCACCGGCATCTTCATCGCCCTCTGGCTCTGGCATCGCTACGTCCTGCCCAGGCCCGCCACCGACAACGGCATGGAGCACTTCTCCGGGAAGGAGCTGATGAAGGAGCTGGGCGCCACCATCGTCACCTTCTTCAACAAGATGCCCGTGCGCGAGGTGGTCATCGCCATCCTCTTCATGCTGCTCTATCGCATGCCCGAGGGACTGCTGGCCAAGATCTCCTCGCTGTTCCTGCTCGACAGTCGCAGTGTGGGCGGTCTGGGACTCTCGCCCCAGGAGTACGGACTGGTGCAGGGCACGGTGGGTGTCGTCGGCCTCACGCTGGGCGGCATCCTCGGCGGCATGGCAGCCGGTCGCGACGGACTGAAGAAGTGGCTGTGGCCCATGGTGTGCGCCATCACGCTGCCCGACATCGTCTATGTCTACATGAGCCACGCCATGCCCGAGAGCCTCACCCTCGTGAGCATCTTCGTCTTCATCGAGCAGTTCGGCTACGGCTTCGGCTTCACCGCCTACATGCTCTACCTTATTTATTATAGTCAGGGCAAGAACAAGACCTCTCACTACGCCCTGTGCACCGCCCTGATGGCCCTGTCGATGATGCTGCCCGGCATGGTGTCGGGAGAATTGCAGAAGCTCGTTGGCTACCGCATGTTCTTCTGGATTGTGATGGCGCTGTGCAGCGTTACCTTTGTCGTGGCCTGGTTCATCAAGGTAGACCCCGAGTTCGGCAAGAAGCAAGAGGACGAGTGACGCCCCACGCGCCGGCACGGCGCCGGTAGCAGACGCAGAAAGAGCGTTCTCCGGCCAGGGAGAACAGGAACGCTCGTGGAAGTCCCCGTCTTCTGCGAGCGTTTTCCATAGCCCTCTGGTTTCGTATTCGTTCTGTTTCAGACCTTTCAGGAGTCGGCGTGGCAGGGTAGGAGCGCAGTGATGCAGCGCCAGAGAAACCGAAGGCCGCCGCCAGCAGGGGCGCAGCAGTCCTCGCCAGTTGTTACTGTTGAGCGGGCACCCCGTCCTTGTTTCCAGAGAAAACCGCTGGAAATGAACAGGAAAAACGGCGGTTGGAAGAGGAAAAAACGGCAGGGGGGTGAAACAAATCCATTGATTTTGTTCAACAAAGCTAATGGAATTGTTGAACAAAATCAATGGAATCGTTCAGCGAAATCAATGGTTTTGTTTCTCGAAAAAGGCGTTTTGCGGTTTTGTAGCTGTCAGTTTCCTGCGGCTCAGCTGACAAGCCAGCGCCCGTTTATTGTGCCCAGCGTTTCAGGATATCGCCATAATGGTCGATGCGGCGGTCGCGGAAGAACGGCCACCAGCGTCGCACCTGCTCGCTGTGTGCCAGGTCTACGTCGACGACGGCGGTCTCCTCGGCCATCTCGGAGGCGCGATGGAGCATCTCGCCCTGCGGTCCGCAGACGAACGAGCTTCCCCAGAAGGCGATGCCGCCGGTCTGTTCCGACGGGTCGGGTTCGAAGCCCACGCGGTTGACGGCCACCACGGGCAGTCCGTTGGCCACGGCATGACCGCGCATGACCGTTGTCCATGCCTCTCGCTGTCGCTGCTGTTCGGCCTCGTCGTCGCTGGTGGCATAGCCGATGGCGGTGGGATAGATGAGCAGCTCGGCACCGTGCAGGGCCATCAGGCGCGCGGCCTCGGGATACCACTGGTCCCAGCATACGAGGACGCCGAGGCGTCCCACGCTGGTCTGGATGGGCTCGAAGCCGAGGTCGCCGGGCGTGAAGTAGAACTTCTCGTAGTAGGCGGGGTCGTCGGGGATATGCATCTTCCGGTATTGTCCGGCTATCGTTCCGTCGCGCTCGATGACCACGGCCGTGTTGTGATAGACGCCGGCGGCGCGTCGCTCGAAGAGTGACGTGACGATGACCACGCCGAGCCTTTTGGCCAGCGCTCCGTAGAACTCTGTCGACGCTCCGGGAATGGCCTCCGCTTGGTCGAAGTTGTCGACGTCCTCCACCTGGCAGAAGTACAGCCCGTTGTGAAGCTCTTGCAGCACGATGAGCTGTGCTCCCTCATGGGCCAGATGCTCTATGGCCGAGGCCAGCCGCTGCTTGTTGTTCTCACGGTCGGCAACGTTCTCCTGTTGCACGAATCCTATTCTCAGTGTTCTTTCCATGTTCATTCCATTTCTTCGCGTTGCAAAAGTACGAAAAAAAAGTCAAACGGCTTGTCGTTTTCTTCATAATTCGGTGAAAAAGAGCCTTCGTCCCGTTGGGACGTGTTAATTTACTATGTGACAATCTGAATTATTTACGATGTGACAATCCGAATTATTTACGATGTGACAATCCGAATTATTTACGATGTGACGATTTACGATTTACGATTTATTTTCGATTTGATTATTTTATTATTTTCAGTTGTTCTAAACTTTTTGGAGTTTGGGAGTTTAGGAGTTTGGGAGTTTAGACGATAGATGTTTTCGCTCTTTTTCCGGGATTTCCCGAATCAGGAACTAATGTCCACGCTCGAACTTGTTCGCTCTGCTTGCAGAGAACTCCTATACTCCCAGACTCCTACACTCCTAAATCAACTTCCGAAAGTTGAGTTATTTTATAATTTTCTGGGATTCTAGAATAGAAGCATCAACATGGATGTGGAAAGAAGTATCCTCTTACCTCTTATCTCTCACCTCTCACCTCAACATCCCCCTCGGGGGCTTGGGGGGCTTCTCACCTCTCACCTCTAAAACTAAATCGAGTCGTCGACTACGGGGAACTGCATGGTGCAGCAGTGTATGGAGCCATGCTGGCGGATGATGGTGCGGCTGTCGATGGGCACCATCAGTCGGTCGGGGAAGGCTTTCTGTATGGTGGCCATGGCCTCGGCGTCGAGGTCGGGCTGCGCATAGGTGGGCACGAGAACGGCGCCGTTCATGATCAGGAAGTTGGCGTAGGTGGCCGGCAGCCGCTGTCCGTCTTCGTCGAAGATGGGGCGGGGTAGTGGCAGCGGCAGCAGGCGGTAGGGCTTCCCGCTGGCGGTCAGCAGGTCGCGCAGTTGCGCCTCCATGGCTCGCAGGTCGTCGTAGTGGGCGTCGCGGGTGTCGTCAGTACTTATATATAATAAGGTGTCGTCGGGTGCCAATCGCACCAGCGTGTCGATGTGTCCGTCGGTGTCGTCGCCTTCCAGATGGCCGTGGTCGAGCCATACGATGCGGTCGGCGCGCAGCCGCCGTCGCAGTTCGCGGTCGATGTCCTGCTGTGTGAGCGGCTGGTTGCGGTGAGGCGCCATCAGACAGCCTGTGGTGGTGAAGATGGTGCCGTGGCCGTCGCTCTCGATGCTTCCTCCCTCGAGCACGAAGTCGTTGTGGTCTTCGCGCCGTCCGAGGTGAAGGCGCTGGCGCAGCTGTTGCGACGCATGGAGACTGCTGCTGATGGCGTTGTCCTTGTCGGCGGCGAACTTCTCTCCCCAGCCGTTGAAGCAGAAGTCGAGCGCCGTTCCGTCGGAGAGCGTCAGCAGGCCGTGGTCTCTTGCCCAGGTGTCGTTGGTGGGGCAGGCGTGGAACACGACGTTCTCCATGTTCACCGTCGGTGCCATCATCCGCCTGACCTCTTCCACATGGGGCGTCACCACGACGAGCAGCTCGCGCGAGGCAATGGCCCGCGCCATGTCGAGATAGGTGTGGAGGATGTCGTCGAGCATTGGGGCCCAGTCGGTGTCGCGATGGGGCCAGGTGAGCTGGATGGCGGTTTGCGGTGCCCATTCTGCGGGCAGTGTGATGCGGTGTTTCATGCTTTTGTTTTATTCCTGACTGTTTCAGACCCCACCCCTTGCCCCTCCCTTCAAGGGGTGAGGTCAGTATCTGTTCATATTCATGTTTGCCTTCGGTGTGTCGAAAAGTCGGCTGCAAACTTACACAAAAAAAATCAAATAGCACTCGTTTTGCTCATTTTTTGTGCTTCAAGACCCTCCCCAGCCCTCCCTGTGCTCGCTTATTCGTACCTTTGGAGAAGGTACTCCCGCTCGAAAACGAAAAGAAAAACGAGCTTTCCTTTTGTGTTTTGCTCGCTTATTCGTACCTTTGCCCATCGATATGACGTTTGAAGTAAAAGATGCCGTTCTCGGCAAAGGCGCTGAAAGATGCGTGCAGGGTTTGTCGTTCATCGTGAAGGAGCGGCAGATGGTTGCCGTTGACGTGCCTTTCGGTCTGGGCACGGCGTTCGTTCATGCGCTGCTGGGCCTGTGTCCGCTCGACGAAGGCGTGGTGAGCATCGACGGCGAGCCGCTTACCGAGCTGTCGGCATCGCCCCTGCGTCATGACCTGATGGGCTATGTTCCGCGCCACATCACGATGCCCGACGGCGAGGAGAAACGCTTCCGCAAGGGCGAGCTTCGGCGAATGCTCATGGAGGAAGTGGCCACGGCGCGCAAGGCCATCGTCCTTGTGGACGGCCTGAACGGCGACGACGAGCGCGAGGCCTGTGAGCAGATGGCCTACGAGGGCGCTGCCGTGGTGGTGGTGAATGAGGTGGACTGAAAAACAAAGGAAGAGGAACCAATGGATATGACGATTGTTAGCACCCTGCTGGGTGTGCTGTTGCTGGCGTTTCCGCTCTATGCCTTCTATCTGTCGGGTGCACGCCTTGTGCGGCAGTCGGTGATGGCCCTGTGCCGCATGTTGGTGCAGGTGTCGCTGACGGGCTGTCTGGTGTGGGCGCTCGATGTGGTGAACCACTGGTCGCTGGGCGTGGCGGCGCTGCTGCTGCTGTCGCTCTTTGCCGCGTGGATGACGGCCCGCCGAGGCCGGTTGCGTCGCACCAAGATGCTGCTGCCGCTGTGGCTGTGCCTGTTTGTGGCGTCGCTTGCCACGGCGCTCTATCTGGAAACCGTGGTGTTGCGCGTAGAGCATCCTTTCGACGGGCGCTGGCTGCTGGCGGTTGGCGGGGCGATGCTGGCCGCTGCCACAAGCGTGCTTGAGGTGTCGCTGCGCGAATACTTCGTGGGACTGGTGCGTTTCAGTTCCACCTATTATTATAAGGTGGGGAACGGCGCCCGCTGGTATCAGGCCGTCATGCCCATCGTCAGGCGAGCCGTGGAGCGCAGCTACAGGCCGTCGCTGGCCCGAGTGTCCATGCTGGGGCTGTTTGTCATGCCCTTCCTCATGAGTGGTCTGCTCATGGGCGGCGTCCATGTGCTGCAGGCCGCAGCCGCCACCATCGCCATCGTGGCCGGTGGAGCCTTCTGCTCGATGCTGGCCTTTGTGCTGGTGGTGTTTGTCAGCCATCGGTTTGTCATCGACAAGCGCGGGTCGCTGAAAGACTGCGTGAGACTGAAACCAGGAAAAAACACGAATAACAAAGAATGAGAATGAAGAGATACACAGCCCTTGTCATGTGGGCATGCCTGCTGGCACTGACAGCAGGATGCCGTGGAAACAGTAACGGCCAGGATGCCGCTGCGGAAGATGCCGGCAAGCTCCTGACCGAGCTCTACGACCAGGAAACCCCTGCCGATGCTTCGAGAAATCCCGGGCAGGCCAAGAAGAAGACGCAGCAGGCGCGGCCCGATGGTCTGGAGATTCCTGCGCCCTTGAAGAACCGGCCCGAGCAGATACTCCGCCGGAAGACCTACACCGTCAGCTACAACAAACAGACGCTCATCCCCAACTGGGTGGCATGGCGGCTCACGGCCGAGCATTCGCGCGGCGACGTGCAGCGCGTGACCGAGATGTTCCGCGAAGACATGGAGGTGCCAAGTCCGCGAGCCACTGGCGACGACTACTTCAACACCGGCTTTGACCGTGGACACATGTGTCCGGCAGGCGACAACAAGTGGGACAAGGAAGCCATGTCGTCGACGTTCCTTTATACCAATGTGTGTCCGCAGGTGCGCAAGCTCAACGTCGGTCCGTGGAACGATCTGGAGATTGCCTGTCGCCGCTGGGCCAGGGAGTATGGGGAAATCTACATCGTCTGCGGTCCCATCCTCAGCAAAGGAACCCATCGCACCATCGGCCGCCGCAAGGTGGTGGTGCCCGAGCGGTTCTTCAAGGTGGTGCTCTGCACACGCGGCACGCCCAAGGCCATCGGCTTCATCTACGACAACAGCGGCTCCAACAGTGAGCGCATGTTCTCGCACGCCACCAATATCGACGAGATAGAACGCCTCACGGGCATCGACTTCTTCCCGCGATTGAGAGACAGCATTGAAAAGGACGTGGAGGCCGTGCGCGGATACTTCTAGACTGCCTCGGCACAACATTGTGGAAAGAAAACCGCCGCAATCGCATCGTTGGTGAAGGGCGACAGCACGTTCACAACGCACCGGAAATGACGCTTGCGCATGGTTAAAAAAACTGAAAAAGGAGATTGCCGCCTCGGCAGTCTCGTTTTTTATGTATATCTTTGCACATTCAAACATGCTTTGAAAGCGTGAGACATCAGTTATGGGAAAGACCAGTATTCAAGAAGTGGTGAATGCCCTTGAACGTTTCGCGCCTCTGCCCTTGCAGGAAGGCTGGGACAACGCCGGCCTGCAAGTAGGACTGACAGAGACGCAGGAAGTGTCAGGGGCATTGTTGTGTCTGGACGTCACCGAGGCGGTGGTCGACGAGGCCGTGGCACTGAAGTGCAACCTCATTGTCAGCCATCATCCCCTCATCTTCCACCCGCTCAAGCGGATAAGTGACCAGAACGACGTGCAGAGGGCGGTGAGAAAGGCCATCAAGAACGACATTGCCATCGTGTCGATGCACACGAACATGGACAATGCCCCAGGGGGCGTCAACTACAAGATTGCCGAGAAGATGGGCCTCCGCGACCCGCAGTTCTTCGGCCCGACGAAAGAAGTGGGCGACATGAAGGGCGGCAGCGGCGTGATAGGTACGCTCGACGAGCCCCTCACGGCAGAGGATTTCATGACGATGCTCAAAAGAACCTTCGACGTGGAGTGCGTACAGGCCAACCAGCTTTTGCGCCGCAGCATCAGCCGTGTGGCCGTGTGTGGCGGTTCGGGCGCTTTCCTGCTCGACGATGCCATAGCGGCAGGAGCCGACGCCTTCGTCACCGGCGAGATGCATTATCATGAGTACTTCGGACACGAGCAGCAGGTGCAGATAGCCGTCATCGGCCACTATCAGAGCGAGCAGTACACCAACGAGGTGTTCCGCGACATCATACAGGCCCACTGTCCCGGCGTTCCCTGTCATTTGTCGCAGGCAAACACCAACCCCATTGTCTATATCTAAACTCAATATTTTTTATTTATGGCAAAGAAAGATCCAACAGACTTGTCAGTTGAAGAGAAACTGAAAACCCTTTACCAGTTGCAGACCACCCTCTCGTCTATCGACGAAAAGCGTGCCATGCGTGGCGAACTGCCGCTGGAAGTGCAGGACCTGGAAGACGAGATTGCAGGCCTTGACACCCGCGTAGAGAAAATACAGGCCGAGATTGAGGAGTTCCGCAGTGCCGTTTCGCAGAAGAAGGCCGACATTGAAGAGGCTGCTGCCAGTGTGGCACGATACAAGGACCAGCTCAACGACGTGCGCAACAACCGCGAGTATGACACGCTGACCAAGGAGATAGAGTATCAGGAACTCGAGATTGAGCTCTGCAACAAGAAAATCCGCGAGGCCAACGTGCGCATTGAAGAGCGCAAGGAAGACCTCGAGAAGGCTCACGAGCTGATTGCCGACCGCAAGGAGGCACTTCAGGAAAAGAAAGAGGAACTCGACGAAATCATGGATGAGACACGTGCCGAGGAGGAGAAACTCAAGGAGCGTGCCGCCGACCTCGAGGTGAAGATAGAGCCCCGTCTGCTCGCCAGCTTCAAGCGCATACGCAAGAACGCACGCAACGGTCTCGGCATCGTCTACGTGCAGCGCGACGCCTGCGGCGGCTGCTTCAACAAGATTCCGCCACAGCGACAGCTCGACATCAAGATGCACAAGAAAATCATCGTCTGCGAATACTGCGGTCGCATCATGATCGACCCCGAGCTCGCCGGCGTCAAGCTGGAGAAGGCTATGGACGAGAAGCCCAAGCGCAAGCGTACCACGCGCAAGAAGAAGACCGACGACGAGGCCGCTCAGGCATAGTGCGCAGCATGCATGAATAAACAGAAAGTCAAATACTAACAATCACACTATGAGTCAGAATCAGAAAAACGGAAGCGTGATAGCCATTATCACGATGTTCTTCCTCTACGCAATGATTGCGTTCGTAACCAACCTCGGTGCGCCCATCGGCGTCATCTGGAAGAGTCAGCCCGGCATCGATGGCAACAACATGCTGGGCATGATGGGTAACTTCATGAACTTCTTTGCCTATCTCTTCATGGGCATTCCCGCCGGAAAGATGCTCACCAAGGTGGGCTACAAGAAGACCGCCCTCATCGGTATCGCCGTGGGCTTCGTGGGTGTGCTCATTCAGTATCTCTCCAGCTTCCCGCAGGGCATCCCCGGCTTCTGTGTCTACCTGCTCGGTGCGTTCATCAGCGGTTTCTCGGTGTGCATTCTCAACACCGTTGTCAACCCGATGCTCAACCTGCTGGGTGGCGGTGGCAACCGCGGCAACCAGCTGAACCTCATCGGCGGCACGCTGAACTCCCTTACCGGCACGCTCACGCCGATGCTCGTCGGCGCCCTCATTGGTGAGGTGACGAAGTCCACGCAGATGGCCGACGTCAACCTGGTGCTCTACATCGCCATGGCTGTCTTCGCCGTTGCCTTCTGCATCCTGTTCTTCATTCCCATTGAAGACCCCGAGATGGGCAAGGTTACTGCCGACACGAAGTTTGAGCACTCACCCTGGTCGTTCCGTCACTGCACGCTCGGCGTCATTGCCATCTTCGTATATGTGGGCGTAGAGGTGGGCATCCCCGGAGCGCTCAACTTCTACCTCTCCGATACAACCGAAAGAGGCGCCGGACTGCTTGCCAACGCCGCCACCATCGGTGGTGCCGTGGCTGCCATGTACTGGCTGCTCATGCTCTGCGGCCGACTGGTGTCGGGCTTCATTGCCGGTAAGGTGTCGTCGCGCCAGCTCATGCTCATCACCACATCCGTGGCCATGGTGCTCATCCTTGCTGCCATGTTCATCCCGAAGACCAACACGGTGTCGATGCCTTTGTTCAGCATCATGACCGGCACGTTCACTTCGGCCACAGTGCCTCTGAGTGCCCTGCTGCTCGTGCTCTGCGGACTGTGCACCAGCATCATGTGGGCCAGCATCTTCAACCTCGCCACCGAGGGACTGGGTAAGTACACGGCTCAGGCCAGCGGCATCTTCATGATGATGGTCGTGGGTGGTGGCGTGCTGCCTCTCATACAGGGTTGGTTCTCCAACTTCATGGGCTACATGCCGAGCTATTTCGTCTATTTCCTCGCCGTGGCCTATATGTTCTACTACGCACTCATCGGGTGCAAGAACGTTAACAAGGACATTCCCGTCTAACCCTCGGATTTGTTCCTTGACAGATTGTGTTCTGGTACGGGGGAAAACGTGGGTGCCAGATGCAAGCATAGCCTTGGTGCTATGGTCTCTTTAGGAGAGTAATAACCAATCCCCGTTAATACCCACGGATTTATTTACCTCACATCTTGCAGGACTCTTCTCCCTCATCGGAGGGGAGTCCTTTTTCGAAAACCTCACCCCTCCGACCATAGCGATGCGCCGGAAAGATATAAGCCATAAGATAAGCCCCCCAAGCCCCCGAGGGGGATGTTTTAACTGAGAGTAGAGAACTGAGAATTGAAAAGAATGGCGGCAGCAAATTCTTCACTCTTCACTCTTCACTTTTCACTTTTCACTTATAATATATCGTTTCACCAAATACGTAAGCAAAATGAGAAAGTTAATTGTTTCTGCACTGCTGATGCTGTGCTTCCTGCCTGCCATGGCACAGGGGCGCCAGCAGTCGCTGCCGCAAGATGCGGCTGTCAGAAAAGGCGTCCTGCCCAACGGCATGACCTATTATATCCGCCACAACGACCAGACGCCGAATGTGGCTGAGTTCTACATCGCCCAGCGCGTGGGCAGCATCCTTGAGGAACCGCGCCAGCGTGGCCTTGCCCATTTCCTTGAGCACATGGCCTTCAACGGCACCAAGAACTTCCCCGGTGCCGAGCGCGGCGGACTTCGTGAATGGTGCGAGAGCGTCGGCATCAAGTTCGGTGCCAACCTCAACGCCTACACCAGCGTCGACCAGACCGTCTACAACATCTCTTCCGCACCCGTCAGCAAGGCTGGCATCGTCGACACCTGTCTGCTCATCCTCCACGACTGGAGCCATTTCCTGCTGCTCCGCGACGACGAGATAGACAAGGAGCGCGGCGTCATTCACGAGGAGTGGCGCACCCGTCGTGCCGGCATGGCCGTACAGCGACTCATGGAGGAAGCCACCCCTGTCATCTATAAGGGCACTAAGTATGAGGACTGCCTGCCCATCGGTTCAATGGACGTTGTCGACCACTTCAGCTACGACGCCCTGCGCGACTACTACAACAAGTGGTACCGTCCCGACCTTCAGGCCGTCATCGTCGTCGGTGACATAGACGTGGCGCAGATAGAGAAGAAGATACGCAGCACCTTCAGCGACATCCCCGCGGCACCTGCCAATGCCGCCCGCCGCATCTACTATCCCGTCAGCGACAACCAGCACATGATTGTCTTCGCACGTGCCGACAAGGAGCAGCCCACCTGCAACTTCACACTCTACATGAAGCGCGAGGCAACGCCACGGGCCGACAAGGGCACCCTGTCCTACTATCGCGACGGCTACCTCTCGAGTCTTGTCACCGGCATGCTCACCGACCGTCTCCATGACCTTGCCCAGCTTCCTGAGCCCCCGTTCATGTCGGCATCCGTGCGCGACGGCTCCTTCTGTGTGTCCTCCACCAAGGACGCTTTCTCGTTGTCCTCCACACTTAAGCTCGACAATGTCCGCGGTGGCATCCAGACCGCCATCGGTGCCTTGGAGCGTGCCCGTCAGCATGGCTTCACTCAGAGCGAGCTCGATCGTGCCAAGGCTGAGGAGCTGCGCATCGCTGAGAACCGATACAACAACCGCACCAAGACGCGCAACCGCCATTATGTGAATGTCTGCGTGCGCAACTTCCTCGACAACAAGCCCATGCTCTCTGAGGAGGCCGAGCTCGCCCTCGTGCGGCAGCTCGGGCAGAGCGTCACCCTCGACGATGTCAACCGCATGGTACGCGAGATGATTACCGACCGCAATCAGGTCGTCACCTTCTACACGCCCGACAAGAACGGCTTCCGTCTGCCCTCCGACCTCGACATCGAGAGCTGGGTCTATGCCGCTCAGCAGCAGTCCTACGAGCCCTTTGAGGACCGCCCCGTGCGCACGCAGCTCCTCGACCGTGAACCGCAGCCTGGCACCATCGTCAGCGAGACCGACGCCACCAATGGTTACCGCGCCTTCACCCTTTCCAACGGCATGCACGTCTATGTGCGTCCCACCGACTTCGATGCCGACCGCGTGCAGATGCGCATCTTCTCGCTCGGTGGTCAGAGCCTCTATCCCGATGCCGACGATGCCAGTCTCTCCTATCTCGCCAGCACCATCGCCGCCAGTGGCATCGGTTCCTTCAGCGCCACCGAACTGGAGAAGGCCCTTGCCGGCAAGACCGTCCGTGTGCAGCCTTTCGTAGGCACAGAGACCGAGGGGCTGCAGGGCAGCAGCAATGCCCGTGACCTTGAGACTCTGCTGCAGCTCACCCATCTCTACTTTACCGCACCGCGTCGCGACGACAACGCCTTCAACGGGCTCATCGCCAAGCAGCAGTCGTTCCTCACCAATCGCGACGCCAACCCCCGCGTGGCCTTCAACGACTCCGTCACCGCCATCCTCTATGGTAACCATCCGCGCATGCAGCCCATGAAGCGCGAGCGGCTGCGCGACGTCAGTCTCGACCGCATCATGCAGGTCTATGGTGAGCGCTTCGCCAATGCCGGCGACTTCAGCGTCATCCTCACCGGAGCCCTCGACCTTGACCAGCTGCGGCCCCTCATGGAGCGCTATCTCGCCTCGCTGCCCGCCACCGACACCCGTGAGCAAGTCGTAGACCGTCACATCGACATCCGTCCCGTCGACGAAGTCCACGTCTTCCGTCGTCAGCAGACCACTCCCACGGCCACCACAAACATCTTCATCACCGCGCCGATGCCCTACGACGCCCTCAACGATCTCCGCCTCTCCGTGCTCTGCCAGCTCATGCGCATGGTCTACACCGAGAAGGTGCGCGAGGAGAAAGGCGGCACCTATGGCGTCAGTGTGCAGGGCTCCCTGTCTAAGGGCATCACAGCTGACAAGGACGAGGCGCTCATGAAGATAGAGTTCCGCACTGACCCCGACAAGTACGACGAGCTCATTCCCATCATCTACGAGCAGCTGCAGCTCATGGCGCAGCAGGGACCTGCCGAGGCCGACCTGCAGAAGGTCAAGGAGTACGAGGTAAAGACCTACGACCAGAATGCCGTGACCAACGACTACTGGGACTATGTGAAGTACCATGAGCTTCGCGAGGGCGTCGACTTCGACAAGGACTACAAGCTGCTGGTGCGCAGTCTTACCACCGAGAGCATCCGCCAGTTCTGTCAGCAGCTCCTCCAGCCGCAGCACCGCATTCAGGTCACTATGCTCCCCGAGTAGTCAGAATGTTCCTCACTAACCGACAACTTTCCTCAGCCCTTTTCCAAAAAAGAAGGGCGAGGGGAGGTTAGTGTCGCTTCCCTTGTCGAGCAGGCTGGCGATGTGGCGGCAGAGCTGCTTCCACGACATGTTAAAAAGAATGGCAGAAAAAACACTTTTTCTGCTGACAAAACGTAGTTTTCTTGGTGTTTTTTTCAAACCTGGTAAGAAGGCAAACTCCTTGCCAGGTTTTGTTTACTTTCCTGTTTTCCCCGAATACCGTTTTCCTCCTTTGCTGGTTGTTCTATGTATAACAACCCGGAAATGGATAATGCGCATAAAAAAACGGGAGCGCGGGCCCGGTCGTCGGCACATGTGGATGGTGCTGTCGCCGTGGCTCGCGCCCTGTTATGGTTTTGTGGCGTTATTTGCCGAGTGCCTGTTTCATGTCTTCAGGCGTGTAGGCGAGCGAGAATTTGTCTCCATCCTTGGTGTTCTGGAGCACGAAGGTGAAGCCCTTGTTCTCCTGTACGCACATCTCTGCGATGTCCTTGAAGTCGCCTTCGCCCAGTGTGGGTAAGAGCTGTGCCTTCATGGTCTCGGCAGCTCCGGGAACGGCATTGAGCATGGAGATGGGAATCTGATCAGCGGGAACGCTGAAGGTCACTACAACGTTGTTGTCCTGAATGGCTGCGCTCTCAATGGTCATGGGGTCCTGCTTGACAGGGCACTGTGAGTTGAGCTCTTCCACAAGGCCGGTGAGGTCCTGAGGGCCACAAGCTGTAAACACGGTCATTACGCCCAGCACTGCTACCAGCAGGCTAAGCACTGTTTTCTTTAGGTTTTTGTTCATTAGAGAATAAATTAAAGGGTTAATAAATAAAGAATTGGACCCCTCCAACTCCCCTGTTTAGGGGAGAGTGAGGTCCGAAGAAGAATCTATAGTTATTGTTTTTTCAGTGATATGCGCCCGTCGGCTTCGCTGAGCTCTTGTCGTTGCAGGAGAATGGCGACGGCCTTTTCGGTGAGTGCGTCGATTTTGGCGCCCCGGCGTGTAAATCCGAGGAGTTGAGCGGTGACGCGCTTGAGCTCGTCGGTGGGCACGGAGATGTTCTGCTCGACGACATGGCGCACAGCGTTGATGGCCTCGACGACGGGGATGTCCTGCGGGTCGCGGTCGCCGCCGGTGCGATAGCAGATGTAGTTGGCGGCGGTGTCGCGGTCGAGCCAGTAGATGGCGGTGTGGTTGTCGGAGAGCGGGTCCATGTAGGCATTGGCCATGAGAATGACGTCGAGATACTCCTGTACGCGCTGACCGGCGCGTGCGATGCCGAAGTATTCGGCCATGCGTTTGTAGACGAGCTGGTTGGTGATGGGCTGTTCCTCGGCCAGCAGTGTCTTGATGCGTGCGGTGGCGCGCTGGCGGAGCGTTTCGTTACGCTCGTCGAACTTCAGCTTCGTCTTGTCGAGCTTTGCCACGCGGTAGGGGAGCTGACGGTCGTTGTCGGTGGTGACCACCTGCTGTCCTTCGGGCACCTGGAACGCCTTGCTGGCCTGTGCCTTGAGCGCCTCCGACGGTGCGGCCTCGATGGCAACGTTGTTGCGGATGTCGGTGAGACGCTGGAGGATGCGGTCCATGACCTGCTCGCGGTGCTCGTACCAGTCGACAGCCCAGATGCGCATGACGTTCCAGTGGAGCCCGGCAAGGACGCCCGGCTGCACGATTTCACGGTCGCGCGTGGTCTTCGTCTCATAGTAGTTCTTGCCGTCGCAGAGGATGCCGAGGATGTAGTTGTTGGGGTTGTCGGGGTCGACGACGGCGATGTCAATCTTGAACTGCGAGCGTCCTACGAGTGTCTCCACTTCGTAGCCGTTGTTGCGCAGCTCCTCGGCGATGAGTTCGTTGAAGGTGGAGGCGCGCTGCTGTTCCTGTGCTGCCACATGGTCGCTCATGGAGAGCTGCTGGGCGCTGGTGACGATGTGTCCGGTGGCTGCGAACTCGAGGAACTTCTTGAGACCCTCGACGCCTTTGGCCTGACTGCGCTTGAGGTCGATTTGCTCGGGGCGCAGGGTGGCGTAGACAATCATCTCGTAGCGTGCGCGACTGACGGCCACGTTGAGGCGCCGTTCGCCGCCCTCGTTGTTGAGCGGTCCGAAGTTCATGGACACGTTGCCCTGCTTGTCGGGACCGTAGCCCACACTGAAGAGGATGACGTCGCGCTCGTCGCCCTGCACGTTCTCGAGGTTCTTGATAAAGATAGGCTCCTCCACATCGTAGGCCTTGCGCTCGAGCTCGGGGCTCTTGGCGAGCTCCTCGATGAGCACGTCCTCGATGAGGTCCTGCTGTACCTTGCTGAAGCTGACGATGCCGATGCTGAGCTTGGAGAGCTCGGGATCGCTGAGGCGTCGCACCACCTCGCTGACGATGGCCTGTGCCTCGGCGAGGTTGGAACGCGTGCGCCCCTTGTCGTAGGTGCCTTCCACGCTGACGAGACTCACCTTGCGCAGGTGGTCGTCGACGGATGGGAAGGTGTGGAGCTTGCCCTCGTAGTACTGGCTGTTGGAGAAGGCAATGAGCGACTCGTGCTTCGAGCGGTAGTGCCAGGAGAGATAGTGTCCGGGCATGGACAGGGTGATGCAGTCGTCGAGGATGCTCTCCATGTCGTCAATCTCGGCTTCCTCCTCGTCTACCTGCTGTGTGGAGAAGAAGCTGGTGGGTGGCATCTGCTTGGGGTCGCCCACGCAGATGAGCGCCTTGCCGCGTGCGATGGCACCTATGGCTTCGCTGGTGGGCATCTGCGATGCCTCGTCGAAGATGACGAGGTCGAACTTCTCGCCCGCCATATCGATGTACTGTGCCACCGAGATGGGGCTCATGAGCATGCAGGGGCACAGCTTGGGCAGGAGCGACGGTATCTGGTCGATGATCTTGCGGATGCTCGTGCCGCGTCCGTTGTTGGCGATGTTGCGCTTGAGGATGCCCATCTCCGAGTTGGCCGTTGCCGCCATGGTCTGCGACGGAATGCGCGAAGCGAGCCGGCAGTAGAGCTCCTCCTTGGAGAGGTTCTGGAAGAGATAGGTCTCCTGCTTGTACTTGTCGACGAGCTCCTCGAAGAGCAGTCCGTTGAAGCGTGCCAGCTCGGGGTCGCGCTCCACGGAGTCGATGGTGAGCAGGTGGTAGAGTCCTTTCTGCAGGGCCAGTGCCGCCTGATGGGGCGACGGTGCCTCGCGCTCGATGTACTTGGTAAGGCAGGAGAGTCCCTGCTGCTCCATCTGTCGCTTGCGGTCGCTCCACAGCGTCCAGTCCTTGATGCTGCCGAGGCCACTGAGCCATCGGTCTATCTGGCCGTTGAGCGTGTCCACCCTTGACAGTGGCTGTCGGTGGGAGCCTATGGCGAGGTCGATGTCGGTATGCTTCAGCAGTTCGCCCTGCAGGTTCCACAGCTTCTGCACCTGGGTGGTGAACTGGTCGAGCACGGAGAGACGGTCGGAGGCGAAGAGCGCCTGTTGCACCTGAGCGAAATTGGCGTTGTGGCTCATGCAGTAGTCCTGCAGCAGCTGGTTGAACGTCTTCTGCTGGTCGATGACCTGCGGGATGTCGTTGAATCCGATGTTGGCAAAATACTGCCGGAAGCCCTTGGTGAACGAGCGCCGTGCGAAGAACCGCGGCAGGAACCATTTGTTGTTGACCTCGTTCCACTGTGCCATCATCTGGTCGGCGCTCATCTGTAGGAACTGCAGGGCTCCCTGCTGTGGCAGTTGCTGACAGGCTTTCTGTGCGGTCGACGCCCATGCGAGGTCCTTGTCGGAGAGCGACAGCGCGATGGGCAGTGCCTGTGCGGCGTTCTTGGTGGCGGTGTATTCCTGTCGGAAGGCGCGCAGCAGCTGGGCGATGGATGCGGCCGCCTGCTGCGAGTAGTCCTTGGGCAGGAGTCCGCTGAGCGGATGGTCGGCAGGCGTTCCCGTTATCTGGAACACCGTCTGCAGTGCCTCGGTGTCTTCTATCCACTTCTCCAGTTTCTCACGCGTGACGTCCTGCGGCTTAGGCAAAGCCTCGCCAATCTCGTCGCCTTCAATGGCCAGATAGCGCGATATGCAGTCGTAGAGCGAGAATCCCGACGGCTGCTTCTTGTGTAGTTTCTCAATGTAGCCGATGAGCTGCTGGCGATGCTCGAAGAGCCGCTCGCTCATGACCTTGTATTGTTCGGGCTCCTTGATGTGCACCACGTCGAGCGCCTTCTGCATCTGTCCGAGGAAGTGCGACTTGGTGACTTTGTTGGAGTGGAGTTCCAGGCAGAAGGGGTCGAGGCCGAGCTTGGCCAGTCGTTTCTGCACCACCTGCAGGGCCGCCATTTTCTCGGCTACGAAGAGCACTCGCTTGTTCTGGTAGAGCGCGTTGGCAATCATGTTGGTGATGGTCTGGCTCTTGCCCGTTCCCGGCGGTCCGTAGAGGATGAAGCTCTTGCCCCTGCCGCTCTCCACGACAGCCTCAAGCTGTGAGGAGTCCACGTCTACGGGGATGGAGAAGTCTGACGGCGCGGACTGGCGGTCGATGATGCGAGCGTCGACCACATCGTCGGTACCGGTGAGTGCCACGCGCCCCTCCACGAGACTCTTCACCACCTCGTTCTGCTTGAGCAGCTCGGCGTTGTTGTGGATGTCGTTCCACATCACGAACTTGGTGAACGAGAAGAGTCCGAGCATGGTCTCCTCCATGACGTCCCACCGGTTCATGTTCTTGATGGACTCGCGAATGGTGGCCAGCACCAGGTTCACGTTGATGCCGCTGTCGTCTTCGGGCAGCACGTCGAGCACGCTGATGTTGATCTTGAACTGTTGTCTGAGCAGTTCCACAAGGGTGATGTTCATCATGGTGTCCTCGTCGCGTGTGCGGAGGATGTATTTCTGTCCGCTCTTCCTGATGATGTCCACGGGCATGAGCAGCAGCGGCGCGTAGCGGGGCAATACGCTCTTGTCGTTCTCAAACCATTTCAGCATGCCGATGGCCAGGAAGAGCGTGTTGGCACCGTTCTCCTCGAGAGAGTTGCGCGATGCGCGGTAGATGAATTTCAGGGCGGTGTTGAGTTCCCCTTCCGAGAGGTACGACACGAGGTTGTGGTTGTCCTTGATTTCCGACGCCACCATCTCCTTGAGGTCGGCGGCCTGCAGCTTGCTGTCGTAGATGCCCTTGTCGACGGGTTCGATGACTTTCTTCGGGAAAGGCACCACGCCGTAGTCTATGCCTGCGTGCATGTTGTCCTCGAGGGTGTCGATGGAGAACGACACGAAGGGCACCACACGTCGTCCCATGCGGCAGTTGATGAGGTTGTTGCGCAGCGAGAAGTCCAGCAGCTTGCGCTCCCAGATGGTCTGCTTGGTGAGCGGCGTGTCTGTCTGGTCGAGGTGGAGAGCGTAGTGGTCGTGCTGTCGTATCTCGTCGGTGGCATGCTCGTGTGGGTCTGTTTCGATGGCGGCCATGGTGCCGTCGGCCTGTTGGGTGAGCTGCGGCAAAGGCCGTATCTTGCTGAGGCGACAGCGCATGATGTCGACGAACACCGTCATGTCGGAGCCCTGTCGCACCGCCTTCTCGCCCTGTTCGGTAGCTTCGTCGAAACTGAGCGGCCGTGTGCTCGTCAGTGCGGTGGTCTCAATGAGCACCATGTCGTGAATGCCGTCGGCCGACTGCTTCAGCAGATAGGCTGCGTCGTCGCCCACGTTCTGAGAGTAGAACTGCTCCGTGAGCCACACGCCGAGGAGGGCATGGCCGCGCAGCACGACAACGATGGGGTGGAGGCCGATGCTCTCCACCGCCGATGCGAAGAGCAGGGTGGTGTCCAGACAGGTGCCCAGTTTCTCGGCGAGCACGCGATCGGCCAGTCGGACGCGCTGTCCGGTCTGCTCAAACGATGCCGGTGGTTCGCTGTAGACGAGTCCCTGACTGCGCAATGCCTCGAACATGGCAGCCACCTGCAGGCGCGCCCGCTGGCGGTCTTGTGTCTGATAGGCGTCGAGCGATGAGTCGCCGGTCCATTTCTCCAGATACTTCGATGCCTCCACGGCCACCGGTGCCAGCGACGGATGATTGGGCACCACAAACGCTGCCAGCAGCGACGGCATGATGCCGATGCCCGGCCAGTGGTCGAAGGGCAGCAGGTCGATGTCGAATGTCTTGTCCACCATCACATCGCCGTCGCCGGCCGTCGCCTTCAGGGCGAAGCTGGTGTGCACGCGCTCGGTGAGGGTGAGCAACTTGCTGCTGTCGGGCTCTATTTTCAGATTGTCGAGCTGCAGGCGCTGCCCGGCACTTATCTTCTCCATGTACACCTCGCAGGGACGAATCATGTCGCCGCCTACGGAGAGCCGCACGGACGTCCAGTCGCGCGCGTCGTCGTTCTGAACAATGCAGCGCACGCAGGTGGCCACATCGTTGAGCACCATGGCATAGTTGATCTCGGGGAGGTAGTCAAAGAACAGTCTTCCGTTCTGTTTTCCGCTGATAGGGTATTCGCCTTCCATCATAACAGGGCTTGGTTTTTTAAGATAATTCAAGTCTCGCATTCGCTCAACTTCTTGGAGTTCAGGAGTTCAGGAGTTACAGGAGTTCAGACTATAGTGCTGAAGGCTCTCTTTGCGTCAGTTTACAGGGGTTGGAAGTATTGTCTGAACTCCTGTAACTCCTGTAACTCCTGAACTCCATCAACTTGCGAAAGTTGAGTAAGATAAAAATATGTCTGCAAAGATACAAAAAAAAACGAATAGTGCACGATATTTAATATATATTAATTCAACTTTCTCAAGCTTTCCTCGTCTTTTGCAGGTTTGGAGTATGGAATCTGAACACAGAGACTCAAAGGCACAGAGTTTTTTCTCTTTGCTTCTCAAGCTATGGAGAGACGGCCTGCAAGGCCAAGACTGCCGGAAACGAACGGCGAAAACGACGGATGGAAGCAACTAAAGCGACAGTTTCTGTAAACGATTCCAATGGAATCGTCAAACAAAGTCATTGGAATTGTTGAACGAAATCAATGGAATTGCTGAACAAAATCAATGGATTTGTTTCCTGAAAACGGCGGTTCTGTTTGCTGAAACTGTCAAACAGACGAATCAAAAACAGCAGAATACGGGAAAAGACTTTGCAATGCCTTTGGCGCTGCAGGTAAATATCATTACTCAACTTTCGCAAGCACTATGTATTTACGATTTAGCGATTTACGATTTACTATTTATTTACGATTTAGTTATTTGGCTATTTTACGGTTGCGGCTGCGCAAACAAATAGCTCCATAGCCAAATAGTAAATCAATCGTAA
>JAFWQE010000111.1 GCA_017509155.1 Prevotella sp.
AAGCCAGATGTCCATACTGTCATAGCACCAATGTAAAGTTGCTGATGTTTGATGATGAATTTGAGTGCAATTCATGTAATAAACGATTTGGCGGTTTATAAAAATAATAATTATGGGACTATCATCAAGAATAGAAGATGTTCATCCACTACGCAAATCATGGCAGATTTAGGAAAGTCTGTTCCAAAGTGTTAAAAGTTTAGGTCGGCTATGACAATTGGCACCTTGCATATGCCAAAAACCACCACTTTTCTTTGTCTCTGAGGTCGGTTGACAGGGTTACGATTTGGCAACCTAACTCTTGCCGCAATCTTCCCAGATTTGCGTAGAGCCTTCCTACCGCCTTACTTCGTTTTTCCTCGAAATGCCTTTGTCTATGCACTTTGTTGCGTTAATTCTCCAAAATTGCTTTCTAAAGTCAGACTTTTTTCGTAACTTTGCAGCCAATCATTCATGTAAGAACGCAGACGACGACACATGGGAACGCAACAGAAGCTACGGTTTGCCATCTTCGGCAACATCTACCAGCCCAAGAAATCGGCCGGCATACAGAAAATACTGTCGTGCCTGAAAGAACGTGAGGCCAGCATCTTCGTGGAAAGGGAGTTCTTCGAATTCCTGAACAGCGGGCATGGCTTACAGGCTGACGTGGACCGCATTTTTGAGGGCGACGACTTCGATGCCGACTTCGTCATCTCGATGGGCGGCGACGGAACATTCCTCCGCTCTGCCCATTTCGTGGGAAGGAAGAACATTCCCGTCATGGGCGTGAACATGGGCAGGCTGGGCTTTCTGGCCGACGTGAGCCCCATGAACGTCGAGGCTGCCATCGAGGCCCTTTATAGCGGCGACTACGAACTGGAGACGCACGCTGTCATCCAGGTGGAGACCGACGGACAGCCGCTGCATACCTGTCCGCGCGCCTTGAACGACATCGCCGTGCTGAAGCGCGACAACGCCTCGATGATCAGCATACGAACGGTGGTGAACGGCGAACATCTGGTCACCTATCAGGCCGACGGTCTCATCGTGAGCACGCCGACCGGCTCCACTGCCTACTCGCTCTCGAACGGCGGCCCCATCATCGTGCCGCAGTCGGGCACCCTCTGTCTGACCGCCGTGGCACCCCACAGCCTTAATATTCGCCCCATCGTGGTGAAGGACGACAGCCGCATAGAACTCACCGTGGCAAGCCGTTCGCACCAGTTCCTCATAGCCGTGGACGGCCGTTCGGAGAAATGCGAGGAGGGCATACGGCTCACCATCGGGCGCGCCCCCTATGGCATACGTATCGTGAGACGCCGCGGGCAGTCCTATTTCGCCACCCTGAGAGAGAAAATGGGGTGGGGACTCGACAACCGATAGACATCTAATGGCGATGAATCTCAGAGAACTATTCAGACGCAAGGAAAGCAAGTACACGGTCGTGCAGATCAGCCGGTGGCTCTGGCGGGCGTGGCGCGGCAACCAGCTTCAGGCCATCATCAATGCCTTGCTGGGACTCCTCAGCGTAGCGGTCAGCCTGAGTCAGGTGTGGGCGGTGCAGCATGCCATCGACGTGGCCTCGCACACCATCGAGGGCTCGCTGCCGTGGGCCGTGGGCATCATGGGTATGCTCATCCTCTGCAACTTCGCCATCAGCATCAGCAGTATATGGGTGAAGAACATCCTCGGCATCAAGGCGCAGAACCGCATGCAGCAGCGCATGCTCGACCGCATACTGCGCTCGCAGTGGAGTGGGAGAGAGAAGATGCACAGCGGCGACGTGATCAACCGCCTCGAGAAAGACGTCGGCAACGTCATCACCTTCCTCACCGAGACCATCCCGAGCACGATTTCCACGCTCGGACTGTTCCTCGGCGCCTTCTTCTACCTCTTTTCCATGGACACCACGCTGCCCCTCATCATCGTGGGCCTGCTGCCGGTGTTCATCTTCCTCAGCAAATTCTACATGCGGCGCATGCGGACGCTCACCCGTCAGGTGCGCGACAGCGACTCGCGGGTGCAGAGCGTACTGCAGGAGACCATTCAGAACCGCATGCTCATCAAGACGATGGAGAGTGACTCGGCCATGGTGGACCGACTGGAGAACACCCAGAGCGAGCTGCGGCAGAACGTGGTGAAACGCACTGCCTTCAGCGTGTTCAGCAACCTCATCCTCAACTTCGGCTTCGCACTGGTCTATCTCATCGCCTTCCTCTGGAGCGCCACGCGCATGTATAACCATACGCTGACCTTCGGCGGCATGACGGCCTTCCTGCAGCTGGTGAACAAGATTGAAGGGCCGGCACGCGGACTCACCCGGCTGGTGCCGCAGTTCGTGGCCGTGCTGACCGCTGCCGAGCGCCTGATGGAACTCGAGGAGAACCCGTTGGAGGAACAGGGTGACCCCATCGAGATGGACAGCCCCTGTGGCATCAGGCTCGAGGACGTCAGCTATGCCTACGAGGATGCGAATGCCGAGGAGACCACCGTCAGCCGCGTGCTCAGCCACCTCTCGTTCGACTTCCCGCCGGGTACCTGCACCGCCATCCTCGGGGAGACGGGCGCAGGAAAGACCACCCTAGTGCGAATCATACTGGCCCTGCTGTCGCCGCAGAGCGGTCGCGCGGTGATATATAATAATAGGTTCACGCGTGAGATAACACCTCGTCTGCGCTGCAACTTCGTCTATGTGCCACAGGGAAATACGCTCATGAGTGGCAGCATACGCGACAACCTGCGGCTGGGCAGTCTTACGGCCACCGACGACGACATGATGGAGGTGCTCCACATGGCGTGCGCTGACTTCGTGAAAGATCTCCCGTTGGGACTCGATACACCGTGCAGCGAGCAGGGAGGCGGACTGAGCGAGGGTCAGGCACAGCGCATAGCCATTGCCCGCGCACTCCTTCGCAACCGTGCCATCATGCTCTTCGACGAGGCCACCAGCGCCCTCGACCCCGACACCGAGCGCCAGCTGCTCCACAACGTGCTCGCCTCGCACGACCGCACCGTCATCTTCATCACCCACCGTCCCGCAGTGGTGGACTATTGCGACCAGACCCTGCACATCGAAAAGTTGTAGTAGCAAGGTTTCGACATCGAATGAACATGAATGATGATGTTTTAACGACAACGAATTAAACGAATGAAACGAAGACACGCGTTTGTTTCAATACGAATGAACATGAATGATGATGTTTTGTCGACAACGAATTCTACGAATGAAACGAAAACACATGTTTGTTTCAACATGAATGAACACGAATGACGATGTTGTTTTAACATCGTCATTCGTGTTCATTAAATGGTCAATTAGCGTCCATCCGTGTTGAGACATAATGATAAGCGCGTTTTCGTTTCGTTCGTAAAATTCGTTGTCGAAAAAACACCCCGTTTGTTGTCTTTTCGCTCTTTAGTGGGTCGCTTTGTGTATTGAATCGTTCATGTTCTTATGTTATACTGTTAAAAAACAATAAATGTTGCATGTTGACAATCAAAAAGTGGTTGGTATTTAAGAAATAATGTGTACCTTTGCAGCCGCAAAAGTGTGTATTGCGCTGGCTTTAAGCTAACAATGCCTTGATAAAGAGCAACTTAACCTTCAATTGCGAAGAAGTGGGGAGTTTCTTTTTAAGTGTGTTTGTGAGTGGAGTTTTGCGCGCGCATTTAAAAAGAAACAGAATACATTCAAAACATTATTTTTAATTATTAAACTGAAATGCCAGGATTATTAGGAAAGAAAATCGGAATGACATCCGTTTTCAGTGCCGACGGCAAAAACGTGCCGTGCACTGTTATCGAAGCTGGTCCTTGTGTTGTTACTCAGGTGAAGACCGTCGAGAAAGACGGCTATCAGGCTGTTCAGCTTGGTTTCGGTGAAGCCAAGGAGAAGAACACCACGAAGCCGATGATGGGCGTGTTCAAGAAGGCCGGTACAACACCGAAGCGCCACTTGGTCGAGTTCAAGTTTGACGAGGAGTACAACCTCGGCGACACCATCACCGTCGACATCTTCAACGATGCCGTGTTCGTGGATGTGGTCGGTACGTCGAAGGGTAAGGGCTTCCAGGGCGTGATGAAGCGCCACGGATTCGGCGGCGTAGGCCAGAGCACTCATGGTCAGGACGACCGTGCCCGCAAGCCGGGTTCTATCGGTGCCTGTTCTTATCCCGCTAAGGTGTTCAAGGGCATGCGCATGGGCGGCCAGATGGGCGGCGATCGCGTGACGACCCAGAACCTCAGAGTGTTAAAGGTAATACCAGAGAGCAATCTTCTCATCGTGAAGGGCAGCGTCGCTGGTTGTAATGGTTCAACTGTAATAATCAACAAGTAATGGAAGTTAGCGTATTAAATATCAAAGGCCAGGAGACCGGAAGAAAGGTTACTCTGAATGAGGCTATCTTCGGCATTGAACCGAACGACCACGTGCTTTATCTGGACGTGAAGCAGTATCTTGCCAACCAGCGCCAGGGAACGGCCAAGGCCAAGGAGCGCAGCGAGCACGCTGGCTCTACGCGTAAGCTCATCCGCCAGAAGGGTGGCGGCGGTGCACGCCGTGGTGACATCAACTCGCCGGTACTCGTAGGCGGTGGCCGCGTGTTCGGTCCGAAGCCCCGTGACTATCGCTTCAAGCTGAACAAGAAGGTGAAGGTTCTTGCACGCAAGAGCGCCCTCTCGTACAAGGCTCAGGAGAATGCCATCGTCGTTGTTGAGG
>JAFWQE010000112.1 GCA_017509155.1 Prevotella sp.
AATTGGAAATAATTATGTATTGAAGTTCCGCAAGTCCTGTCTGTCCCTTGGAGTTTGGGAGTTTGGGAGTTTAGGAGTTTGGACAATAGTGAATTTGCGGTGTCCACGCAACAAGTATCGTCTAAACTCCAGCGGCTGAAAACCGCGGACGCTCGGCCCGTAGGGACGCTTTCAAAGCGAAGCGGAGAAAGAACTCCCAAACTCCTAAACTCCCCAAACATGCGGAACTTGAATGAGTTACACAGCTCGGCATAAAAAACAAGATTGTTTTGTTCTGCACTCGTTTTTTGTAACTTTGAACAGGTTACTCCAGCTCGGCATAAAAAATAAACAGGATTTATTTTGTTCTGCTCTCGTTTTTTCGTAACTTTGCCAGCGCAAACCAGTGAACAGCGCGACCCATGCAGACCATGAGCATCAATATGGGCGGCAGGCTGATGGACCTTTCACAGCCCTGCGTGATGGGCATCCTCAATGCGACGCCCGACTCATTTTACGACGGAAGCCGGCAGCAGACGGAGGCCGACATCGCCCGGCGTGCCGTGGAAATCGTGGAACAGGGCGGCGACATCATCGACGTGGGAGCCTGTTCGACGAGGCCTGGCGCACAGATGGCCGACGAGGCTGAGGAGATGGAAAGGCTGAAGAATGCCCTCACCGTCATCCGTCGCGAACTGCCTGACGCCCTGCTTTCGGTAGACACGTTCAGGCCCGACGTCGCCCGCATGGCCGTAGAAGAATATGGCGTGGCCATGGTGAACGACGTTTCTGAAGGGCATTGTGGAGGCGTGGTGGGAGGAGCGCACCAGACGACGGAGACAACGGCGTGCCCGCCCATGTTCCAGATGGTGGCCCGTCTACGCGTACCTTATATACTTATGTCGGTGGTGGGCACCATGGAGCAGATGCTCCTTTCGTTTGCCCGCGAAGTGCAGATGCTGCGGGCGCTCGGGCAAAAGGACATCATCCTGGACCCAGGATTCGGATTTGGCAAGACACTCGACGACAACTACGCCGTGATGCGACAGCTGGACCGTCTGCTCACACTGGGACTACCGCTGCTGGTAGGCGTGTCGCGCAAGAGCATGATTTGGAAACTGACGGGCAGCACGCCCGCAGAGGCGCTCAACGGCACCACCGTGCTCCACACGCTGGCCTTGCAGAAGGGCGCCAGTCTGCTGCGGGTGCACGACGTGAGAGAGGCCGTGGAGACCATCCGCATCTGGACGATGACTCGTTCCTGAACAAGACAACGACAAAAGAAGAATGATAAAGGTGGCGGTCAGCACATCTGAGCCTGACCCAAAAGAAAAAGAGACAGATGTTTGAATTCGGAATAAAAGACATTGTAGACATCCTGCTTGTCGCCATGATGCTCTACTACAGCTACCGGCTGATGCGTGAGAGCCGCTCGCTCAACGTGTTCATCGGCATCATGCTGTTCATCCTGGTGTGGCTGTTCGTCAGCCAGATTCTGGAGATGCGACTGCTGGGCAGCATCATGGACAAACTGGTGAGCGTGGGAGTCATCGCGCTCATCATCCTCTTCCAGGAAGAAATCCGCAAGTTCTTCTACAACGTGGGCGCACAGCAACACTTCCGCAAGCTCACGCGGTTCTTCCACCGCGGCGACCAGCGAAAGAACGAGGTGGACAAAGAAACCATCATGCCTATTGTGATGGCCTGCATGAATATGGCCCGCAGAAAGGAGGGTGCCCTCATCGTGATTGAGCGCGACGCGCCCCTCAGCGAGGTCATCAAGACAGGCGACGTCATCGACGCGAACATCAACCAGCGACTCATCGAGAACATCTTCTTCAAGAACTCGCCGCTGCACGACGGTGCGCTCGTCATCAGCGAGAAACGGCTCTGTGCCGCCGGATGCATCCTGCCGGTGAGCCACACCGTGGACATTCCCAAGGAACTAGGACTGCGCCACCGCGCTGCCCTGGGCATCTCGCAGGAGAGCGACGCCATCGCCATCGTCTGCTCGGAAGAGACGGGGCGCATCAGCACGGCCATCAACGGCAACTTTAGGCTCAGACTGTCGGCAGAAGAACTGGAGAGCATCCTCACCAAGGAACTGTCGAAACAGCTATAAGCCACCAACGACCAACAATCAACCACCATAACAGCCCATGGACATCAAGCAACTATATCAGCTCTATCGGCAGCATCCGTGCATCACCACGGACAGCCGCGACTGCCCCGAAGGCAGCATCTTCCTCGCTCTGAAAGGCGAGTCGTTCGACGGAAACAAGTTTGCCGCGCAGGCACTGCAGAAAGGCTGCGCCTACGCCATCGTGGAAAGGCGGCCCGACGACGCCGACACCGACGACGAGCGCTACATCGTGGTGGACGACACGCTGCAGACCTTCAAGGACCTGGCCCGCGAACACCGCCGCCAGTTTGAGATTCCCGTCGTAGGCATCACAGGAACCAACGGCAAGACCACCACCAAGGAACTCATCGCCGCCGTGCTGGCCACGCAGTACAACGTGCTGGCCACGCAGGGCAACTTCAACAACGACGTGGGCGTGCCGAAGACGCTTTTCAGGCTGAACGAGCAACACGACATCGCCATTATCGAGATGGGGGCCAGCCATCCCGGCGACATCAAGACACTGGTGGAAACAGCCGAGCCCACCTGCGGCCTCATCACCAATGTGGGGAAGGCCCATCTGCTGGGATTCGGCTCGTTCGAAGGCGTGAAGAAGACAAAGGGCGAACTCTACGACTATCTCAGAGACCATGAACTCGAAGGACTCAACAACGGCTTCATCTTCGTCAACACCGACGACGAGAACCTCATGCAGATGGCCGACGAAAGGACGCTTGTGTTCATGGCCGGCTACGGAACACGCGACGACGAAGACACCGTGGTGGTGGGAAAGGTGGTAGCCTGCGACCCGTACCTGAGGTTCTCATGGCACCTGAACGACGAGGAGGAAGACGCCGAAGAGTTCAGCGTCGCCACCCGTCTGGTGGGAACCTACAACATCTACAACATGCTGGCAGCCATCTCCGTGGGCCTCTTCTTCGACGTGTCGCCAGCCGACATCAACGCCGCCCTCGAGGCATACACGCCCACCAACAACCGCTCGCAGCTGACAGAGACACAACGCAACCACCTCATCGTGGATGCCTACAACGCCAATCCCACAAGTATGGGCGCCGCCCTGCGCAACTTCCGCGACATGCAGGTGGAACCCAAGATGGCCATTCTGGGTGACATGCGCGAGCTGGGCGACGCATCGGCCGAGGAACACCAGCGCGCCGTAGACCTGATGAAGAAATACGGGCTGAGCGAAGTGTGGCTCGTGGGCGAGGAATTCGCACACACCGACTGCGCCTACAGGAAATTCCACGACGTGGAAGAGGTGAAGCAGGCACTGGCCAGTCAGCCCGTCAGCGGCCACTATATCCTCATCAAGGGCAGCAACAGCACAAAGCTCTACCAGCTGCCCGAGCTGCTGTAGCCTTCCACCGCCCTGAAGCTCCTTTGCTCCCTTGCTCCGTAGAAAGACGCACTGCCGTAATAATGTTTCTACGGAGCTATGGAGCCGAGGAGTTTTTCTTGCCGGGCGCTCATGAACTTTCATGAGTCCTTGCACACAAACCCCTTTTCTCCACAACTCCGTAGAAACGAGACACACCGCGGCGATTGTCGCGCGACTACTCCTGCTCTTCCTTCTTCGTCGGCTCTATCTTGTTGGCCAGGCGCTTCACGTTGTTGGCAATGGAGGCCACTGCCAGCATGAGCTCTGCCCAGAAGTGGGCCATCAGGATGATGAGGAAGCCATAGGCGATGCAGAACAACGGCGCCACCAACGCGATGACAATCATTTCACTCGAACGGAAGGGGATGAAATCGCGGAACATGTAGCCCGCCTCATTGCCGGCCAGCAGTGGAATGAGGAAGGCCATCACGGCCACGGCAGTGCCCATGATGATGCCCACGCACTCGCCCACCGACTGAATGAAGTTGGCCACCAGCGGAATGGCCACAATCTCATCGTTCTCCTGCACCGTGTCCTTCAGCCGCTTGCTGCGGTTGATCCAGAACAGGACGGAAAAGACGGCGATGACAATCAGGAAGATCGATGCCAAGACGCCATACATGGCCCGATACTTGAATGCCCCCGAGGTGATGAGGCCCACAATGGCAAACAGGCACCCGATGGAGGTCATCACGCCCATAAGCACATAGAGCCACCGCATGGGCTCGCGGAAGAAACGGCCCGAATCAATCAGGTTCATCAGCTTGTTCAGCGGGCGTTTCACCATGGGCACGTCGTCTTCGCTCTGATAGTCGTCGGTGAAGAACTCCGCGAACCCTGCGCCGCCCCCAGACTCATACGTCTGATAGCCCTGCTGCCCGGCACTCTCATACTGGGGTTGCCCCGTGGCTTGCTGCTCCGCACTCTGCATGCGCGCCTCAAACATCTGTCTGAGTTCCGGCACTATAGATGCCTTAACCCACTGGTTCACCTCTCTCGACCACACCATCGTGTCGGGAGAAATGCCCATCTCCATTAGTCTCTGAGCCGAATATGGCCCCTGGTTCTGACCATTCACATAGATGAAATATTCCATAAGTGTTTGCTATTTAAGGGTGAAAAGATTCAAACAGTTTGCGCAAAGATAGGGCTTTTTCTCCTTTCTTGCAAAAAAATAATCACTTTTCCGAAGAAAAATGCACGCGTTTCAAAAAAATGACGTACCTTTGCACCGCTTTTCAGAAAGCAATCGGGATGTAGCGCAGTTGGTAGCGCACTACGTTCGGGACGTAGGGGTCGGGCGTTCGAGTCGCCTCATCCCGACAGCAAATAGCAGAAACCGCCTTCAACAGGCGGTTTTCTTTCTATAGAGAAGAACTTAAAAGGTAGTTATTAACTCGAAACACTTTTCAAGAATGAAGAAGATTCTTATGTGGGTTTTCGCCGCCACCCTGATTTGCGGCACAACAGCTGTGTTTACATCGTGTGACGATGATGACGTGGAAGACCTGATGGAAAACATCAACATCGTAGGTAAATGGAAGACAACCGGCAGCGTAACTCCGGTGCCTTCTGAAGACATTGACATCATCATCAACTGCACCCTCGAGTTCAAGGGCGACGGTACGTTCATTTCTGTCGACGAAGAGGGCGACGAGGGAACCGGCACATGGCTCCTTCGTGATCGCACGCTGACCATGTCGACCACCGAGGATGGCGAGACCATCACTCAGACTTTCAACATCCAGAGCGACTGGACACGCGACAGGATGGTGATGATTGCCAAATACACCGATGCAGACGAAGGAGGCAAGGCTATGGTGTACACCATCAATGTCGTCATGAACAGAATCAAATAAACCATAGTACCATCATCATAAGGAACAAAGGACTCTCTGCCGCGGCAGGGGGTCCTTTTTCTTTGTGAGACGGCTCTCTGCGAAGTGTTTTTTTCTTTTATGATGCAAAGATACAAATCTATTTCGAGACTGTCAATAGAATGGTCTTCTATGCGCTATACAATCTTCGTTGTAACTCAAAGTAATGCGCCCGTATATCGGATACAGACATTTGCAACCTTTCCTTGGCATCGCTCATAGAATTAAACTTGATGGTGATAAAGGTCTTCAGGTTATCAGTACCAAGTTCCTTGAAGCCGTTGCTGACATAATATTGCAGAATAAGGTTGTCGAATTCTTGCTGCTCCTTGTTCAAGGAATCTACATACTGCTTCTTCACATGTTCCACTCGCTTTGCCCGCTCTATGGGTGTCGATTCATAGGCGATGTATTCAAGCACATCAAGCAAGTCGCATTTCTGCATCTTCAGCATGTTCTTCAAAAGATTCAGCTTATCCTCTGCAAAACCTGCCTCATCCAATGTTCTCAGCAGCTCCTCACGGGTTTCGGGGTTTGACCATTTTTCCCTGAGGTCATCTGCATCAGAGAAGAAATCGGGTATCCTACCAAAGAGTTTCTTCACATACTCGTCAAGACTGACAAACTCGTCTCCAAAGAATATCTTCTGCTCCCATGTCGTTTCAAGCGACAGCCTTCTTCCTGTAGAAAGTTTGATATCTATCAGAGTTTTTCTCGGCCCTTCACAGGTACATGGCAGGTTTCCGCAAATAGGGCACGGCTCAGGCTCCCTTACCATACCGCTCTCTTCCTCAGGTGGTAACGCATATGGCGTCTTCTTCATACAGGTACAAGGCCAGTTGCCACAATCAGGACAATATTGATCACCATCCCAGTCAGGGTCTTTGAACATTTCGCATGCTCCTACAAAATCGTAGATGGTGAAATAATACTTCTTGTCGAACAAGCGTGTACCACGACCGATAATCTGCTTAAACTCCACCATGTTCTGAACAGGGCGCATCAATACGATGTTACGCACATTGCGGGCATCAACACCTGTACTCAACTTATACGATGTTGTCAGGATAGTTGGCAACAATTTCTCGTTATCTTGGAAGGCTCTCAACGTTGCCTCACCCACTTCTCCATCATCGGCGGTCACGCGTTCGCAATAGTTGCTGGCAGGACGTTTTTTATGCTTGTTCACCATATCGCGAACGATCATCGCATGCTTCTGAGTGGCACAGAAGATGATGGTCTTTTCGTCAGGGTCAATCTTGTTCAGCAACTCCTGCACACGGTGTTCGTCACGCTCCTTAATCTGTATTCTGCCATTATAGAAATCCGACTCCGAGTAAACCTTTTCCATGTCTATCTCTCCGCTCTTCACGATGTCGCCTTCCTGATACTTGTAGTCGTCAATGTTGCTCGTAGAGATGTCCACACGGAACGGTACAAGGAAGCCATCCTCGATTCCCTGTTTCAGCGAATAGGTATATACAGGCTCTCCAAAGTAGGCATAGGTATTGGCATTTACCTTTCTTCTTGGTGTGGCAGTCATGCCGAGCTGATAGGCAGAATCAAAGTACTCCATCAGTTTTCGCCACTCGCTTTCGTCATTGGCACCACCACGATGACACTCGTCGATGATGATGAAGTCGAAGAAGTCACGCTCATACTGCATGTAATAGGGCTGATCGTCTGCGCCTTCAGGCAACTTGATGCCCTGCTCCTCTGCCTTTTGCGCATTGGGCGATGTCATCATCGTCTGGAAGATGGTGAAGTAAAGATTGCGTGCTGTGGGAACCTTGTAATTGTTCTTCCTCAACTCCTTGGGTGTTACACGGCACATGGCATCTTCGGGGAACTGGTCGAAGTCGTTGATGGCCTGATTGGCAAGAATGTTCCTGTCGGCAATAAACAGGATTCTTGGCGCACGTTCCACGCCCTTCGTATTGACTTCGTCTTCATCCGTCGAGACTCGGCCATCCTTGAGCGAGCTCAGATGGCTCTCGCTTCTCCGGATGTTCCATTTTGTCTGTGTCAGTTTCCAGCATATCTGAAAAGCCGTGTAGGTTTTTCCTGTACCTGTTGCCATCGTCAGCAAGATACGGTTGCGCTGCTTGGCCACAGCCTCCAGCACGTTCTTGATGGCTATCTCCTGATAGTAGCGAGGCTGGCGGCCACCGCTACGATTCAAAGCGCAGAGATTGAACTTGTCGCGCCAAGGGTTCTCTTCGGGGAAGGTCATCTGCCACAAGTCCTGTGGAGAAGGGAAACTGTCAATATCATATTCCTTGCTGGGAATGATATATTCTCCTTTATTGTTCTTAATGCCCATGTCGATGAACCAGATTTCATCGCCATTGCTGCTATAGGTGTAACGAATCTTCAGCGCATCGGCATAGAGTTTGGCTTGGTCAACGCCTTCTGCCACATCCTTCTCGTCGCTCTTTGCCTCAATCACGGCAAGTTTCTGCCCCTTGTATTCAAGGATATAGTCTGCCTTCTTGGGGTTCTTATGGCCTGTTGTAGTGATGCGGCCAGGTGCAATATATGCACTCTGCTCCACAAGAATCTTACTTCCTGGAACAATACCCCATCCAGCCTCCTTTAGCTTCGGGTCAATCTTGTTGAATCGTGTCTGCGCTTCGTTCATATCTTATTCAAAAACTTGTCTTAATATTGCTTGTTTCAAGGCGTCGCACTCCTGAGAAATCTTGTTGTAGTTCTCTTGGAGGCGGTCAACCTTGGATTTGAGAGAGTCGAGAGTGGCAACGATGGATTGCTGCTCGGAGAGAGAGGGATAATTGATAATAACCTTTTGGATATTATTTGCGCTTATATTTGCTTGATGAACAGCCCCAACAATTAGATGTTGGAACAATCCCAAAGACCGCTGCAAATTCATGCTATATGTTATGAACTGTGGTTCAAAACCATCTTTCAGTCTAATTCGAATCAAGTAACCAGCAATAACCATATTTTCGTCCTCGGTAAAAACACAAGATTTACCTACTAATTCTCGACTATTAGTCCGGTTGAATATAATATCGCCTTTTTTTACTAAACATTTCTCCAGTTCTTTTGATGGCAATGATATAGTTTTGTAATGAGAAACATCGAGAAAGCCGTCATTGGTAATGTTGTTCATCCTAAGATATTTATATTCCCCGTTCTCATGAGATGGCGTACTTGTACCATACCTAATATCACTACAAATTTCTCCCAGCTTCTTATCTTCCCACCCTTCTTTTGGTTCAAGCATTTCTTTGAGTGATGCTTGGAAGAGGGCTTTGGCTTCATTGAGGGCTTTTTCTGCATTAGCCTTCATCGCATCTATCTTTGCAAAAGCAGAGTCAAGATAATCAACGATGGATTGCTGCTCAGAGAGAGAGAGTATTGGAAGTTGGATCTTCCCAATCGAGGACTTATTCAGAGTTGCACCCTTTACTTTCTCATTACCTTCAGTCAAGCTTAACCAATCATAAGACAAAAGGTAATAATAAATAAAACGAAGAATATACTTTTCGTTTTCAGGGATAGCAATAATGGCTTCATTTGTGTATAAGTCGTCACCAGCAAAAGCC
>JAFWQE010000113.1 GCA_017509155.1 Prevotella sp.
GATAATCAGAAAAAGGCATTTGCCGCCAAACTACTGAAGATCAAAGCTATCAAGCTGAGACCGCAAGAGCCGTTCACATGGGCGAGCGGCTGGAAGTCGCCCATCTATTGTGACAACCGCAAGGTAAACTCCTATCCCGAGGTGCGCACGTATGTGAAGTTGCGCCTGGTGGGTCTGATCCTCGAGCACTTTCCGGAGGTAGAGGCCATTGCCGGTGTTGCCACGGGAGCCATCTCGCAGGGTGCTCTGGTGGCTGATGCACTCGGCCTGCCCTTTGCCTATGTGCGTCCGAAACCGAAAGATCACGGCATGGGCAATCAGATTGAAGGCGAGCTCGCCGCAGGCACCAAGGTGGTTGTGGTGGAAGACCTCATCTCCACTGGTGGCTCATCGCTGAAGGCCGTCGACGCGCTGCGCCAGGCAGGCATCGAGGTGTTGGGCATGGTGGCCAGCCACACCTATGGTTTCGACGTTGCCGCCGAGGCATTCCGCGAGGCAGGTGTGGAACTCCTCACGCTGACCGACTACGAACACGTCATCGCTGAGGCTTCCGAGACCGGCTATGTGTCGGCCGCCGACCTGGAACTGTTGCGCCAGTGGCGCCAGAATCCGGCAGAGTGGGGGAAATGAAGTTGAGAGGTTGAGACGTTGAGTTGTTGAGACGTTGAGAAGTTGAGAAGTTGAGTTGTAGGGGCAGACCCCCGTGTCTGCCCGAACAGATTCAACGATTCGTTTTCACGGGCCGTAGGCACTTTACTCTTTTCAATTTTCACTTTTCACTTTTCACTTCGCGCTTGCGCGGCGGTCTGCCCGAACAGATTCAGCGATTCGTTTTCACGGGCCGTAGGCACTTTACTCTTTTCACTTTTCACTTTTCACTTCGCGCTTGCGCGGTAGTCTGCCCATTCCGTGATGTGACAATCGTCAATTCGTGACATCCGTATTTCAAAACCGTAAAAATATCAATCGTGAGTACAAAGTTTGAAAGCAGCGTGCGCCACATTGAGGCGTCGCAACAGAAAGTATACGACATGCTGAGCAACCTGCAGAACATCGAGCGTGTGCGCAACCGCATACCAGAAGACAAGGTGCAGGGATTGGAGTTCGACAGAGACTCCGTGAGCCTCGAGGCTCCGATGGTGGGGCGCGTGGCCATGCAGATCGTTGACCGTGAGGAGCCGAAGACCATTAAGTTTGAGGCCACACAGTCGCCGGTGCCACTGAACTTCTGGATTCAGCTCTTGCCCGAGGGCGAGGAGGCGTGCAAGATGAAGCTCACCATCAAGGCCGAGCTGAACATGTTCATTCGTGCGATGGTGCAGAAACCCCTGCAGGAGGGCATTGAGAAGATGGCCGATGTGCTGCAGGCGATTGATTACACTGCTATTTCCCCGACCGAAATCCCACCGACCGATGGCACAGAAACTCTGGAGCAAGAACTTTGAGATGACCGCCGAGATTGAGCGGTTCACGGTGGGTCGTGATCGCGACATGGATCTCTACCTGGCACCCTACGACGTGTTAGGTTCCATGGCGCATATCACCATGCTGGAAACCATCGGACTGCTCGAGAAGCAGGAGCTGGAGCAACTGCTCGACGCACTGCGCGACATCTACCACCAGTGCGAGCGTGGCGAGTTCGTCATCGAGGAGGGCGTCGAGGACGTCCACTCGCAGGTGGAGCTGTTGCTCACGCGCCGCTTGGGCGATGTGGGTAAGAAAATCCATTCCGGCCGCTCGCGCAACGATCAGGTGCTCGTCGACCTGAAGCTCTTCATCCGTCATGAATTGAAGGAGGTGGTGATGCTTGTGAACCAGCTCTTCCAGGCCCTGCAGCGCCGCAGCGAGGAGACGAAGCACGTGCTCATGCCTGGCTACACACATCTGCAGGTGGCAATGCCCTCGTCGTTTGGACTGTGGTTCGGCGCTCATGCCGAGAGCCTCTGCGACGATGTGCTGTTGCTGCAGGCCGCCTATCGCCAGACCAATCGCAACCCGCTGGGCTCGGCAGCAGGCTATGGCTCGTCGTTCCCGCTGAACCGCCAGCTCACCACCGACCTGCTGGGCTTCGACACGATGGCATACAACGTGGTGTATGCACAGATGGGACGCGGCAAGACCGAGCGCAACGTCGCCTTCGCGATGGCATCGGTGGCAGGCACGCTGTCGAAGCTTGCTTACGACGCCTGCCTGTTCTGTTCGCAGAACTTCGGCTTTGTACGCCTGCCGAAGGAGTGCACCACTGGCTCGTCGATCATGCCGCATAAGAAGAACCCCGACGTGTTCGAGCTCATCCGCGGTAAGTCGAACAAGCTGCAGGCACTGCCACAGCAGGTGACACTCATCATGAACAACCTGCCTACGGGCTACTTCCGCGACCTGCAGATTATCAAGGAGACCTTCCTGCCCGCCTTCGACGAGCTGAAGGACTGCCTTGCCATGGCCTGCTACATCGTGGAACGCATGGAGATCAACGAACACATCCTCGACAATCCGATGTACGACCCGATGTTCTCCGTTGAGGAGGTGAACCGCCTCGCCGCCAGCGGAGTGCCCTTCCGCGACGCCTATCGACAGGTGGGACTGGCCATCGAGGCTGGCGATTTCCAAGCCAACCACGACATTCATCACACCCACGAAGGCAGCATCGGCAACCTCTGCAACGAACAAATTGCTGACCTCATGCAGCAGCGCCTTGCCGACTTCAATTTCTCATACGCCGAACAGGCGATACAGAAGTTGATTAGACATACGTAACAGGCGTACTTTTTTGAGACATACGCGACAGACGAACGAATTATTATTGAGAGACATACGTGACAAACGAACAAGCGAACATACAAGCATATTTTGAAGACATACGCAACAAACGAACAAACTTATGTTCATCTGTTTCGTATGTCTCAAATAAAACATGTTCGTTTGTCCCGTATGTCTTAAAAATAATTCGTTCGTATGTCTTAAATATTATATGTTTGTTATGTCTTAGTATGTTTTGGGGGTGTGGCGACACACAGAACGAGTTCTCGGGTCACCGGTGCTATCTCGTTATCGACAATAACGTGCACCAAGATCCTACGCTGGCGGCAGCGATGACGCCCTACACCGGTGTGTTCACCACAATCACACTTGCCAACCACGGCGGTGCACAATACTTCCGGTTCGTCAGCAGTCAGCAGACATTCTCCGAGAGCATCTTCAATGCCATCGACGCGCGGCGCACACTTATGCTTGGCATGAACGACGGCCTCATCGTGGGCTTTGGCATGCTTGCCGACCCACCGGTGTTCTACGCCTTCGACCGCGAGTGC
>JAFWQE010000114.1 GCA_017509155.1 Prevotella sp.
CTTGCTGTTTTCTTCCTGTTGCTCATTCGCGACCGCATCTTTACGGTGGCCATTCTCCTTTGGTCGTTGTTAAACTGCTACACGCGTCTGTATCTGGGACTTCATTATCCCAGCGACGTTCTCTGTGGCTTGCTTTTCGGAGGTGTTGTAGGTTTTGTGGTATATGTCATCTATCTGAAACTCTACCTACGTATTGCCCCGGAGCAGAACTTCGTTTCTAGTCATTATACCCCAACAGGCTACAGTGTGCCTGATGTGAATATCGTTGTCACGGTGTTGGTCTTCATTCTCCTCTATGCTGTTGTGAGAGCCGCAATCGTGGCATTCCCGTTGTTTGCATCATAGAATAGTAACGTCAAAAATCGAAAAAAGTGACGCCCAAAAACATTCATATCAGCGATTTCAATTATCAGCTTCCCGACGAGCGTATTGCCAAGTTCCCGCTTGAGCAACGCGACCGGAGCAAGCTGCTGGTCTATCGTCATGGTTCCGTCTCTGAAGACGTTTTCTGCCATCTTCCCGAATATCTTCCCGAAAATGCACTGATGGTCTTCAACAACACCCGTGTCATTCAGGCGCGTCTGCATTTCCGCAAGCAGACGGGAGCGCTCATCGAGGTGTTCCTGCTTGAGCCTGCCGTGCCTGCCGACTACGAGCAGATGTTCCAGACGCGAGGTGCCTGTTCGTGGCATTGTCTGATTGGAAACCTGAAGAAATGGAAAGACAGTTGTCTGACCAGGCAAATAGACATCATTGAGGACTCAGGAAAGAAAGTCGTTACGCTGACCGTTGAGCAACGCTTGGACGCGAAACAGGCCACCGCCAATTCTCATTGGGTGGATTTCCGGTGGGACGACGACAGCGTTACGTTTGCCGACATTCTCGAGGCCGTAGGCGAATTGCCCATTCCTCCATATCTGAACCGCGAAACGCAGGAGAGCGACAAGCGCACCTATCAGACGGTTTATAGCAAGATTAAGGGAAGCGTGGCGGCGCCAACGGCTGGTCTCCACTTTACTGAGCAGGTGCTTCGCGACATTGATGCTCATGGAATCCATCGGGAGGAACTCACGCTTCATGTCGGTGCCGGCACTTTCAAACCCGTGAAGAGTGAGTCGCTCGAAGGTCATGAGATGCACACGGAATATGTCTGCGTCAAGCGGTCTACCATTGAGAAACTGATTGAGCACAACGCCGAGGCCATTGCCGTAGGCACCACAAGCGTTCGTACCCTTGAAAGCCTTTACTACATGGGCTGTCGGCTTCAGGAAAACCCAGACGCTTCCGAGTCGGAGCTCCACATCGACCAATGGGAACCCTATTCCGGCTCCCATACGCTGACACCCGTGGAGGCATTGAAGAACATCCTGCAATGGCTCGACCGCAACGAACTCTCGTCCTTGCACAGTAGCACGCAGATTATCATCGCTCCAGGCTACGAGTATAAGATTGTCAAGGCTTTGGTGACGAATTTCCATCAGCCGCAGAGCACGCTTCTTCTTCTCGTCAGCGCCTTCGTACATGGCGACTGGCGAAAGATCTACGACTATGCTTTGGATCATGACTTCCGCTTCCTCAGCTATGGCGACAGCTCGCTGTTGATACCATAGTTCCTAGGAGTTTCTGATCGCTAGGAGTTACAGGAGTTCAGGAGTTCAGGAGTTCAGGAGTTGCAGACGATAGTTTTATCGGCAGATTTCAGCGCCAAGAGTATCGTCCAAACTCCCCAAAAAACATCCCCTCCATTCCACCGCCAAGAGTATCGTCTGAAACTCCTGAACTCCTGCAACTCCTGAACAAAAAACGGGCACCCCAACAATTCGGGATGCCCATCGTTTTTTTATAGGGTAGGGTAGTCTTAGAGGATGGTCTTCACTGCCTCAAGCATTCCCTTCTCTTGTATCAGGTCGAGGTCTTTCTTCACGAGTTCGGCCAGACCCTTGACATTGTGCAGGTCTTCGCCCCAGATGAACTCAGCGCCAAGCACACCGTCGGTCACCTTCTGGGTGTCGCCAGTTGCCCAGAGTTCCTTCAGCAGGTCCATAATCTTCTGGTCGTCGTTGGGCACAATCTCCGTACCGTCTTCGCGCTTGCCACCTTTGTAATAGGTGATGATGGCTGCAAGTCCGAACACAAGACCCTGAGGCAGCTCGCCCTTGCGCTCCAGATAGGTCTTCACGCCGGGCAGGTCGCGAGCCTGGAACTTCGGGAACGAATTGAGCATGATGCTCGTCACCTGATGGTCAACGTATGGATTGTTGAAGCGCTCCAGCACGTCGCCGGCAAACTGACGAAGCTCGTCCATCGGCAGGTTCAGCGTCTCCATGAGCTCCTCAAACTGCACCTTGTGGATATACTTGCCCAGCACCTCGTGGTTGCAAGCGTCTCGCACAATGTTGACGCCGCTCAGGAAGCTGACGGGCGAGAGAACGGTGTGAGGACCATTGAGCAACGTTACCTTGCGCTCGTGGTAGGGCTTTTCGCTCTCGGCGATGAGCACATGCAGTCCGGCCTTTTCGGCAGGGAACTCCTCGCGCAGATCTTCTATCGACATGTTCTCTGGCTTCTCGATGACCCACAGATGGAAGATCTCGGCCTGCACCACGAGGTTGTCCTTGTAGCCAATCTTCTGCTGGATGTCGGCAATCTCCTTGCGGGGGAATCCGGGCACGATGCGGTCAACAAGCGTGGCGCAAACGTAGTTGTACTTGGTGAACCACTCCTTGAAAGCCTCATAGTCGGCGCCGAAGTCGTCTTTCCAAAGCTCGATATACTTGTAGATGCACTCCTTCAGATGATGACCGTTCAGGAAGATGAGCTCGCAGGGCATGATGATGAGACCCTTCTTGGGGTCGCCCTCAAACGTCTTGAACCTGCGATAGAGCAACTGCACCAGCTTGCCGGGATAGCTGCTGGCGGGAGCATCGCTGAACTTGCATGTGTCGTCGAAGGCAATGCCGGCCTCTGTCGTGTTCGAGATGACGAAACGAATGTCGGGCTGCTCTGCCAGTGCCATGAAGGCTGCGTTCTGGCTATAGGGATTCAGCGCGCGGCTGATGACGTCGATGCGCTCCAGCGAGTTCACGGCCTCACCGTTCAGACGTCCCTGCAGGTTCACATGGTACAGGCAGTCCTGACCGTTCAGCCAGTCAACCATACCACGCTCGATGGGCTGCACCACCACGACAGAGCCATTGAAGTTGGTCTTGGCGTCCATGTTCCAAACAATCCAGTCGATGAATGCGCGCAGGAAGTTGCCTTCGCCAAACTGGATGATTCTCTCGGGCATCACGCTCTTCGGAGCGGTTTGCTTGTTCAAAGCTTGTAATTTCTTCATGATTTGCTTGTTATTAATAGATTTGTTTTCTTTTCAGTGCAAAGGTAGTAATTATTTGTTGTATGTGTTGCAAAACAATGCATAAATTTAACGTAAAGGTTTGCAACGATGATGCCTTGCTGGCAAGTTTCACGAAGGAGGCGACAGCCCTGTCGCGTCGCCTCCCTGTCGTGATTATTCCTGCACGGGAATCTTGTCGATTCTTCTCTGATGGCGACCGCCTTCGAATTCGGTCGAGAAGTATTCGTCCATGATTTTCCGAGCCATGTCGTTATCGATAAACCTGCCGGGCATCACCAGCACGTTGGCATTGTTGTGCTGCCTGATGAGGTGCGCAATCTCGGGAATCCAGCACAGGCCTGCCCTGATGTCTTGGTGCTTGTTGAGCGTCATGTTGATGCCCTCTCCGCTGCCGCAGACGGCAATGCCGGGATACACCTCGCCGCTCTCAATACCCTTGGCCAGCGCATGTCCGAAGTCGCTATAGTCGCACGAGTCTTCCGTGTACGTACCATAGTCCTTATAGGCCATGCCCTTCTCTTCGAGATATTGCTTGACAAACTGTTTCAAAGCGTAGCCAGCATGGTCGCTGGCTATGCCTATTGTCTTCACTTCCATATTACGAAAGCAGTTTTTTCACTTGTTCATACACGTTCTGACCGGTGTAGCCCAGTTTCTCGTCGAGCACTTTGTAGGGTGCCGAGAAGCCGAAGCTCTGGAGTCCCCATACGCAACCGTCAGCCCCGACGAGGCCTTCGAGTGTTACGGGCAGACCGGCGGTGAGGCCGAACTTCTTCTTGCCAGTGGGCAGCACGCTCTGCTGGTATTCCTTCGACTGAGCGCGGAACAGGCCTTCCGACGGAACGCTCACCACGCGCAGCTTCACGCCGTCCTCACGCAGCAGCTTGGCACCGGCTTCCAGCGTCGACACCTCTGAGCCAGAGGCCAGCAGGATGACGTCGTAGTCCTCGTCGCTGCCAGCCACCACGTATGCACCCTTTGTGGCCTGACTGTAGTCGTTGCCCTCGGGCAGCATGTCTATGTTCTGGCGCGAGAAGATGAGGGCTGTCGGCGTGTCGGTGTTCTCCATGGCCATGCGCCAGCAGACGGTTGTCTCCTCGGCATCGGCCGGACGCACCACCAGCACCGAGTTCTTGCCGCTGTGGTTCTTCAGCTTCTCCATCAGTCGGATCTGTGCCTCCTGCTCAACGGGCTCGTGGGTAGGACCGTCCTCGCCAACGCGGAAGGCATCGTGTGTCCAGATGAACTTCACGGGCAGCTCCATCAGGGCAGCCATGCGCACGGCGGGCTTCATGTAGTCGCTGAAGACGAAGAATGTGCCGCAGGCGGGAATCACGCCACCATGCAGGGCCATACCGATGCAGCAGCAAGCCATGGTGAGCTCGGCCACACCAGCCTGGAAGAACGCACCTGTGAAGTCGCCCTTCACAATGTTGTGGGTCTTCTTCAGGAAACCGTCGGTCTTGTCAGAGTTCGAGAGGTCAGCCGAAGCACAGATCATGTTGGGCACCTCTTCAGCCAGAACGCTCAGCACGGTGGCCGATGCGCCACGAGTGGCGGCGCCAGCCTTCTGCTGCACCTTGCTCCAGTCAATCTTCGGAGCCTTGCCGCTGAACCATTCCTCCATCTGCTTGGCCTGCACGGGGTGTCCCTTTGCCCATTCAGCCTTCTCAGCATAGCGCTCAGCCACGATTTTCTTCAGTTCTTCGGCACGCTTGGCATAGAGTTCCTTCACCTCGGGGAATATCTGGAACGGGTTCTCTGGGTCGGCGCCCAGGTTCTTCATGGTCTGCACGAAGTTGTCGCCTCCGAGCGGAGCACCATGTGTGGCGCAGTTGCTCTCATAGCTTGAGCCGTCGGCCTTGCGGGCACCCTTGCCCATCACGCAATGGCCGATGATGAGGCTGGGACGATCCTTCTCAGCCTGAGCCTTCTTGATGGCCTCGCGAATCTGGTCCACGTCGTTGCCGTCAATCTTCTGCACGTACCATCCCCAAGCCTCATACTTCTGGGCGGTGTCCTCGCTCGTCACCACCTCCGTCTTCGTGGAGAGCTGTATGTCGTTGGCGTCGTAGAACATGATGAGGTTGTCGAGACCCAGGTTGCCGGCAATACGTCCGGCGCCCTGCGAGATTTCCTCCTGCACGCCTCCGTCCGAGATGTAGGCATAGATGGTCTGGTTCATCACGTTGCCCAGGCGGGCTTTCAGGAACTTGGCGGCGATGGCAGCACCCACGGCAAAGGTGTGTCCCTGTCCCAGAGGACCAGACGTGTTTTCAATGCCGCGTGCCAGTTCGCGCTCGGGGTGTCCGGGAGTCACCGACCCCCACTGGCGCAGGTTCTGCAGGTCTTCAAGGGTGAACTTCCCGATGAGGGCAAGCTGCGAATAGAGCATCGGTGCCATGTGGCCCGGGTCGAGGAAAAAACGGTCGCGTCCTTCCCATTCGGGGTTTTCGGGGTCGTAGACGAGGAACTCACTGTAGAGCGTGTTGATGAAGTCAGCACCGCCCATGGCGCCGCCGGGGTGGCCCGACTTCGCCTTTTCTACCATAGCAGCTGCCAGAATGCGAATGTTGTCAGCCGCTTTGTTCATTACTTTGTTGTCGTTCATATTAATGATGTTAAATGAAAACTAATTTGACTGTATTCATTTTGCAAATGTAACAAAAAAAATCCAATCTTCAGCATAACCAATTATTAAATAAATGAAAAACCTTGTCTACGACCCCGTTTTGTAAACAATTTGAGACGTTTTCGTAGTTATTGAAGGCTCTAGTTTGCGTTTTGTAGTCATTAATTTATGTTTTCGGGGATTCAGGAGTTCAGGAGTTGCAGGAGTTCTTTGCAAGCAAAGCGACCAAAGGTCGAGCGACAGACGATACTTTAAGAGCGATTCTTTAAGCGGTGCAGAATAAAAACTAACGTCTGTCGCCCGACCTTGGTCGCTCTGCTTGCAGAGAACTCCTGAACTATCGAAAGTTAGTCATTTATCTGACGGATTTTTGAGAAAAAGACGGCAGAATAATTGAACAAATCTAACGGAATTATTGAACAAATGCAATGGAATCGTTGAACAAATGCAATGGAATTGTTGAACAAATGCAATGGAATGGCCAAACAAAAGCAATGGATTCGTTGCGTGATACCGGCTAAATGGATTGACAAAAGCAGCGTCTTAGGTCTTTTTTTCCGGTCTTTTCATCGTCATGTCAAAACCATTTCGTAACTTTGCTGAGCCATATTGCAAATGGCAGTAAAGCGAAGAAGAGAATGAAAAAGATATTGTTCCTGCATGGTTTCTTTGCCAGCGGTCAGTGCATTCCGGCTCTGGCGCTGAGGAAAGCCTTTGAAGGAAAGGCAGAGGTGCTGACACCCGACCTTCCGCTCCACCCCAAGACAGCTCTGCAACAGATACGGGCAACCATCGACAAGGAAAGGCCCGACCTGCTTGTGGGCAACAGTTGCGGTTCGTTCTATGCACAGATGGTGGCACCCGTGGCTGGCGTTCCTGCCTTGCTCGGGAACCCTCATTTCCAGATGACCGCATTCCTGAAGCAACGCGTGGGCGACCATCAGTACAAGGCGCCGCGCATGGATGGGCGGCAGTCGTTTACCATCGACGAGGAGCTGATAAGGGAGTTTGCCGAGCTGGAGGCCGTTCAGTTTGACAATTGCCATGCGGAAAGCAGAGACCGCGTGTGGGGATTGTTTGGCGAACATGACACCCTCGCACATTTCGAACCGCTGTTTCTTGAGCATTACCAACGGTCGTTTCACTTCCCCGGAGGCCATACGCCCACGGCGGAGGAGGTGAGAAATTGGTATGTGCCGTTGATAGAAGATATGCTCGAACAGAAACAGGCAACCGACTGACATTCAACAAGAAGACGACGACAACGACATGAACAAAGTGAGAATAACAGCCATTCGTCAGACGGAGTACCGCGACCTAATGGCGAGATACGAGAACCCCATCGAACACACATGCGACGTGAGGGAAGGGGAGCAGTGGATTTCCATCAATGGGGAACGCCCAGAAGGATTGTGCCCCTCCGCCTGGCTCTCCATGCAGAGCTTTGTGAAAGCGCTGGCGCAAGGGGAAGGCAATTTCTACGACGGATGGATGAAAGACCCCATGAGTGCGATGATCAGCTGCAACGACGGGTTCCGCCCGTTCAGCTTCTATATAGAAGTGACGGAATAGACAGAACAAGACACATATTTAATATGATGAAAAGAATAAGACAATGGGTGTTGGTCGCTACCCTTATCAGCGGCATGAATGTACAGGCTCAGGACCATCCAGGCATGGACTATCCTCAGGCCGAATGGAGTGTGGCAGGTGAAATACTGATGCACACACCAGGTCAAGAGCTGTTCAATGGCGTTATTCACCCCTCGGCAGGACTCTTCGAGGACTATTTCAATGTGGACAAAGCGGCAGAAGAACACCAGAACTACATCAAGATGCTTGAAGCCAACCATATCCGCGTGCATACGGTGGCGAGCATCTTACATGAGGTAGGCATTGACAGCCTTCGTCAGCTGGCTGCCAACGTGCTCGTCTACGACATCAGTGACATTCCCGATGAGAACTCCGAAGAGACAGAAACTTACCGGCAAGACGTGCTGGGCAAGATGAGCCGTGAAGACCTCATACGTTGCATTCTGCTTCAGCCTACGGTGAAACTATCGAAGACGGACAACAACACAGGCTATGAGGCGCGGTATATACAAAACCCGCTGATGAACCTCTACTTCACCCGCGACCAAAGCATCACCACACCACGTGGCCACATTATCTGCCGAATGAACTCCAGCCAACGTGCTCCTGAGACGCGAATCATCTGCCTGTGCTATGAGCATCTCGGTCTGAAGCCTATCCTCCAGATAGAAGGTGACGGAAGACTTGAAGGTGGCGACTATATCCCCGCGGGCACCAAATCGCTCATTGGCTGTGGTATGCGCACCAACGACGAGGGCATTCGCCAGATGATGGAAGCAGATGCCTTTGGCCACGACACCATCGTCATTGTCAGAGACCACAAGCTCTGGCAGATGCAGATGCACCTCGACACCCACTTCAACATCATCGACCGCAACCTTTGTACCATGGTGAGAAGTCGGTTGGATGCTCAGCCGGGAATGCCCGAGTATAACACCTGCGACATCTGGGTGCGCAAACCGGGCACCCAGGCGTATCGCCTTTGGAAACAGAATCTTTCATTTGTAGACTACATCCGTAGCTGTGGTTTCCAGATTATCCCCATCGACGAGGCAGACGAGTTGCACTATGCCAACAACTACCTGACCATTGCCCCGCGCCACATCATGGCCGTCGGTGGGCAGTCGGAGACCTTTCAGCGGCGTCTTCTCGATGCTGGTGTGACCGTGGAGTGGATTCCCCTGGAGAGCCTGATTGATGGCTATGGTGCTGCCCATTGCATGACGCAGGTGCTGAAACGTGAGGTCTATGACAACCCTTCATTGAAAGATGTTGCCAAAAACAAGAAACGCACCAGGAAGCGCAGAAAATGAAGTATGGTCAATTTAGAGGTGAGAGGTAAGAGGTAAGAGGTGAGAGGTAAGAGAATAGGTGAAAGGCCTGGAATAGAAGCATCAACAAGGGAGTGGAAAGAAGTATCCTCATACCTCTCACTTCTTACCTCTCACCCCTTAAACAAAGAGTCAGAATCAGGAAACCATCATGAAGTAAAAAAAGCACCGGCATGAATCCAGTAGCAATACGCCTTCTCAACCAACAGCTTGTTGCACCTCAGTATAACGACCCAGCTGAACTGGTCAGATACATGGGCGCCATGCAAGCGCAAGAGTACCGCATGATGCGATGGGCAGTTGCGATGCGTACCCGGAAACCTTCGCACAAAGCGTTTACGAAGGCTTACGACGAGGGGCGGATGATCCGTCTGCACCTGATGCGGGGCACATGGCAACTGGTGTCGGCCGATGACTACTGGATGATGGTCAACCTCTGTGCGCCCAAAGCCATTGCCGTCACGAAGGGATGGATGAGCAGCAACAAAATCTGCATTCCCGACGAAGAACTGATGCGGGTGAGGGACGTTCTCGCCCGAACTGCCTCCGACCTGCATAGCGCTACGAAAGAGGACTTTGTGCGAGCATTGGCAGAGAAAGGCATGCAGATGGACGATCATCGGCTTTCGTATCACATCCGTATGTCAGAAATGTCGGGAACACTCTGTAGCGGAGACCTTCTTCCCTTCAAGGCAACCTATTCTCTCACATCCGACAAAGTGAAATCAACGGCCCTGATGGAGCGAGAAGAAGCGCTGATGCGTCTCGCCCGTAAATACTTCCAGAGCCGTCAGCCCGCTACACTCGATGATTTCGTTTGGTGGTCGGGACTGAATAAAAGTGACTGCCGCATGGGCATTGCACTTTTGGGCGACTACATCCATCAAGTGAAATACAAAGGAAGAGAATTCTATCTGACGGACGATTGTCGCACGCGAGGCTTCAAAAAGGGTAGGTTCCTGCTGATTCCTCCCTATGACGAATACCTAATCAGCTATAAGTCGCGCGACGTTGTCCTCGCGCAGGAACATACGCATCGTGCCCACAACAATAGTGGCATCTTCAAGCCAATCGTTGCTTACGAGGGCGCAATATGTGGCAACTGGACACCTTATAGAGACGAATGCCAGGTGGAGTTCTTCGAGGACAGATTCAAAGCGGAAGATGTAACGGAGGCGTGGAAGACATACAGGTCGTTCCAGAATTTGTAGTATCGCCCAAATAGCTTCAGAATGTAAAAAATGAAACCAGAAACCATCAACATATCAGGTAAAGAGTGCTATGTCTTTTTTCACCCTGAGGCCAGTTGTCTGCTCATCCAACCCGTCGACGAACACGAGCTGGAACACTTGCAGAAAGAGGTGGAAATGATGGAGGCGTTGACGGACAAGCCCTTCTCTTTCGTGGCATTCAGGATTGAAGACTGGAACAAAGAGCTGACGGCGTGGGCAGCACCACCTGCCTTCGGACGTGTTCCGTTTGGTGACGGTGCCTGGCAGACATTGACATTCGTCACCGATAGTCTCTTGCCGGCGGTGCAGGGTATGGGCCTAGACGTTTCCCGTTGCCTGCTCGGAGGCTATTCCCTCGCGGGCCTGTTTGCGTTGTGGGCTGGCTACCAATGCGAACGGTTTCAGGGCATCGCCGCCGTTTCACCGTCCGTCTGGTACCCCGGTTGGATTGAATATGTGGCGACCCGAAAAGCATTTGCCAAAGCCGTCTACCTGAGTCTTGGCGACAAGGAGGAAAGAGCAAGGAATGCGGTTATGGCGCAGGTGGGGAAAGCCATTCGAAGACAGCACGAGCTCTTGTCAGCCCAGACCGTTGACACCATTCTTGAATGGAATCTCGGCAATCATTTCGTCGACTCCGAGAAACGAATGGCCAAAGGGTTTGCATGGACAATCAATAACATGGTGAACCAACGAAGAGATGAGTGAGAGCATTCAGACACGGCGAATGTATGGACACAACTATGCTGTGCCGGGAACATACGAAGTGACGATGGTTGTTGCGGAGCGTCGTCCCGTCTTTGGCGAGATTGTGGGAAGCACGAGCGCTGGCGGCGAAAGACCTCGCCTCATGCCGTCTGCGCTTGGTGCGGCTGTCATCAACAATGAGATTCCCAAGATACATGATTATTATCCAATGGTCGATGTGTGGCAGGTGTGTCTCATGCCCGACCACATCCACATGATCGTCCGCATCAGTCGGCCATTACCCCAAGGAAAGCACCTCGGCATCATCATTGGCGCCTTCAAGGGAGGTGTCAGTCGCGCTTGGTGGCAATTAAGCGCCCCCGCGTCTGTGGCGTCAGCCGCAGAGCATCGTGCGCCTCTCTTCAAGCCCAACTACAACGACCACATCCTGATGCGCGACGGCCAGTTGGACAACTGGAAACGCTATCTCCGCGACAATCCGTACCGCTACATGATGCGGCGAGAGTATCCCGATTTGTTCAGGCGTTTTCTATGCATCACCATCGGCGGCGTGCGCTTCGGTGCTTTTGGTAACATGCTCCTGTTGCGCCAGCCCGAAAAACACCGGGTGTTCTTTCATCGTCGCACGGATGGTTTGCCCACCGAAAACACCGCGTTCTGGTGTTCGGAAAGTCAGCGACTGCTGGCGGCGGCAAGAAGCGGAGACGTGCTGGTAACACCGGGCATCTCCGAATGTGAGAAGCGGATAAAGAACATGGCGCTTGAACAACGGTTGTGACTGATTCACCTGCAAATCAACCCCATCGGGCGATACTGGAAGCCAGAGCGCAGTCGGTTTGAGGCCTGTGCATACGGGACGCTGCTGGTTCTTGCGCCGTGGGCCGAGGACTTGCCCGCCTTTGAGAGCGACAGCGAGCGGTTCCATTACCTGAACAGGCTGGCGGAGATGGTCTGCGACATTGGGCATGCGACGGACGTGGTGGTGCATGGCTTACGCCATGCGCACGGTGGTTGAAGATAAAAAAAGATTTGGGGGTTTCAATGACAATGTGTATCTTTGCAGCGTCAAAACGGAAAAAAAACATTCAGAAAATGAAGAGAATATTGAAGATAGCGCTTTATGGCGTGCTGGGACTGGTGGTCGTAGCCGGAGTGCTCATTGGGATGGAGTTCGCTCCCTTGGTGAAGGGCGCCATGTCGTGCGAGAAACTCGACGACGGCCTGTACTATATGGAGTATCAGGGCGACGATGGCTTTGAAGAGCTGATGAAAAGGGGTGGATGTGAGAATGCCGACCAATTCGCGAGCTATGCGATGGAATTCCTGTCGAAAGGGCATTACAAGCCCGAGGCCAAGACATCCAAGGAAACCTACGGCTGCTCCGCACTGACGGTTTCAACCCCCGACGGCGGCGTCCTGATGGGCCGCAATTTCGACTATCCGTCGGCTACGGCCATCATCCTGCACACAATCCCCACTCGCGGATACGAAACCATCACCACGTTCAATGTGGAGTTCTACGGCTTTGGCGACGGTTTCAAACCTGAGGGATTCAAAAACCAATACATGTGTCTCTCCGGTCTGTTCTTCGCACTCGACGGCATCAATGAGAAGGGACTGGCAATCGCCGACCTGATGGCGGGCGACTCCATAGAGACGCACCAGCGCACCAATAAGCCCGACCTCACCACCACGGCGGCCATTAGCTACATGCTCAAGAATGCCGCCAATGTAGGCGAGGCGCTCCAACTGCTCAGCGGAATAGACATGCACTCCGACATAGGTTCTGCTCACCATTATGCGATGGCCGACGCATCGGGCAGAAGCGTTGTCGTGGAATATGTTGACAACAAGATGGTGGTGACGGAATCGCCGGCGCTGGCCAACCACTACCTGTGCGAGGCAAAGCACAATGTGGGACTGATAGAGGGCGACGACCGCTATGACCGTCTCTGCAACCAATACGACAAGACGGGCGGCGTTATGAATGAGCAACAGCTGACGGAGGCCATCAAGAGCGTCTCCCAGACCCAGAGAGAAGGATTCCTCGGCACCGCATGGACAACGGTGATGGACCTGAAACGCCCATCGGTAACCTACTATTCGCGTCGCCATTTCAATAAACCGTTCCACTTCGAGCTCTCGAGGACGAATCCGTGACTATCATGGGGTTGTTGAGGAGTTACAGGAGTTCAGGAGTTCAGACGATACTTTGTCACGCTCCATTTCGCCGAAACACCTATCGTCCAAACTCCCAAACTCCCAAACACCCAAACTCCTATTCTCCTAATCTCCCAATCTCCCAATCTCCCAAAGAAAGAAATATGACAATCCAAGAAGCCATTGAAGCCCGGCACAGTGTGAGGGCGTACAAAGACCAGCCGTTGAGCGAGGAAATCGTCAAGGTGCTGGAAGACGAAATCGTGAAGACGAACAATGAGGGGCAGCTCCATGTTCAGTTGATATGCAACGAGCCGAAGGCCTTCCAGGGCACTCTGGCCAAATACGGCAAGTTCAGGAACGTTAGCAACTATCTGGTCATGGCAGGGAAAAGAGCCGACGACCTCGATGAGCGCGTGGGCTACTACGGTGAGCATCTTGTCTTACTTGCCCAGACGCTTGGCCTGAACACCTGCTGGGTAGGACTCAGCTACTCGAAGGTGCCGGGAACCTATGTCCTTGATGAAGGCGAGAAGATTGCCTGCTACATTGCCATCGGCTATGGTGAGACGCAGGGAGTGAGCCATAAGATCAAGACCGTCGAACAAGTGAGCAACGCATCTGACGCTACTCCTTCATGGTTCCGCAAAGGCGTTGAGGCGGCTCTGCTTGCCCCTACCGCCGTGAACCAGCAGAAATATTCGTTCGAGTATGCCGGTGAGGCGAATGGCCGCCATCAGGTGCGCGCCAAGAAGGGTTTCTCCATGATTGGCTATACAAAGATGGACCTGGGCATTGCCAAGTATCACTTTGAGATAGGAGCCGGGAAGGAACACTTTGAGTGGGTATAGAAGCCTACACGCGATAGTATGAAATGGACGGTACTTGTAGACAATCGGACCAACAACCCGGCCCTGGAAACCGAGCACGGCCTTTCGGTCCTTCTCGAAACGGAGCGCCATAGCTTCCTGCTCGACACGGGAGCCAGCGACATGCTGATGCGCAACGCGGAGCGATTGGGGAAAGACCTCAGCGCGGTTGACTATGTGTTCATCTCCCACGGACACAACGACCATGCCGGAGGACTCAGGCATTTCATGGAAGTCAACAAGAAGGCAAAGGTCATCGTCGCGCCCGAGGCCATGAGCGGGAAGTTCTATTCCAAGCGCCGCTATCTGCACAGCATTACCGCCGAATGGCCGGAGATTCCACAGGAGCGGTTGCTGGCGGTGGAGCATAGCGGGAGCATTGGCGACGACATCTACGTCATGGCGCACATACCTCACATTCATCCGATGCCCGAGGGAAACCAGCATCTTTTCGTCCAGGACAGGCAGGGGCTGTATGTTCCCGATGACTTCCGCCATGAGCTGGCTCTCTACACGGGTGGCTTGTTGTTCACGGGATGTGCCCATAGCGGTCTGGAAAACATCCTTGCGGCCTGTCCTTTCCCGGTCAAGACGGTTGTCGGAGGATTCCATCTGCTCGACCATCATGAGAGCGAAGCCCGGCTTTCAGACCTCGCCCACAAGTTGGCGGAAGCCTATCCTCAGACACATTTCTACACCAGCCATTGCACGGGCGACGCCGTAATCGCCATCCTGCAAGGCGAGATGGGTGATAAGATACAATCGTTTTCTTGCGGAATGAACTCCTAAGAATTTTAAATCATTTACAATATGACACACAACATCAGCTTAGTTCCAATCACTCCCGACGACAAGGAACAGTTTATCCTCGACAACCAACGGGCATTCAAGTATGGAGCGCAGGAAGAAATGACGGAGCAGCGAGAGCAGAACCGAACTTGTTCGAGCTATGCCGAGTCGCTACGGAATTCGAGCGCAGCTCAATTCGGTATGCGCGATGACCGCACGGAAGAGGGCGAGGAGGTCATTTCAAGGAAGACCATCGAGCGCAGCATGAACGGAGAACGGGCAGAGACCTACCGCATCGTCTGTGATGGGAATGTGGTTGGCGGCCTGATTCTCCAGATTGACCATCAGCAAGCGAAGGGCGAGCTGGAAATCCTTTTCGTCAATCCCGAGGCGCATAGCAAGGGCATCGGCCAGGCGGCATGGAAGGCCGTGGAAGCCATGCACCCCGAAATCCGCGTATGGGAAACCATCACCCCTTATTTCGAGAAGCGCAACATTCATTTCTATGTAAACCGTCTGGGCTTCCACATCGTTGAGTTCTGGAACAAACACCATCATGGCCCTGCCATCCCCGAGGATATTGACGAGGACTGGAGCGAAGACGACGAGATGTTTGTTTTCAGAAAAGTCATAAATAATCAACTTTCGCAAGCTACGCATGCTTCAGTTTAGTGGTGAGAGATAAGAGGTAAGAGGAATGCGGGCAAGCCCAGAACACAATCATCTCCCTAAACAGAGAGGGCAGGGGAGGGTCTTGAAGCGGAGGAAGTATCCTCTCACCTCTAACGTTGAGCAAGAAGTTGAGCGAATGCGAAACTTGAATAAATGTTTAATCTGTTAATGGAAAGTAGAAAAATGAGAAAACTGGAAAAAGGAATAATAGTCATTGCCTTGCTGTTGCATACGATGTGGGTTTGTGGCCAAGGATTCGTGAATCCCGTGCTTCCTGGTTTCCATGCCGACCCAAGTGTGTGTCGTGCAGGTGATGACTTCTATCTCGTAAACAGCACGTTTCAGTACTTCCCTGGCGTACCGGTATTCCACTCGAAAGACCTGGTAAACTGGGAACAAATAGGCAACTGCCTGACGCGACCGACACAGGTGGAATTAAGGGGCACAGATGGCAACGGCGGCATCTATGCACCTACCATCCGCTACAACAAAGGGCGATTCTATATGGTGACAACGGTCTTTCCCTCCCGTCGGCATTTCTATGTGTGGACCGATAATCCCGCCGGCGAATGGTCAGAACCCGTCGTGATCGACTTTGCCATCGGCAGCTGCGACCCCACTCTCTATTTCGAGGACGACAAATGCTATTTTCTGTGGAAAGAAGGCGACATCAAAATATGCGAGATTGATGTGGAGACCGGTAGGCAGCTTGGTGAGATTCATCACTTGGGGACTGGTCTTGGCGGCCGATATCCAGAGGGGCCACATATCTATAAAAAAGACGGCTACTACTATCTGTTGTTGGCAGAAGGTGGTACAGAGCACGGGCATCATGTAAACATCCTGCGCAGCAAAAGCCTGTTCGGCCCCTATGAGCCAAATCCGGCCAACCCCATTCTGACTCACTTTAGCATGAAGATGCAGAACAGCCCCATACAAGGTCTTGGACATGCTGACTTGGTGCAGGCTCCAGACTCGTCGTGGTGGATGATATGCCTTGGCTACAGGACAAGTGGCTATCTTCAGCATGTGATGGGACGCGAGACGATGCTGGCACCCGTGACGTGGGAAAAGGGCGGCTGGCCTGTTGTGAACGGAGATGGTACGCTCCAGACGGACATGAAATGTGAGACGCTCCCGCTGGTGCCTCTTGCAAAAGACCCTGTGCGCGAAGAATTCAACTACACCAGACGCGAGGCTCCCAGCGACAGTCATCACACGTTGGGGCTGCCGATGGGGTGGATGAGCCTATGCAATCCCGACTACGCCAACTATTCACTGACGGAGCGCAAAGGCTGGCTCCGGCTCCGACCTACGACAACTGACCTCAGCATGACTGCAAATCCCACATTCATAGCCCGCCGCCAGACAGAACTGAATTTCTCGGCCACTGCTTTGTTTGACCTTTCCCGTCTGACCGAAGGCATGCAAGCTGGCATTACGGCCTATGCTGCACCATTGAACCACTATGATGTGGTGGCAGAGAAACGCGATGGCGTTATCTATGTCAAATCGAATGTGCGGTTAGGTCAGACTTGTCATAGCGAGAGGTCAGCCGAATTGAACGGAAACATGGTGTATCTGCGCATCACGTCGGACAAGGATTTCTACTATATGCAGATGTCAGCAGACGGCATCAGCTTCACTCAGCTGGCCAAAATGGAATACCGATTCCTCAGTACCGAAACCATCGGTGGCTTCACAGGAGTGATGCTAGGACTCTTCACGCAATGCGACAACGACACGAAAGGCTTTGTCGATGTTGATTGGTTTGAATACAAGCATACGAAGTGATGAAAAATACACATCTGAAATAATCGGTCTGAAAAGGCCTTAAGCAACCAGCCCCTCCGAAAGAGGGGAGAAGAGATCCGCTCTGCCGGACAGGGGGAGAGTCTTGAAGCGGAGGAAGTATCCTCTCACCACTTACCTCTCACCTCTAAAAGTTCTTTGCAAGCAGAGCGAACAAGTTCGAGCGGCAGACGATACTCTAGGTGCGATTCCTAAAAATGGTGCAAATATAACTAACGTCTGAAACTCCTGCAACTCCTGTAACTCCTGTAATGAAACTCCTGAACTCCTAATAAAATGTTTACATGAAAGACAATAACGACCACATCACCATGCTCGGTACGGGCAACGCACTTGCCACCCGATGCTACAACACTTGCTTCACGCTTCATGGCGCGAGGGGCGTGCTACTTGTTGATGCCGGTGGAGGTAATGGCATTCTCACCCAACTGGAGAAGGCCGGAATCAGACGTGAGGACATCACCGACCTCTTCGTCACCCATGCTCACACGGACCATCTGCTGGGCTGCATCTGGATCATGCGGATGGCACTCCAGTTCAGATACCCTCTCCGCGTGTGGAGCCACAAGAAGGTGCTCGACTTGCTGACCAGCATCTGCCGCCAGATTCTTCCTCAAAAGGAAGCAGAGGACATCGGAAATCTCGTTACGATGCACTGCCTGGACGATGGCGACAGATTCGAGGCGGGAGGCTTCCCCATGCAATGCTTCGACATCCACTCCACGAAAGAGCGTCAGTTCGGATTTGCCGCCCTGTTGACCGACGGCGCGCGTCTGTGCTGTCTGGGCGATGAGCCGTTTAGTCCCCAGTGCCGTCAGTATGCCGAGAGCGCCGACTGGCTGATGAGTGAAGCATTCTGCTTGTATGAAGACCGCGACCGCTTCCAGCCCTACGAGAAACACCATAGCACGGTGCTCGATGCCGCGCGCTTGGCAGAGGAACTGCGAGTCAGGAACCTCATCCTCTATCATACGGAAGACCAGACGCTCGACACTCGCCGCGCGCGATATATGATAGAGGCGAAAACGGCTTTTAGCGGGCAGGTATTTGTACCATACGATCTGGAAAGCATTAACCTATAGATTTCCCTGGCGGACAATTGAAAATGAACATTGAAGACTATCGTGAATACTGCCTTTCGTTGGGCGATGACGTGGAAGAGAAGCTGCCCTTCACGGCTTTCCATCATGCTAGTGGCGTGTTGGTGTTCTATGTTATGGGCCACATGTTCTCGTTCTTCGATTGTGATAATTACAGCATCATCACGCTCAAATGTCAGCCAGAACGCATCGGGGAATTGAAGGCAAGGTATGATTGCATAGGCAGGCCGTTCAACGAATCAGCCAGGCACTGGATTGGAATTGATGCAAGCACCGCCCCAGACGACCTCCTTCGGGAATTGACACGTAATTCATACGAGATAGTAAAAGCCAAATACAAGAAACGCGGGTGAATGAGAAGGAGGCCTTTGGAAAAGGGTGAGCAATGGTGCTTGCCCCCTGACTGCCTACACGATGCACGCCGAGACCCCCAGCGTGGTGGCAATGGCCGAAAGAATGGCCAACAGCAGCTGAATGACAAACAAGTACCTCTTTTAAGTTGGAGGAAGGAGAATCATTTCCCGACGGAAAATCTACTTGCCCACGCAGGAAATAAACATCGCTGATTATCAGATAGTTAGGTGTTAAACGATAGAAAAGTGCGAAAACTGCTCAAAATAATTTTCAAAAACCTCATTTTTAACGTATTTAACATTTATTAAATGACAATATGCTTCAAGAGGGCTAAAAACAGGCGAAAACATAGTGATTAAGCCAGCTTTGAAGGGATGTATATCTTCTGCTAATCTTTCTAATATATTCTTTTGTTCGTTCATTCAGATGGGTATTTCGTTAGATTTTGAGATTTTATGCTCAATATATTGTGGCGAAAAAAGTAGGCATTTTACACCCTTGGCCTTATCAGCATAGATGAACCGTGTAACTTGCATAGTTCTCGTTGTTCATTTTCACGTCCGATAATCATAGTGATACATGAATTTATTAATTTCCGCTACAAATAAAGTAAAAAAAGTTGCTATAATCAGCGGAAAAGTGTGTTTTTCTATATGTTTCCGCTGAAAATAGAGTATTTTTAGCAAAAATAGCACAAGGAGTGAACATTTTTAGGTGCTGTTTTTTCTATAATAGTTTGATGTTCGGTGTATAGTGATTACTGCTATAATTTAAAGAGCACTTTCTTGTGCAGTAGTGCGAAAAGATATTGCCGTGGATTTCTTGGGATGTGATGCGATGTTGTGTCTCAGGAGTATGCTTTTTGTTCCAAAAGACGACCCCAAATTGTTAAAAAAGCCCTATTATAATCATTTTTTATATCATAACATATCATAAAATAAAGAAATTGTTGTATCTTTGCACTCGTAAATATAAGTTGATTATCAATATGAGCAAGACAACAATGGGCAATAAGCTGCCCCGAAAACTGGAACAGAAGATGCAGACCGTAGGTGAGCAAATCAGACTTGCCAGATTGCGCCGTGATCTTAGTGTTGCTCAGGTGGCAGAACGTGCGACCTGTTCTCCTCTGACCGTTTCGAGGATAGAAAAAGGTGCTCCGACAGTAGCGATAGGCATCTATCTCCGTGTGCTCTATGCCCTTCAGCTGGATGACGACATCCTGTTGCTGGCGCAGAAGGATGAAATGGGCAGGGCCTTACAGGATCTTGCACTGAAACATCGTGAACGTGCCTCAAAAAAACAATAAGGTATGAAGACACTGTATGTATATGCGGACTTCGACTGGCTTGAC
>JAFWQE010000115.1 GCA_017509155.1 Prevotella sp.
GAAGTTGTCCTGCTTCTTCTCTATCTTCGTGACTTTCTCGAAAAGCGTCTGCTCGCCTGCCGATGCGTCCTTGTCCTGCTGTGCCATGATGGTTGCGGGCACGAAGAGCAGGGCTAATAACAATGTTTTCTTCATAATTAAATAATGATAGGTGATTGACTAAGAATAGTTAGTAGTTGATTAATACTCCTGGAAGTACTTCTGGATCTGCTGCCAGTCGGTGGTCTTGGTGAGGGCAAGCATCAGCAGCACGCGGGCCTTCTGAGGATTCAGGGTGAGGGCAGCCACGAAATGATACTTGGCATCATCCACTTCGCCGTTCAGGCAGGTAGGACCTGTGGGAACGCGTGAAGAACGAACGATATTGATGCCCTTCTCACGAGCCTTCAGAGCTACGTCGAATACATCCTTATAGAAGTTGCCGTCGCCAACACCAGCGAGTACGATACCGTCGAACTTGGCGTCAACGAATGCCTGCATAGGCAGCGGAGAGCAGTTGGCATAGCCATAGACGATACCTACCTTGGGGAGTTTGTCGAGGTTGGTCACGTCGAAGACAGACTGTGTGGTGTGCTTGTTCTGGATGGTGCGGTTGTAGATAGCTTCGCCGTTATAGACATAACCTACCTTTCCGTAGTTGGCACCCTGGAAAGTGGCCACGTCGGTGGTGTGCATCTTCACTACATCCTTGGCATCGAGCAGCAGGTTGTTCATGCAGCACATCACGCCACGACCCTTCGATGCGGGGCTTGCAGCAGCAGCCACACCTGCGTAAAGGTTGCCGGGACCGTCAGCGCTGATACCCGTCGAGGGACGCATAGAGCCCACGAGGATGACGGGCTTGTCGCTCTTCACGGTGAGGTTGAGGAAGTAGGCGGTCTCTTCCATGGTGTCGGTTCCGTGAGTGACCACCACACCGTCGTAGCCTTCTTCGTTGAGCAACTGGTTGATGCGCTTGGCGAGCTTGAGCCAAACTTCATCGTTCATGTCCTGAGAACCGATGTTGACGAGCTGCTCGCCGCTGATGTCGGCCAGATAAAGCATCTGGGGAACGGCGTCGATCAATGTCTGAACGCCCACCTGTCCGGCGCTGTAGGCAGAAGAAGTAGCCGACTGGCTCACGCCTGCGATGGTTCCGCCGGTAGCAATGATGCGGATTTTGGGTTTAGCAACGATGTTGACAGAAACCAAGAGTGCGAGAAGCACCAAAACACTACGTAGATTTTTCATAATTGAATTGTTTTTGATAGTTAGAAAATAGATTTATTATTTAATACAGAAAAGTGATAATCAGATAACCGATGCCTATCGAGACGAAGGTGGTGATGAAGCCCGAGAGCTGGAACGAATGGTTGAGCACGTACTTGCCGATGCGCGTCGTTCCGGTGCGGTCGAAGTTGATGGCAGCCACCTCGGTGGGATAGTTGGGGATGAAGAAATAGCCGTTGACGGCGGGGAACATGGCCACCAGTGCCAGCGGCGAGATGCCCAGCGCCATGCCCAGCGGATAGAGGGTGCGCACGGTGGCGGCCTGCGAGAAGAGCATGATGCTCATGAAGAACAGGGCGATGGCGAAAAGGAAGGGATACTGCGTGACGATGTCGGCAATGCCGTTACGGAAGAACTCGATGTTGCCGTTGAAGAACGTGTCGCCCATCCAGGCAATACCGAAGATGCTCACCATGGCATTCATGCCGGCGCCGAAGATGTTGCCCTTCACGGCATCGCCCACATTGGCCTTGCCCACGATGAGGATGAGGGCTGCGATAGACATCATCAGTATCTCGATGGTCTGCGGCATGGAGAGACGCTGCAGCTCGCCGTCGACCATGAACGAGGGACGCAGCGAGGGAACGCTGCCGAAAAGCACCACGAGGAACACGCCCAGCAGGAATGCCCATACGGCACGCTTGGCGTATTTATGCTGGGTGTTGGATGTTGGGGTTTGGGTGTTGGTGGATTCCAGAGTTTCGTTGGGGTCGATGAGGCCTTCTTTCACGCGGCGCTGGTATTCGGGATCGTCAACGAGTTCCTTGCCCACGCGGTTCTGCACGAACGACGAAACGAGAATGGCAATCAGTGAGGACGGAATACAAACCAGCAGGATGTCTTTCAGCTCGATGCCTTTCCCGCCCAGCAGGTCGGTGCTGATGACGGCTGCCGTGGCTGCCGACATAGGGCTGCCCGTGATACCCAAGGATGCTGCGATGGTGGCAACGGTCATGGGGCGTTCGGGGCGAATCTTGCTTTTGGTGGCTATCTCGGAAATAATGGGCAGCAGCGAATAGCTGGTGTGAGCCGTGCCTGCAACGATACAGAAGAGCCACGTGGTGAGCGGTCCGTAGTAAGTGATATGGTCAGGATGCTTGCGGAGGAATTTGGCAGCCAGTCCCACCAGATAGTCAAGTCCGCCGGCAGCCTGCAAAGAGGCCGTGGCGGTGATGACGCTCACGATGATGAGCATCACGTCGAGCGGGATATTGCCGGGCTTGAGTCCGAAGATGAAGACGAGAATGAATACGCCTACCATACCGTAGATACCGAGACCGATACCTCCCACGCGGGCACCGATGAAAATCAGCGCCAGGACTATGAAAAGTTGGATAATAATTAATGTCGTAGCCATAAGGTAAATGATAAGATTGGTGTAGTAATGATTTTCGGCGGCAAAGGTAAGGATTATTTTTTATTATTTATTTGCAAAAAAGCGTGGAATATTTGCAAAATCCGAAACTTATTAGTATTTTTGCAAAAATTAATCAAACAGAATTGACCTTTGATATCACGAATTTTTACGCTGGCAGAAGTGTCCGGCATGATGCACAATGATTATTCCCATGGCGCCAGTGTGTCGGTGGCCAGTGTTGATGCTCCTATGCTGGGAAAGATAGAAAAGGGCCAGATTTTCGTGAACTTCTATACGCATGTGCTCGTGCTGAAGGGGAAATTGAGCTGCCGGCTGAAAGGAGACGTGATAGAACTGGGAGAAAACGACCTTGTGCTGGTGCCTCCCAACTACCCCATCAGCTATGATTCTTATACGGAAGACCTACAGGCCATCAATCTGATGGTGGAGGAGGACTATTATAATAAGGTACTCGCATTCGACCAGAACCTGACGGGCATGGAGTACAGCTACGCTTACGACCAGTTGCCGATATTCCATCTGAGCACAGCCAAGGCTGAGTTGTTCGCCGTCCTGAGCAGACAGATCCACAATACCTATTCCGTTCCGCATCTTTACCGCCAGGAAATGATTGACCATCTGGTGCATGTGGTGCAGCTGCTCTTCAGCGAGTTGCTCTATGGCAGCAATATGCAGCCTTCACACGACTTGCCCAACAAACAGAATATTTTTAAGATTTTTCTTCATCTGGCTTCGCGCAATTTCAGGAAAGAACGCCAGATCAAGTTCTATGCCGACCGCCTGAACATCACCACCACCTATCTTTCGCGCACGGTGAAAGAGATGTCGGGCCAGACCGTGAACAGTTATCTCAACACCTATTTATATAATGAGATATGCAAACTGCTTCGCTCTTCCTCCTACAATATGAGCGAAATATCGGAAATGCTCTTCTTCAACGACCAGTCGGCTCTCACCAATTTCTTCAAGACACGCTCGGGAATGTCGCCCATGGCTTATCGGCGAAGTTTCGAGGGGAAATGAAAATGGGTGTCGGATCATTACCGACACCCATTTTCTATATGATACGTTTAGAGATTTGCAAGTTCTATCACCTTGTCGACAGCGGCGCTGATGCCATCGGCGTTCTTACCACCGGCCGAAGCGAAGTGAGGCTGACCGCCGCCGCCGCCCTGGATGAGCTTAGCAGCCTCGCGCACTAGCTTGCCCGCATTCAGGCCGTGGTCTTTCACGAGGTCCTCAGAGATGCAGACGTTGAGCATGGGCTTTCCTTCGTAAACGCTGCCGATGACGCAGAGCGAATGCTGAGGCTCGGCGGCACGAATCTTGAACACAAGGTCCTTGGCAACGTCGGGCCTGACGGGAAGTACGGCTGAGAAAACCTTCACGCCGTTCACCTCGCGTCCCTGTGCGAGCAGCTTCTCCTTGGTTCGCTCCACGGCCTCGGCCTGGAAGTGCTCCACCTGTTTTCTGAGCTGGTCGTGCTCACCGATGTATTTAATGATGGTGGCCTGCAGGTCCTTTGAGTTGTTGAACAAGGCCTTGATGCCCCTCATTGCGTCTTCCAGGCTGTAGAGAAGCTCCTCACACTCGCGGCCTGTCTTGGCTTCGATGCGGCGTATGCCAGCAGCGACGCTGCTTTCGGCCACGATCTTGAACATGCCTATATTGCCGGTGCTGTGGGCGTGGATACCACCGCAGAACTCGACGCTCTGCCCGAATTTCACCACGCGCACCTTGTCGCCGTACTTCTCTCCGAACAGTGCCACGGCTCCCAGCTTGCGGGCCTCGTCGATGGGGGTGTCGCGGAACTCCTGCAAGGGCAGGTTCCTGCGGATGGCATCGTTGACGATTCGCTCCACCTGGCGTATCTCTTCGTCGGTGACTTTCTGGAAGTGGCTGAAGTCGAAGCGCAGGGTGTCGGGGCTTACAAACGAGCCTTTCTGCTCCACGTGGTCGCCCAGAACCTGCTTCAGAGCGTAGTGCATCAGGTGGGTGGCCGAGTGATTGGCGGCGCTGGCCTCGCGCTTGTCGGTGTCAACACAGGCCATGAAGGGCGCCTCGGGATGCTCGGGCAGCTTCTTCACAATGTGGATGCTCTGGTTGTTTTCGCGCTTGGTGTCGACGATTTCCACCGTCTCGAACTCGCTGACCAGCACACCCTGGTCGCCTACCTGTCCACCCATTTCGCCATAGAACGGCGTGGCGTCGAGCACCAGTTCGTAGTAGGTGTTCTTCTTCTGCGTCACCTGGCGATAGCGGAGAATGCGGCATTCGTATTCGGTATAGTCGTAGCCCACGAACTCCTGCTCGCCGGCCTGCAGCTCAATCCAGTCGCCATTCTCCACGGCAGCGGCATTGCGGGCGCGCTCTTTCTGCTTCTGCATCTCCACCTGGAACTGCTCTTCGTCCACGGTGAAGCCGTTTTCGCGGCAGATGAGTTCCGTCAGGTCGAGCGGGAATCCATAGGTGTCGAACAGACGGAAGGCATGTGTGCCGTCGAGAACGGTCTTTCCCTCGGCCTTCATCGATGACATGCTGTCGTCGAGCAGGCGGATGCCGCGATCGAGTGTGCGCAGGAAGGCGTCCTCTTCTTCCTTGATGACGCGAGTGATGAGCTCCTGCTGGGCCTTCAGTTCGGGATAGGCGTCGCCCATCTCGTGCACCAGCATGGGCACCAGTCGGAACATGAAGGCGTCCTTCTGTCCGAGGAACGTGTAGGCATAGCGCACGGCGCGGCGCAGGATGCGGCGGATGACGTAGCCCGCCTTGGCGTTGCCAGGCAGCTGTCCGTCGGCAATGGAGAACGAAACGGCGCGTATGTGGTCGGCAATGACGCGCATGGCGACGTCGGTGTCCTCGGCTTTGCCGTAGGTCTTCTCGCTCAGACGCTCTATCTCATGAATCATTGGCTGGAACACGTCTGTGTCGTAGTTGGAGTGCTTGCCCTGAATGGCGCGCACCAGTCGCTCAAAGCCCATGCCCGTGTCGATGACATTCATGGAGAGTTTCTCCAGCGAGCCGTCGGCCTTGCGGTTGAACTGCATGAACACCAGGTTCCAGATTTCGATGACCTGTGGGTCGTCCTTGTTGACAAGTTCCCGTCCGGGCACCTTTGCTTTCTCCTCGGGCGTGCGGCTGTCCAGATGGATTTCGGAGCACGGGCCACATGGTCCGGTGTCGCCCATCTCCCAGAAGTTGTCGTGCTTGTTGCCGTTGATGATGTGGTCGGCCGGCACGTGCTTCAGCCAGAATCCGGCGGCCTCGTCGTCGCGTTCCAGTCCTTCGGAGGCGTCGCCCTCGAAGACTGTCACGTACAAGTCCTTGGGCTCGAGCTTCAATACGTCCACCAGATACTCCCAAGCCATGTCGATGGCGCCCTCCTTGAAGTAGTCGCCAAACGACCAGTTTCCCAGCATCTCGAACATGGTGTGGTGGTATGTGTCGTGGCCCACCTCTTCCAGGTCGTTGTGTTTTCCACTCACGCGCAGGCATTTCTGCGAGTCTGCGCGGCGGCGTGGGTCAGGATTGCGCGTGCCCAGTATAATGTCTTTCCACTGGTTCATGCCAGCGTTGGTGAACATCAGTGTGGGGTCGTCTTTGATAACCATCGGTGCCGAGGGCACAATGGCGTGTTGTTTCGACTCGAAGAACTTCTTGAACGAGTCGCGAATCTCATTGGCTGTCATCATGATTCTATCTGTATTTTTCTTTTTACTCTTAATAAGCTGCAAAGGTAGTCATTATCCGTGACATGAGCAAACTGAAGAAAAAAAAACTGAGCATTTCTTTCTGAAAAGGTTTTCTTTCCGTTGGAAAGGACCGCTTTTGGGGGTGCTCTGGGCTGCCGTCATGCTTTGTCAGGACGCTCTGCTTGCAGAGAACTCCGGAACTCCCGAAAGTTGAATAAAAACAGGAAAAAAACAACAAGAGCCAAATTTACCCGAGCAAAAATTGGGCATGTCGTTTTTTTTCTTTATTTTTGCAGCACAAACAAGCAAAAGTCGATATGGCACTGAATACGAACAAGAATCTGAAGCTTTATTATAGCATCAAAGAAGTGGCCGAAATGGTGGGCGTGTCTGAGAGCAACCTGCGTTTCTGGGAAAGGGAGATACCGCAGCTGCGCCCGAAAACCACTGCCAATGGTCTGCGACAGTACACCGAGCAGGACATTGAAAACGTGCGCACGGTGTATAATCTGGTGAAGGTGCGCGGCTTCAAACTGGCAGCGGCGCGCAAGATGCTCTACCAGAACAAACGCGGAGTAGACAGCAATGCGCGGCTCATGGAGACGCTTCTCCATGTGCGCGATGAACTGCAGGCGCTCAAGAAACAGCTCGACTACCTGACGTAAGCGGCTTCTTGCTCGCTGAGTCTCGCTATAATGCTCTGCGCGACTCTGCTTACTCTGCGTGAAATATCTCTCGCCGAGTTGGCAGAGTCTCGCAGAGTTTTTTTGTTTGAAGTTAAAGTTCTCTGCGCGACTCTGCTTACTCTGCGTGAAATATCTCTCGCCGAGTTAGCTGAGTCTCGCAGATTTTTTTGTTTGAGGTTAAGATACTCTGCGTGAGAAACGGTTAGGGTAGCCACGAGTCGTCGCCGCCGAACACTTCGCGTGGCGTTATTTTCTGTGCTTCCTTCTTGGTGAGCTGTCGGCTCCAAGAGGCGCGTTGCGAGGTGTTGGCTCCCTCTCCGGTGTTGTTGTATTCCTCGTAGCGCGTGGTCTGCTCGTTGGTTGTCTTACCCCAGTTGTGCCAGCCCTCGGGACGGATGTGTGCGCCCAGACGGCAGTTCATGAACAAGGTGTGGGCGTAGGGACGCCACGGACGCCCCAGGTAGACCTGCGTCGCTCCGTCGGCTGCCTGCAGGTCGCAGTTGTTGAACACGTAGCCGTAGCTCACTTCCTTTGGCGTGGAGGCGGCGGTGACGTAGGAATTGACCTTACTCAGGATGGTGCAGTGCTCGAACCAGGCCGTCGATGGGCCGAAGATAAAGTCCGTGGTGCCTTCGATATAGCAGTTAAGGAAATAGATGCGTGTGCCGCCTGTGCCGGTGTAGACCGTGTCTTGGTTGCCCAGCAGACGACAGCCTTGGAACACCAGTCGGTCGCCCTCGGTATGCAAGGCTACGGCCTGCCCTAGGCGTGCCGCGTTGTTCTCGATGGTGATGTTCTTAAAAGTGATGTCTGTGCCTTCCACCTTCACCGTGTAGGTGCGGAAGGTGCCCATCGACTGGGTGCCGGGTCCGGGCTGCTGGGTGTCCGAGGGGTCGGCGCCTACTTTGGGAATCTGTATGTTGGCATGGTCGTCGTAGGTGATGACGGTTGTCTGTGGGTCTTCGCCACAAATCTCAATGTGCGTGAGCCAGGATGGAATGATGAGCTTTTCCTTGTAGACGCCTCGCTTCACGAAGATGACCTTGTGGTACTCCATGAATGCGCGGCACACCTCGATGGCCTGGCCGATGGTTCGGAACTCGCCTGTGCCGTCGCGAGCCACGAAAATGGTGTCGGGGTTGTCGTAGCTCTTGGCTGCTGCGGGACAAACAAAGAAAAAACCGAGAACCAATGACAGCACGGCTATCATTGATTCCCGGTTTCGCGGGATGTAAGTGATTGATCTCATGACTTTTTGATGGGTTTTAGTGATAGATGGATGTTAGCATTTCGGGGCAAGGAGAGACGGCTGAGCGTGATCATTTGACGTGCTGAATCTCCTGAATTCCGTTGATGTCCTTCAGTTCGTCTATGATTTTCTGCACGTCTTCACGGTCGTGTACGCGCATTTCTATCAGACCGTCGAAGATGCTTTCCTCGCAGGTGAACACCACCTTGCGGATGTTGACGTTGAGCTGTCGCGAGATGATCTGCGTGACCTCGTTGAGCAGGCCGATGCGGTCGATGCCCCTGAGCTTGATGGTGGCATTGAAGAAGAGCTGCTTGTGCATGTCCCACTTCACGTCGAGAATGCGATTGCCGAAGCTCGACTTCAGCTTGTTGGCCACAGGACAGTTGCGCTTGTGTATCTCGATGCGGTTCTTGTTGTCGATGAATCCCAAGGCGTCGTCTCCAGGAATGGGCGCGCAGCAGCTGGGGAAGATGAACTGCGGGATGTTGGTCTCGGTGATGAAGAGGGGTTTCTTGCGGTTGAAGTCCTTCGGCACGATGAAGTAGTCGTGGCTCTCCACGAGCGACTGCTGCGCCTTGTCCTTGTCCTTTCCGATGAACGGCACATAGCGGCGCCAGCCCTTCTTCGCGTGGTCGCCCTTGTTCTTGTTGAGCAGCTCGTCGAGGTCCTTATCGCCGAGGATGATTCGCTTGTCTCCGAGGTGGAGGAACAGGGTCTCATGCTTCTTCACCTCGTGGAACTCGCAGAGCTTGTCGAGCACCGACGTGGTCATTTCCATCGAGTTGCGCTCGAGCCAGTCCATGAGTATCTTCTCTCCCTTCTTCTGTATCTCGCGGCCTTCTCTTCGCAGCACGGCCTGAATTTTGTTCTTGGCCTTGGCCGTGTAGACAAAGTTGATCCACTCGGGCGACACATGCTGCGAGTTGCTGGTGAGGATTTCCACCTGGTCGCCGCTCTGCAGCTTGTGGCTCAGCGGCACCAGCTTGTGGTTCACCTTGGCGCCTATGCAATGGCTTCCGAGGAAAGTGTGAATCTGGAATGCAAAGTCGAGGGCAGTGCATCCGGCGGGCATGGTCTTGATTTCGCCTTTTGGCGTGAACACGAATATCTCACTGGCAAAGAGGTTGAGCTTGATGGCGTCGAGGAAATCCATGGCGTCGGGCTGTGGGTCGTCCAGAATCTCCTTGATGGTGCGCAGCCAGTTGTTCAGTTCGCCTTCGTCCTCGGTGTATTCACCGGTGGTCTCGCCGTCCTTGTATTTCCAGTGGGCGGCGAAACCCTGCTCAGCTATCTCGTTCATTCTGTCGGAACGAATCTGCACCTCTATCCAACGGCCCTGGTGCGACATCAAGGTCACGTGGAGCGCTTGGTAGCCGTTGGCCTTCGGATGGCTCAGCCAGTCGCGCAAACGGTCGGGATGGCTCTTGTATATCTTGCTGATGCGCACGTAGATGTTGAAGCATTCGTTGATTTCCTCTTCGCGTTTCTTGGGCGTGAAGATGATGCGCACGGCGAGAATGTCGTAGATTTCGTTGAACGTGATGTTCTTGTTCTGCATCTTGTTCCAGATGGAGTAGGGGCTTTTCACGCGGGCCTTGATCTCGTAGTCTACGCCCATCTGGTCGAGCGCCTCGCGAATGGGGGCAGTGAAGTTGCTGAACAGTTCGTCGCGTTGTTCCTGTGTGATTTCCAGTTTCTTGGTGATGGCCTTGTATTCCTCGGGATGTTCAAAGCGGAAACTGAGGTTCTCCAGCTCCGTCTTTATCTTGTTGAGGCCCAGGCGGTTGGCCAGCGGGGCGTAGATGTAGAGCGTCTCGCCGGCTATCTTGTACTGCTTGTTGGCGGGCTGGCTTTCAAGTGTGCGCATGTTGTGCAGGCGGTCGGCAATCTTGATGAGGATGACTCGGATGTCGTCGCTCATGGTTAGCAGCAGCTTCTTGAAGTTCTCGGCCTGGGCCGAAGCCTGTTCTCCGAAGATGCCGCCAGAGATTTTGGTCAGTCCGTCTACAATCTGTGCTATCTTAGGTCCGAAGATGTTCTTGATGTCCTCAACGGTGTAGTCGGTGTCTTCCACTACGTCGTGAAGCAGAGCAGAGCTGATACTGGTGGAGCCGAGGCCGATTTCCGAACACGCAATCTGGGCTACGGCGATGGGGTGCATGATGTATGGCTCGCCTGAAAGTCGCTTCACACCCTTGTGAGCCTGTCGGGCAAAGTTGAAGGCCTTGGTGATGATGTCGACCTTTTTGCGATGGCGCGAGGCCAGATAGCTTTCCAGCAAGTGTTGGAAGGCGTTGTTCACCATTTGTTCCTCGGCCGATTCTCTGGCCGTTTTCTTAATCGTTTCATCCATAGGCCTTGTTGCTAAAATGTATGAAAATGGATGGCTGTCATCCGGGAAGAAGCGCTGAAAAGGCTTTTTGTTGGTGCCTATTTCACGCGAATCTGCTTGCCGGCGCGTATGTTGTCACCCTTGATGCCGTTCAGCTTGCGCAGCTTGTCGACGGTGGTTCCGTGCTTGCGAGCCAGACTGGAAAGGGTCTGTCCCTTCTCAATTGTCACGCTCTGTGACTGCTGGCGGGCAGCCCTGCCTCTCTGTCCCCTTCCGCGCTGCTGCTGTTGCTGGGCGGCTTGCTGTCTCCGCGAGCCTCTTCCGTGCTGTCTGGTTGTCTGTGCGGCCTGCCTTCCCTGTCGGGCCTGGGCTGCCGTTGTGCGCTGATAGGAGCGCGAGGCGGCGGCACGGCTGGTGCGGCTCTGCGTGTAGCCGGTGCGAGGCTGTGTATAGGCCGTGTGCGGTGTGGCCTGCGGCTGGGTGTCGGCCTGTGTGATGGCCACCTCAGAGCGCTTGGTGAGCAGGCGGTTGGCGTCGAAGGCATAGATGCTGTCTTCCTTGTCGATGAACTGTGCCACATATTCCTGCGGCAGGCGAATGACGGATGGCTTGCTGCTGCCGTTCACGATGTCGCGGCGATATTGGGGGTTGAGCGTGCGCAGCTCGTCGATGCTGATGCCCGTAACGCCTGCAATCTGCTTGAAATGCACGTCGCGTGTCACCATGATGGTGTCCGACTTGAGCGGCAGTTCTGTCCGCATGGGGCAGATGTTGTGCTCGCAGTAGTAGTTCATGATGTAGTTGGCGGCGATGAAGGCCGGCACATATCCCTGTGTTTCCTTGGGCAGATACTTGTAGATGGTCCAGTAATCGGTGGATCCACCTGCACGGTGCATGGCCTTGTTGATGGTGCCCGGGCCGCAGTTGTAGGCTGCAATCACCGTGTTCCAGTCACCGTAGATCTTGTAAAGGTCCTTGAGAAGCTGGGCGGCGGCGTACGACGACTTGATGGGGTCGCGGCGTTCGTCGACGAGCGAGTTGATCTCCAGCCCGTACTGCTTTCCCGATTCCACCATGAACTGCCACAGCCCCGAGGCTCCTGCCGGAGAGCTTACCGTCGGATGAAGTCCCGACTCGATGACCGGAAGATAGCGAAGCTCGAGCGGCAGGTTGTTGGCTTCGAGCGCCTGTTCGAATATAGGCATGTAGAAATTTGAGGCGCCCAGCATGTAGGCAACCGACCGTCTCAGGGTGACAGCATAGCGGTCGATGAACTTGCGCACGACTTCGTTGTAGGGCATTTCCATCACCGTCGGCAGGCGGCGAAGGCGCTCCACGTAGGTTTCCTTGCTGTATTCGGGGTTCGTATTGTCGAAGTTGCAGTCCTGCTCGTTGAGGTAAGTGCGCGAGTTATAGAGGTTGAGCAGGCTGTCAATCTCCACGAGCATGCCTTCAGGAACGTCGATTGTCTCCTGCGAACCGTCTTCGGCCGTAAAGGTGATCTCGTCGTTGTCCACAGTCTGTGCGTTCGTGGCACTGTTGATGCCAAGCAACATGGCGGCAGCGATCAGGTATTTCTTCATTTTCATGTTCTTATTGGGGTTGTCGTTTGTAATCTTTTCTGGTTGTCAGAAGTTCAGCGCGCAGCTCAGTCCCACAGCCGACGAATGTAACGGGTTTGTACTGTTGTTGCCGTTGGGAATGACAGCTGGGGCCACGCGCAGGCTGAGATCGTCGGAGATGTCGAACTCCGAGAGAGAGGCATCCACGTAGGCATCGATGACCGACAGGGCATAGACGCCGATGAGGATGAAGGCGCTCAAGTCGCGATAGCGCCGATAGTAGTCCTTGCGCTTGCGGAACTTGTTCTGGTAGGTTTCCTTGTTTGCATCGGTGATGGTGCGGCCCAGGTGCAGGAATTGGTTGTAGCTCTGCGTCTCAGGGTTGTCGTCCATGATGTCCATATAGGCCTGCGAGTAGTCGCGATACATCATGTTGTTCCATCTCATGGCGTAGATGCAGCCCACGAATCCTCCGTAGATGATGGGCAGTTTCCAGTATTTGCGGTTGTAAATCTGTCCGGCACCAGGCAGGACGATGGCCAGCCACATGGCCCTGTTTGCGTTGGGCCGCCACTTGCTCCAGTCGCGTCGGGGCTTCTCCATGCTGATGGTGTCAACCAGAAACGTTCCTTCCTCGAGTCCGTAGTCGTCGTCTATGAATATGGGTGTCACGTCTTCATAGACCGGCGGAGCTATCGTGTCGGCTGGCAACGTCCAGATGGAGTCGGCATTTTCCTGCGCCCCTGCCGTCGCAGACAGCAGGCACACCATCGTCAGAAGGATGATTCTAACCGTCTTCACTACTGTTTGCCGAGCACGTTCATGATGCGTTCCAGGTCCTCTTCGCTATCGAAAGGGATGCTGATTTTACCTTTACCCTTGGCATTGCAGGTCATCTCGACGCGTGCTCCCAGCACATTGGCCAGTCTGGTCCTTGCGGCCGACACGCTGTCGGGCAGCTGTTTCTTGGCTGCCAGTTTCTTTTTCCCTGCCTGCACGTCTTCGCCGTTTCGTGCCATTCTCACCAGTTCCTCCACCTTTCTCACCGAATAGGCGTTCTTCTGAATTTCGCGGAAGAGGGCGATTTGCTGTGCCGGACTGTCGAGCGACAGCAGCGCACGTGCGTGTCCCATGTCTATTTCCTTCTTCTGCAGGGCCATCTGCACCTGTGCGGGCAGCTTCAGCAGTCGCAGGTAGTTGGTGATGGCGGTGCGGCTCTTTCCCACGCGCTCTGCCACCTTGTCCTGAGTCTTGTCGGTGGTTTCCATCAGATGCTGGTAGGCCAGTGCTATCTCTATGGCGTTGAGGTCTTCGCGCTGGATGTTTTCCACCAGCGCCATCTCCATCACTTCTTCGTCTTTGATGGTGCGTATGTAGGCAGGCACCGACTTCAGACCGGCTATCTGGGAGGCGCGCCAACGGCGTTCTCCTGCCACTATCTGGAACCGGTTCTCGCCTGTCTGGCGCAGTGTCAGCGGCACCACGATGCCAATCTCGCCGATGCTCTGTGCCAGTTCTTGCAGGGCTGCTTCGTCGAACTCCCGGCGCGGCTGGTTCGGGTTGGGCTCAATCTGACTGAGCGGTATCTCGTTGATGGTCGACGACCCCTGCGTCTTCACGTCGTTAGTCGAGATGAGGGCGTCAAGGCCGCGGCCGAGTGCATTGTATTTCTTCTTTACTGCCATAAGCTGTTTTCTGGAAGTGGGGTCGGCATTCTCTTGGAGCCTTCCCGTGCTATTTGTTCTTGTTGATGATTTCCTTGGCCAGCGACAAGTGGTTCTTGGCACCTGTGGAGTCGGCGTCGTAGAGAATGACCGGCAGTCCGTGCGACGGACTCTCGGAGAGCTTCACGTTGCGCTGGATGACCGTCTTGAACACCAGTTCCTGGAAGTGGCGCTTCACCTCGTCGTAAATTTGGTTGGCCAGACGAAGGCGCTGGTCGTACATGGTCAGCAGGAAACCTTCTATTTCGAGCTTCGGATTGAGCCGGCTCTTGATGATCTTGATGGTGTTCAGCAGTTTGCTGATGCCTTCCAATGCGAAATATTCGCACTGGACGGGAATGATGACCGAGTCGGCAGCCGACAGCGCGTTCACCGTGATGAGGCCCAGCGACGGCGAGCAGTCAATCAGTATGTAGTCGTATTCGTTCTTTATCGGTTCCAGCAGGTTCTTCAGTACCAGTTCGCGTTGTTCCATTTCGAGCATTTCAATCTCTGCTCCCACGAGGTTCACGTGGCTCGGAATGATGTCCAGGCCCTCAATATCGGTGGTGTACATCGCGTCGCGAACGTCGGCGTGGTCTATGATGCATTCGTAGATACTGCAGTCGATGTCGCTGATGTTTACACCCAGACCGCTCGAAGCGTTGGCCTGAGGGTCGGCATCAATGACGAGCACCGTCTTCTCCAGCGTGGCCAGCGAGGCTGCAAGGTTGATGGTCGTGGTGGTCTTGCCCACGCCGCCCTTCTGGTTTGCTAATGCAATGATTTTTCCCATATCTTACCTTAATATATATACCTTGTCATCACCTGCCCATTGGCTTTGCAATGTCAGGCGACGCTTTTTACATAAGAAAATTTGTGCAAAGATACAACTTTTTTTCGGAATAACCATATTCCCGTCTGTTTTTAACGAGATTTACAGACGTTTAACCAACAAACTCAACTTTCGCAAGCTTTGCTTGCTTCAGTTTTTTGAGGTGAGAGGTAAGAGGTGAGAGGTGAGACCCACCCCGGCCCTCCCTGTTTAGGGAGGGAGTTTAGGGAGGGAGAAGTCACCTCTCAGCAGAACCCCTCCCTTGGGGAGGGGCAGGGGTGGGTCTCCCCTCTCCCCTCTCCCCCCTAACAGTTCTTTACATGAGACGGACGGAAAGAGCCCGCGAACCACCCGAGCACTGAATACCCAGGGACGAATTCCACGCCCAAAGTGCAACTTTTCCTGTTCAGAGGCCTGCGATTCGGGCTTTTTTTCGTACTTTTGCAGTCCAAACGTTTTTTTATCATGACAGAAAACAAAAGACCACTCATACTGATTTCCAACGACGACGGCTACCAGTCGAAGGGCATCAACTGTCTCATCAGCTATCTGCGCGACCTGGCCGACCTCATCGTGTGTGCCCCCGAGGGCCCGCGCTCGGGCTTTGCCTGCGCCTTCTCGGCCACAGAGCCGCTGCGCCTCAATGTGCGCCGCGACGAGCCGGGACTGCTCGTCCTCTCGTCGAACGGAACACCCGTAGACTGCGTGAAGCTCGCTCTCAACCAGTATTGCCAGCAGCGCCGTCCCGACATGGTGATAGGCGGCATCAACCACGGCGACAACGCCTCCGTCAACACCCACTACAGCGGCACCATGGGCGTGACCATGGAGGGATGCATGAAATACATTCCCAGCGTGGCCTTCTCACTCTGCGACCATAGCGACGATGCAGATTTCGAGCCCCTGCGCCCTTATATTCGGAAGATGACCCAGCGCGTGCTCACCGAGGGACTGCCCACCGGCGTCTGCCTGAACATCAATTTCCCGCTGCTCAGCGAGTTCCGCGGTGTGCGCGTCTGCCGCATGGCCCACGGCACCTGGGGCAACGAGTGCGTGAAATGCCATCATCCGCGCGGCTACGACTACTTCTGGATGGTGGGCAGCTACTCGAACGATGAGCCCGAGGCCGACGACACCGACAACTGGGCTTTGACCCACGGCTATGTGGCCATAACGCCCACGCGCATCGACGTCACAGACTACGACGCCCTGCACAGCCTCGCCGACTGGCAGGAGTAGCTGCTGCATCCCCAGCGCTTCTGCAGCTTCAGGGAAGCAGAAGAAGAAGTGAGACCCACCCCTGCCCCTCCCCAAGGGAGGGGTTCTGCAGAGAGGTGACATCTCCCTAGGCTCCTTTCTTAAACTTCCTCCCTGAGCAGGGAGGGCTGGGGTGGGGCTCTTGGAGAGTATCCTCTCACCTCTCACCTCTCACCACTCACTTCTTTCCTCTCGCCTCTAAACGCAGAACAAAGAGAAACAAGCGATACTAAAAGACAAAGGAACATGAAATACTACCTGATAGTAGGCGAGGCCAGCGGCGACCTGCACGCCTCCCACCTGATGAGGTCGCTCAGAAAGGAAGACCCCGAGGCTGAATTCCGCTTCTTCGGAGGGGACCTGATGACCGACGTCGGCGGCACGCGAGTGCGCCATTTCAAGGAGCTGGCCTACATGGGATTCATTCCTGTGCTGCTCCATCTGCCCACCATCTTCCGCAACATGCGGTTCTGCAAGAGCGACATCGCGCAGTGGAAGCCCGATGCAGTCATCCTTGTGGACTATCCAGGTTTCAATCTTAGCATCGCCGAGCATGTGCATGAGACCCGCGAGGCAGTGCGTACAGCACCTCCCACCCCCCAAAACGACCAATCTCCCAATCTCCCAAACGACCAAACGACCAATCTCCCAATCTCCCAAACGACCAATCTCCCAAACGACCCATCTCCCGCCCGTCCCCGCGTCTACTACTACATCTCTCCGAAGATATGGGCATGGAAGGAGTATCGCATCCGCAACATCCGTCGCGATGTAGACGAGCTGTTCTCCATCCTGCCGTTTGAAGTGCCTTTCTTCGAACAGAAACACCACTATCCCATCCACTATGTGGGCAACCCCACGGCCGACGAAGTGCGCACCTTTAAGGCTCAGAACGCCGAGACCTTCGAGCAGTTTACCGCGCGCACAACAGGCGACCGCCGGCCCATCATTGCCCTGCTCGCCGGCAGCCGGCGACAGGAAATCAAGGACAACCTCCCCGCCATGATCGAGGCCACGCGCGACATCGGCGACTACCAGCTGGTGCTGGCCGGCGCACCGTCCATCGAAGACGACTATTATGAGCGTTTCCTGCGCGGTTCCAATGTGCACATTGTGCACAACGACACATACGCCTTGCTGGCACAGTCCACCGCGGCCCTCGTCACCAGTGGCACCGCAACGCTCGAGACAGCCCTCTTTGGCGTGCCGCAGATAGTGTGCTACAAGGTGGCCCTCCCCCATATTGCGCGCTTCGCTTTCAACCTCATTGTCAAGTGCCGCTTCATATCCCTCGTCAACCTTATTGCCGACCGCGAGGTGGTGCCCGAACTGATGGCCGACCGTTTCTCCGTGGAAAGCATCCGCACATCCCTCCGCTCCATCCTCCCAGGAGGCTCAGCCCGCAACGACCAACTCGAAGGATACCGCAAGGTAGCCGACGCCCTTGGCACCACCAGTGCACCCGACAACGCCGCACGGCTCATGGTGTCGCTTCTGAACAACGAATGAGTTTTTCAGGTCTCGCTTTCGCTCTGCTTGAGGAGTTACAGGAGTTGCAGAAGAACGCCTGCAACTCCAAGACCGCCATCAACTAATTGCCTTCTTTTTTACGACAACGAATTTCACGAAGGCGACGAAGCTTTCGCAGCACTTACATTTGTCGTTGAAAGCCGATGATGATGCCGAAATGTGGATTTCGAAATGACAGTCTTAACCAGTAAACCTGCTCGGTCGGATTTGCAATCCGACCGCCTGGATTATTAGGATTTATAATCCGGGAAAGATATGTTTTGTGCATTGGAAATGCTTATATTCAGTGAGGTCGGATTACAAATCCGACCTAGCGGAAGGCGACGAAGCTTTCGCAGTTCCTGCATTAGGTGTTGAAAACCGATGATGATGCCGAAACACACACATTCGGCACGGTAACTACCCTACACGGAGTGTTTGTTTCGTTTGCTCCATCCGTTGATAAAGATGGAAGTGAGTGCATTCTATTTGTTCCCCTTTGCCCTATTGTGCATCTTGCAAAGCATCTGGCAGTTCTTGATGTCTGTGCTTCCTCCTTTGCTCCAGGCTGTCACGTGGTCGGCATCCATTTCCGATATCTTGTAAATCTTGGTGCGAACATTCTCGTGTCCCTTTGCACATTCAGGGCAATTTGACACTCCTTGCTCTCGGGCCGCATTTGTCTGTTTCGCGTAGACCGATTTTTTTGTGCTCTCGTCGAAGATACGAATGTTGAGCAGTTTCATCTCCACTTCGCCGCCCAAGACATATTCAAAGATTCCTTTCTTGTTTGTTACGAACTCATCAGCATACAACTCGTTGACTCGTTTCTGCACATAGGAAGGATTGTAGGAGTTGGCATGGAAACGCTCATAGAACGTACCCCATTCCAAGCCTCTCATTTCGTTCTTGGGTTCTCCGAAGATTGTCTTTGCCCATTCTATCACGGTGTCAAAATAAGTCTTCAGTTCCTCTATGCTGTTTTCGTTGCGGTGCAGACTCATATAGCCTCCGATGTTGTCTTCACCTTTGGCAACCCAGCCGAGTGCCACGTGCAATATTTCTTGCCTGTTGGCGTTGCCGTTCACGTAGCATCCCCATTTCTGCAACTGCGGGTTGCGCGAGTTGCTGAATGTGGCTTTGGCGAGCGTGACGAATGGCCCCGAATAAGTGGCGTTGAGCAGTTCCTGCTTGTTCAGCGGAACACCGGCAATGTTGATGGTCTCAAACCACTCCTTTATCTCTTTTTCCGTGCCATTGCAGATATAGATAAGTAGTTTGTAAGAAAGAATCTTATCCTGATCCTCTTTGGTTAGCCCCGTAAAATACTGCTCCATTCCGAACTTGTCCTTGATGGCAAACTTCCCCGTGACGAAGCGTCCGATGCTTGTTATACGCTGTTGTCCATCGAGAATCTCATATTTTCCTTTTTCAGGTTCGTTGAAATAGATAAGCCCGATAGGATAGTCCTTCAGCATGCTGTCGATAACAGCCATTTCTTTCTTGCCGTCGTTCTCTGCATAGAGGTAGTTGCGCTGATACTCTGGCTGTATGGTCAGCTTGCCAGACCATCCGAACAGGCCTTTGCCTTCCAACTGGTTATATACAAAACCCTCACAAATCTCTTTTGCCGTAAGGTCGGTTAGTAACGTTGTTTTCATGGCTATTGTTTTTTGCGGATGATTATTCTTGCATAACTTATTTTCGGCATGCCATCTACTGTAAGCACAAGATTTCGCATGTTGGATGTCATGTGACCAGTACCTCCCGCTTGTTTATACCTTTTTATCCAGTCTTCGCCTATTGGGGCTATGCCAAGCTCTTCGGAGAAGTCTGTCGAGTCAACTCCTATTATCTCGAATTGCTCAGGACAAAACCTGTCGAGGAAAGTCCTGGGAACTCCCATTTTTCCGTTATAGTCTAACGGAATTGCGTCTACGAAAGGAACTTCTAATGCGTCATAGTTCTCATATTCTACATAATGCTTACCTCTTATTTCCTTGTGTTTCGAAAACATAATATTATCTTCCATCGTCATCAGCGGTAGCGGCTCATGCCGGCGCCCATGGTCAAGATTGGTATACCAACAGCAACCCGGAACACGATTAACTTTCTCTCCGTTTATTTCTCTTTCGAATTTATATGATGCGGCATAGACAAAGTCTTTGGGAACACGAAAGTACATACCTGTGTTAAAGTTTGTAGCCCCCAACCACATCTTTCCTTCTTTGATATGCGGAAAGATTTCCTTATACGACACCGCATTGATATTCCCGATAACCACGAACTTCTTCTCAGCCTTCATCATCCAAGTGAAAAACTCTCGGAAGAGCGAGAACGGCGGATTGGTAATGATGATGTCAGCCTCGTCTCGCAAGGCTTTCACCTCATCGCTGCGGAAGTCTCCGTCGCCTTCCAGGTAGCTCCATTGCAGGTCGTTGAAATTGAAACGCCCATCGCCGTTGACGTCTTTGTCGAGAACGAATATCTTTCCGTTGGTACGGCTCTTGTCTGCATCATAATAAGGGCTTTCCGTTTCAAAGAGTGTTGGTTGCCAGTCTTTTATCTTCTTTGACTCAACGGCATAGCTTGTACTTATCAGTTTTTTCAGGCCAAAGGCTTCGAAGTTCTGCGCAAAGAACTTCGTGAAGTTGCTCCACTCTGGGTCGTCGCAAGGCAGAAGTATCGTCTTGCCTCGGAACACATTCGGGTCATACTCCAGGTAGGCGTTTATTTCCTTCTGAATGTCTGCATACTGTGTGTAGAACTCATCGTTCTTCGCCGTCTTCGCATTTGCTAAGTTCGTATTTGCCATAAGCGATTGATAGGTCTTGGTTTGGCATCTGACTATCAATCGCTACCGCATAAAAAAGGCATGATGCCATCCTTATGCGTTAAGCTTTGGGGCATGCCTAGGAATTGGAACCCCATCCCCGTCCTATAAGAATGTATCACGCCTAAGGCGCGAATACATTGCTATATTGACGAGGAAGGGGATGCAATCCTGCACCCCGCAATCTCTATTACTTCCGAGCGTTTTTTATTCCAATTTGTTTCCTAGGCATTTTGGCTTAACGCGAAATAATAGCAAATGCTTCGTTTGCGGTATCGGGATTTCTCCCCCGAACCGCTTGCAAAGATACAAAGAATAAATGGAAAAAGGATATTTCGAGCAACAAAAAACTCAAAAAACAGTGTTTCGAGAAGCAAAAGAGCGATGTTTGCCGAGGAAATGCTGCTTGTTGAAGTGGGTTGTTTGCCTAAAATAGAGCGCTAAGGCGCTGGATGAACGTTCGCATTTTGGCGGTTTCTGACAACAGTTCCATTGGAATCGTTCAACGAAATCAATGGAATCGTTCAACGATTTCAATGGAATGGATGAACGAAATCAATGGAATTGTTTCAGAAAACTGCCAGTTTTTTTGTGTTTATTTGGCAGATTTCTTGCAAAAGAATGGCAGATTTATTTCGCGATTTCGTTGGCGGCATAAACGGGAATTGTTGTCTGCCACGGACAAACGCGGAAATTCACGGCGTTCTTCCTCACTTTTCTCTTGTCATGGACTATCATGTATACACAGACAAACACAGGCTTTCACGGATGAACACCAGCAGACGCCATTGCTTTTCTTTGGCAAATTGTCTCTCACAGTTGGAACCCTACCCGGCCACAGACTCTCCCACCAACATCCGTATGGCTGAGACCGACGCCGACGAAGACGCACCGCGTTACAACCTAAGTGGTCAACGCGTGGGACGCGACTACAAGGGAGTGGTCATCAGGAAAGGGAGGAAAGTGATAAGTGATAAGTAAAACGTGGAAGCCCCCCAAGTCCCCGAGGAGGATGTGAAAATGAGCCGAGGGCTCAAAAACATCCCACTCGGGGGCTTGGGGGGCTTCCACCTCTTGCTGACTTCAAAGCAATGTCAACGAGTAGACGTAAACGACGGCAGCGGGGAAGGCCATGAGCGATGAGTCGAAACGGTCGAGCATGCCGCCATGACCGGGCAAAATGTTGCCGCTGTCCTTTATTCCTATGGTGCGCTTGAAGAGA
>JAFWQE010000116.1 GCA_017509155.1 Prevotella sp.
GCTCGGCGACCTCTCCATGAACCATATCATCCCCGTGGCAACCAACTACCAGGCGCAGCTCCTGAAGAATGTGGAACGCATGCGTTCAGTTTTCCCCATCGAGAAAGCCGACGAACTATCCGCCCGCAACATCAAGCTCATCGAGGAGATTGCCCAGCGCACAGCCACCATCGAGACAAAGGTCGAGGAACTCGTGGCTGCACGTAAGGTGGCCAACAAGATAGAGGACGAGCACGCGAAAGCCATCGCCTATCACGACACCATCGCCCCGATGTTCGACGTCATCCGTCGTCAGATCGACAAACTCGAACTCATCGTCGACGATGCCCTCTGGCCGCTTCCCAAGTACCGCGAGCTCTTGTTCATCAGATAGCTCAACATCCAAGTTTTTTTCAAAAACACCTCAAACATGTCACCGCCCAGTCTGGATGCAGGCTGGGCGGTGGTGAGTGTGGTGACGGGTTGGCTACTGACGGCGGATGGGAATGGCCTGGTAGAGGTGCCCGTGCTTGTTTTTCTGGCAGACGAAACCGAGGTGTGTGAAGGCGATGCCTATCTGCACACGCAGGGAATGTGTGGCCTTGAGTGTGGGGTACTCGCGCAAGAGTATTTCCATCACGGCCGACGTGGTGAGGGGTTCGACATACTCGCCTTCCTCGGGCTGACGGAAACACGTCTCAATCATCGTTTCCAGGTCCAAGGTACTCATATATCGCACATTAGCACGCTGAATGCTTAGGACCTCCTCCGGTGTGAACCAGTAGCGCTGCCCGCCATGCAACTCCGCCATCAGCTGGGCATAGAGCTGGTCGTAGTCAATCTCCACGCTGTTGTCGATCTCGTGACCGGGCGCCACTTCGATGCAGATGAAACGGCGGGAACCGGTGCGGTCGCGCAGGGGGTGACGGTTGTTGGTCGTGGCCACAAACGAGGCATAGCGAGGGCTGTCGGTCTGCTCAGAGGCAAAGATCCGGCGGCCGTTCACGCGAACCTTCGAGACCATCTGCTTCAGCATAGCCTGCTGCGAAGGCGTGATTTGGTCAAACTCGTCGATGTTGATGAGCAGGTTGTTGGTCAGCGCCATATCCTTGTCGAACTTGTTGGTGAGGTTGACATGGTCGAGGTAGTACTCACGCAGCTCAGGAGGCAACAGGCGCAGAAAGAAAGTGGACTTACCGCAACCCTGTTCGCCGATGAGCATGACGACCACCTCGTTGGCATGCAGGGCATCCATCTGCAGCCAATGGGCCACCACGGAGCGCCACCACAAGTGAACCCAGTAGGCCTGTTCGGCCGTGATGCCGTAGATGAGCGAGAGGAGCCAGCTGATGCGGTCCAGCCCATCCCACTTAGGTCGCGTGAAGAGCCACGAGGTGGCAGGATTCCACAGGGGCGTGGCTTCGCTGTAGATAATGTCGTTGAGCAAGGCCTTCAGGCCCCGCTCATCGGGCAACGCCTTGCGCGCAGCCATCACGATGCTGTTGAACGCCATACGGTCCATATGGCGCCACGTCTCTGTCCCGCGCTCGCGTACCTCTATCTTTTTAGAGAGGACGTTGTAGCGGAACTCATAGCCTTCGCTCAGGAAGGTTTCGGCAGGCAGCAGCGCATTCTCGGTATGAATTGCAGCTGCCTCATTCACATTTGCAGCCAGAAGCTGCACTTGTCGGCAGGCACCTTGTGTCTGCTCGACGTCTCGACTGTTTCCAGTCGAATCAGAAAGAATCAGATCGTTCATGTAAAAAAGTTATTTTTTAAAGGTTGGGTTGTTATCTTCTGACTCGCTTCGCTCGTGAAGGAGTTAAAGGAGTTCTTTAACTTCCATAACATGCGAAACTTGAATTAAGGTTGTTCTTGAGTTGCCAGGCAGGCACGCCTGCCCGCTCACATTTCGGCTGCAAAGATACAAAATTTTTCGGCCTTTGTCAAGTTTTCACGAATTTATATCTTGGCCTTAATCAACGACTTACGCGCCTTGAAGGATGTCCGGTTTGTACCTTTTTCAAACGCTTTATCCATTGGTCAAAAACGTTCTTACGACCGCTCAATAATGTTCACTCGACAGGTTAATAACTGTGCGTCGCGTCGCAATTTCTGCAAATCGCGTCGCGATTTATATGCGTCACAACGTGATTCGTGGAAATCCCAACGTGACGTTAACTTTCTTTAAGGTCGATTATTTGTTTATAAGCTGAAGAAAGAGTATTTTTGCGCAGTATTACAAAACTTTTCAACCTATGTTAGATTATTACAAACAGGAAATACGCGACTTGCGCAATACGGAGTCGCGCAAAGTGCGAGAGGTGTACAAAATCGTCAAGGGCAAGGGTGATACGGCAGAGCATTTTGTGAAGCATCTGGCGGAACATACCTCGTGGGGCGAGGGTGTGATAAAAGGCGTGCTTACCGACCTGGTGGCCTGTCTCGACGAGCGACTGGCCGAGGCCGGCAGCGTCACGTTGCCTGGCATCGGCACTTTCAGCGTGAGCATAAGGCCTAAGCAAGGTCGCGAGAAAGGGCTTATCGACAAGGGCGACATGACAACGGCCACGGGGCAGGGCTTGGGCACCGACGAGGAACAGGCTGCTGCCTCTGAAACAGGCGACGAAGAGAATCATGAGCTGAATGCCAAGAGTCTGGAAGTGAGCCATATCACTTTCAGTTGCGACAAACGTCTGCTGGGTAGTGTGAGGGCCCGTCTGAGGGGCAAGGGACAGTTGAGGCAGTCGCCCTACATGGGTTTTGTTCCGCTCTACCAACCCAAGGAAGCTCACCGTCTGGATCGTTTTGCCAGCGCCCGTGCCTATCTTGAGGAGCACCATTTCATGCGTGTGGCAGATTATGCCGAGCTTACAGGCCTCTCGTACAGCGTAGCGCAGCGCGAGCTGAAGCTGGCAGCCCACCTCGACCACTCAGGCATAATAGCCCAGGGCCGCGGCAGCCACCGCATATACGTTCTCGCATCTGAGAAAAAGGACTAAAAGCGCCAACCCGTCACCACACTCACCACCGCCCAGCCCGCATCCAGACTGGGCGGTGACATGTTTGAGGTGTTTTTCAGAGAAAATAATTAATAGGGAATGATATAGGAGTTGACCTATTCAAAGGGAAATAAGCCCTGGAAGGGCGTTGGAATTTAGGCAGGGTGTGGAGTGAGCGAAGCGAA
>JAFWQE010000117.1 GCA_017509155.1 Prevotella sp.
AATTCTTCACACTTCACTCTTCACTCTTCACTTTTAAGACTTCACTCTTCACTTTTAGGCTTCACTTTTCTGCCGTTTTCATCCCGTCATTTTGTCGTTTTCATCAGCTGAAACCGACGCTTTCACGAAACAAACCCATTGGTTTTGTTGAACGATTCCATTGATTTCGTTCAACGATTCCATTGATTTCGTCGAACGATTCCATTGGTTTTGTTTCGCCAAACTGCCGCTTTTGCTCCTCCCGTTCATCGTTTTTACCGCCCTTTTTCAGCAGTTTCGTTTAGATGTCCTGGCGTTGAAAAGAAACAGACCTTTCTTTTTTCTCTGAAAAAAAATCCACTCTGCCATGCAGTATTCCGTGGAGTTTTCGTATCTATATATAAAGGGGCACGTCGCCGGACCCCGAAGCTGAGGACATGGAACCACACGCAATCGTTCAGAGAGCAAAGGAAAAGGACACGGAGGCTCTCGACATCATATACCGGACATACTATCCCAAAATGGTTGGGATATGTATGAACATCACCAGAGAAGACAGGGCCACCGTCGACGATCTGGTCCACGATGCCTTTGTCCTGGCGTTTGTCTCCATAAGCAACCTCAGAGACAATTCCCGACTGTGCGAATGGCTGACGACCATCGTGAGGAATGTGTCGCTGAAGCATGTGCAGCAAAGGGACCGCCTGCGCTTTCTGCCCATCTCTTCTGTTGACAACGAGGACGCTGTGTTTGTGGATTCGTCGTCGTCACCTGAGTCCGAACTGAACTTCAGCGAGCTGCTCAGCCTCGTCGGTCGTCTTCCCGAAGGCTACGGAAAGATTCTGCGGATGTCTGTCATTGAAGGATTCTCCCATCAGGAGATTGCCGACATGCTCGGCATAGCGCCCCACAGTTCGTCGTCGCAACTGTCGCGCGCGAAGCGCCTTTTGCGGCGCATCATCGACAGCAAGACCATCGCTTTCGTCGCTGCATTGCTGTTGCCGCTGGCCGCTTATCTCGTGTTCTTTCACAAGGAAGAAAAGGGCAGTGACGACGAGGTTCACGTAGTCGTCGACCAGGTTGCGCCCACCCATAGGGAAGAAGACCATCGACCTGCCGGTCAGAATGGCGGTCCCGAAGACCGTCAGGCGGTGCATTCGTCTGCCCCGACAACGACTATGGCCATAACGACAAGCCAGCCTTTCGGCACCTTCTTGCCGGCAGACACCGATTCCGTCGCAGACACCGACATCCTGATGACGCAGGCCCCGTGCGACACACTCAACAGTGAACTCAACGAAAGCCACGACGTCTCCTTGCCATTCAGGACAGTCATCGCCACCGACTCATCAGCTAGCGAAAGGTTCCGTAGGCTGCGGTATCTCCGCAGCCCCGACAAAAAGCCCGGGAAGTGGCAGCTCCTTGCCGCCGGTTCTCTTGGGCCTGCTCTCGCCCAAAGCGTCTATCGGCTCATCGCAACAAATGGTTCCAGCCCGACAGGCGACCAACCAGAGCCAGACGGTTCATCAGTACAATGGCCGGAATATGTCACGACGTGGGAGGAATATGCCCGATACCTCAAGGCCGTTTCGTCTCCCAGCGCTTCCGCAGATACGCTTCAGCTGATAGAGATTGCGGAGCGCAACACGGGCAAGATTCAGCAAAAGGAGCATCACGACAAGCCCATCACGTTTGGCATTTCGCTGACAAAGCCGCTCGGTGGCAAGTGGAGTGTCGAAACAGGCTTGCAGTACACCATCCTTCGTTCGCAATTCTCGCTGGGCGAGAGCGGCGACTCTGCCGTCAGCCGTCAGCAGGTGCACTACCTCGGCATACCGCTCCGCCTTTCCTTCAACTGGATTCAGCACAGGCAGCTTTCGGCATATAGCTCCCTCGGCGTGACCATGCACATTCCCGTCTACGGGAAGGTCAGCGGCAGTTACTACCTCGACCGCAACGCCGTATTCAACCAAAGCTCCCACTTCAGTCCGTCCATGCAGTGGCAGACAAATGCCAGTCTTGGATTGCAATATAGCTTCACTCCCCACACCAGCATCTTCGTTGAACCTACGCTCAACTGGTATATTCCGTCGGGCAGCGACACACATACCATCTGGACAGAACGGCAGTTCATGTTCACATGTCCGCTCGGAATAAGGGTCACATGGTGACCGTTTTACTGTCTCCATGCAGTCTTTCCGTGGTTTGAGATATCTATAAAGATGAAAGGAGCGACAAGAGTTCTCTTCGGAACTCCTTGCCCTCCTTATTCTGAAATTCTCAAATTCGTGACTTGAGATATCAGTAAAGATGAAAGGAGCGACTAGAGTTCTCTTCGGAACTCCTTGCCCTCCTTATTCTGAAATTCTCAAATTCGTGACTTGAGATATCAGTAAAGATGAAAGGAGCGACCAGAGTTCTCTTCGGAACTCCTTGCCCTCCTTATTCTGAAATTCTCAAATTCGTGACTTGAGATATCAGTAAAGATGAAAGGAGCGACAAGAAGTCTTGTCCGAACTCCTTGCCCTCCTTATTCTGAAATTCTCAAATTCGTGACCTAACTTTCCTGATGATGGACATCAAACAGTACCAAAGAGTGAATGAATCCTTTCAAAGACGACTCATCTACCATGTAGGCAACAACTGCGGATTCTTTGTAGAGCTCAACTATATGCTCAACGCCATGCTCTATTGTCTGGAGCACGGGCTGCGGTTTCAAATCTATTTCGACGCTTTGTCTTCAGCCGGACATCCCCCTCGGGGGCTTTTCACCTCTCAGTTTTCAGTTCTCAGTTTGAGCCCTAGGGCTCATAAACATCCCCCTCGGGGGCTTCCCGGCGAGGGATGGACGGAGTTTTTCCTGCCTTTCTGCACCGAGGTGCATGAGCCTTTTCATCGCAGATACAACTTCCACCGGCCGCCTTCATGGAGACGCATAATCAGAAACACCCTTCGTGAAAGGAGCTTCAGGTTCGTTGTCTGGAAACTGAAGACCATGCTGCTGACGGTGATTGGTCATGTGAAAGCCTATCGGGTCTACGGCGAACGTGTGTTGCTGGGACAGGATGTTGCATCGGAGCCCGCCACATACTACCACATTCCGGCGCTTGGAATTCAAGGCGACTACTACCAAGTCTACGGAGAGCTGGCGAGGATGGTGTGGCGGCTGCGGCCCGAGATACTCGCCCGTGAGACGGAAGTCGTCCAGGCCCTTCGCCTTCCGCCACACTATGCGGGCATACAGATACGCGGTGGCGACAAGTCGTCTGAGGCGCAGCTCATTGATGGGCGGCCGATGGTGGCGGCACTCGCACCGGCCGATGGCGACAGCGTCTTTGTGCTCACCGACGACGTGCGACTGCTCAACGACGTCAGGGCAGCCTTTCCTCGCGTTCGGTTCTTCTCGATGTGCAGCCCAACCGACAAAGGCTACGACCATCAGGCATTCAGCAAGGCCAGCCCACAAGTCAGGAAGGCCGCCATCGTGCGACTGCTCATCTCTGTCGACCTGCTGCTTGCAGCCCGCCAGTTCGTGGGCAGCATCACCACCGGCCCGAGCGTTTTCATCATGAAAGTAAGGTCCGACGACACCGCGGTGCGCGCCGTCGACTGTCCCAGCCACCAGCTGAAGTCCGTGCTCACCCTCACCATTGACCGCCGAGCCGCCATCTCAGCCCTCCTTTCTCCCTCCTCCGTTTGAGCCCGTCGCCCACACGTTCATGCAAACTTTTTTCCATTACCCCCTTTGTCATTACCATTTTATTTTATACCTTTGCGCAGAAATCTATCAGTTTTTTCAAATATGCCGGCATTAGCATACTACATTTTATAAATAAAATAAAGGAAATCAACAAGGCTCGCCCTTGTCTTCATCACCCATTCATACATGAGAAATCTTTTTATTTGTCTGCTTTTATATCCTTTGTTGGCCATCGCCCAGAGTGAAAGAATCACCGACATCTATGGTGTTAGGTTTGGAGAGTCTTATGAGAATGCCAGAGAGGCATTGCAGAAAAGACTGGGCACGCCGTATGATGTTTCCGTTGAGGACGATTTCTTCAGCGTCTGCTTCGTGAACGCGGAGTATGAAGGCATCACGTTTCATAACCTTTATTTTTTCGGAAACATCAGTGGCTCCTCATCCTTTTTCAATGGTGCCTTCATGCAGATATTCTGTGCCAGCAAGGAAGATGCTGAAAAGACTTGCAGGCAGATGAAGACGACGCTGGCCCAAAAATACACAATAGATGAATTCACGAACGACGATGGAAGCCTCATCTTTAAAGGTGGCGAGCATCCTTTTGATGCCGACAAATATGGATTCTACATAGAGACCGTCTACATAGAAGGGGCTCCGCGCCCATGGACTGCCCAGCTGTCTTTTGGAAACTATCATTTTGAAAGGCGGCAACCATCGACCGGCCTTTTCAATACCTACAAACAGTTGTTTGAAAACGGCAAATACGCAGAGGCGCTGACAGAGCTCAGGCAGGTTGAAAAGTCTGTAAAGGAGAGCTATGGCCAGCGCCATGAGCTCTATGCTTTTACTCTCAACCTGATGGCCGAATGCGAAAACCTGTTGGGTCATTATGAAGAAGCCGTCAGTCTGGAACGCAATGCCCTGGACATCAGAAAAGAGGTGCTGGGCGAGAACGATCCTGAATATCTGCTGTCGTTGAACAACCTTGCCACCTATATTTCAGAAACAGGAAAGATCGACGAAGCCATTAGCATGTACAACAGTCTTTTAGAGAAGGTCAAAAAGGTGCATGGCGAAAAGAGCGAACAGTATGCAAAGGTATTGGAAAACCTCTCCGTCTGCTATTCAGACATAGAAAACATGAACGAGGCCATCAGGTACTCGACCATTGCGCTCGGCATCAGAAAGCAGATAAACGGAGAAAAGAGTGAAGACTATGCACAAGGGCTCAATATCCTCGCCAGCCTTGTGGCCGCCCAGGGAAACTATCAGCAAGCCCTCACATTGGAAGAGGAATGTCTGGGTGTTATTGAAAGCCTCGTTGGCGACCACCGAAAACTGTATGCAAAGTGCCTGAGCAAAGCAGCAGAATACCATTCTGCCCTTGGCCATAATGTAGAAGCCATAAGGCTGGAGAGAAAGTCTTTGGACATCAAGAAACAGACTTCAGGCGTGCATCATCACGATTATATCACCTCGCTCAACAATATCGCTGTCTACCATTCGCGCATAGGCGACTACGCTGAAGCCTGCCACTATCTGGAAGAAGCAGAGAAAACCTTGGAGCAACTGTATGGGAAAAACCATCCAGACGTGATAAAGATCAAACAGAACATGGCAACCATGCAACAGTATCTGGGAAACTATTATGCAGCTCTCACTGAAGCTGTACTGGCGGCAGAGCAGATAAAGAAGCAATATGACGAGAACAGTATGGAGATGGCCGACAGCAACTACCTCCTGGCTTCTATTCTTATGGACATGGGGGAATACGAAAAGGCGCTCGGCAATGCAAAGGCGGCTATGGATATCAAGAAGAAAACACTGGGCACAGACAACCTTGACTACGCCAATTCGCTTAATCAGCTGGCAAACATCCACTATAACCTCAGAAACAACCTTGAGGCTGTTCGAATGGCCACCGCTTCGATGGAAATCGTGAAACGCACGCTGGGCACGGATAATCCCTCCTACGCATTGGCGCTCAACAACCTGTCGTTCCAGTATTTCAGCATACACGACCACTTCTCCGTGACCCGATACCAGAAGGAATACATCGACCTTGTCAGGAAAATAGTGTTGGAAAACTTCGCCAGCATGTCGTCCGTGCAGCGCTCGGAATACTGGAAAGAATATGCCAGCTCGTTTGATGAGCGACTGCCTCTCTTCTGCTACTACATCAAAAGCCAGACTCTTATAGAGACAACATACGATGCGGCGCTCTTCAGCAAAGGACTGTTGCTGCAGACAGACATGGAAATGCAGAAGCTCATCATGGAAAGCGGAAACACGGCACTGGTGGACATGTATCGCGGAATACAGGAAAAACGAACGACGCTCAATCAGCAGTATGAGCGGCCTCTGGCAGAACGCACCATAGACTGCGACTCACTCAGAAGGGCCATTACGCGGCAGGAGAGCGAGCTGATGGTGAAGTCGAAGCCTTATGGAGACTATACTGCGAACCTACGGACTGACTGGCACGCGGTGCAGCAGAATCTTTCCGCCGACGACATCGCCATCGAATTCCTTCGCATACCTATCCTTAACGACAGTGTCATGTACGTTGCCTTGACGCTTAAAAAGGATTACAAGGCGCCGAAATTGATTCCTCTCTTCGAGGAACACCTGCTTACCAACTCCCCGATTAGAGGCTTGGAAGGCTCATCTCTCATTTCCCAACTCGTATGGAAACCTCTTGAGGGCGAGCTTTCCTCTGCCAAAAACATCTTCTTCGCTCCTGCTGGTGAACTGCATAGGACAGGCATCGAATATGCCGATGGCATGGAACGCTACAACTTCTATCGTCTCACCTCCACGCGAATGATTGCTTCGGCTGGCCAATCCGTCAAGAATGGTAGGGGTTTGATGGCTGCTCTCTTCGGCGGATTGCAGTATCAGTTTGGCAAGGGAGACTGGGAAGACGAGGCCAGACGCGTCGCGCAATCTCCCTCTATAGAGCCGTCGCGTTCGCTCGACGCCACCATCACCACATGGCGCGACCGCATCAGCTTCCTGCCTGGTTCAGAGAAGGAAATCATCGACATCGACAACATCCTTCGGAAAAAAGGAAACAAGACGCTTCTTTATACCGACATGGATGGAACGGAAAGCACACTCAAGCGTCTGTCGGGTAAAGACATCGGCCTGCTGCATGTATCCACGCACGGCTTCTATAGTCCGAAAAAAGAGGTAAGACCAACGGTGGAAACGATAGTAATCGTACCGTCGATAGGTGACATGGTCGATAAGCCAAATGCCGAAGACCTTGCGCTCTCGCGTTCGGGGCTGTTTATGGCGGGTGCTGCCGACGCCCTCGACGAGAAGACACGGGGGAATATCCCCGAGGGAGTGGACGATGGGGTGCTCACAGCGCGCGAGATTGCGCAGCTCGATTTGCGGACGCTCGACCTTGTGGTACTCTCGGCTTGCGAGACAGGACTGGGCGATGTGTCAGGCGATGGCGTGTTCGGACTGCAGCGAGGATTCAAGAAGGCGGGCGCGAAGACGCTCCTCATGAGCCTCTGGAAAGTGGACGACCGCGCCACCCAGCTACTCATGACGGAGTTCTATCGCAACCTCACCGCCGGACATTCTAAGCGCCAGGCCTTCATCGCCGCGCAGCAACATCTCCGCCAGTGCGAGGGAGGCAAGTACAACGACCCTAAATACTGGGCCGCCTTTATCCTGCTCGATGCGATGGAATGAACTGTTCAGCCCACGTTTTCCGAGTAACGCAAACGCATGAAGAAAACAGCATTGATGCCCAAAAACAGCAGGAGGCCAGGCCTGAAAGCCCAACTTCCTGTTTCTTTTTTACCAATTCTTCCCGCCTTTTCCGGCAATATTTCCCGCAAAGACCGTTAGTTTTCACGAACAAAATCAATGGATTCGTTCAACAATCTCAATGGAATCGTTCAACGAAATCAATGGAATCGTTGAACAAAACCAATGGATTTGTTTCAAAAAACTGTCAGTTTAACGTCATCAATCTGGCAGAAAAACTAGAAAAAACAGGCGGATTAATGATGTCAAAGCTATTTCGTGCCATGGAAGAAGCGCCACTCTGGCTTGAAGACTAAAGGAGGGGAGGGTTTCTTTTGTGTTTTGCTTGCCTCATTGATGGTTTGAATAAAATTCTCGGGGTTGAGCGAACAAATGTTGTTTGTTTTCTTCTTGCTTCATCGAAATTTTAGTACCTTTGCAACCGACTTTTCGGCATTGCGATAGCAAACACGAATAGTAACGGATACGGACCCCACCCCTGACCCCTCCCCTTGAAGGGAGGGGAGTGGCTACCGCTGGAAAGCAAGCCGCAGGGAAGAACTGATGTATTGCACCGGTAAGCACGAGGGAAGTGGCTACCGCCGGAAAGCAAGCCGCAAGGAAGAACTGATGTGTTGAACCGGTAAGCACGAGGGAAGTGGCTACCGCTGGAAAGCAAGCCGCAGGGCGTTCCACTCCCTTCAAGGGGAGGGAGTCAGTTGTGAGGGGCTGTACTTGGCTATATAGAAGCCAGAATAACATAACGAACAAGGAATAAAGGAATTATCAGGAATGAGTCTGACAGGAATCGTTAAGAACGTGTTCAATGCGAGGCTGAAGGAACTGGAGCGATACCAGAACAACGGCGCCGAGATGCAGCAGGAGGTGCTGGAGTATCTCGTCGGCGAGGCGCGCGACACGGAGTTCGGGCGCAAGCATCTGTTCTCTGCCATCAACGGTTACGAGCGCTTCGCTGAGCATGTTCCGGTGGGCGACTATGAGTCGCTCAAGGCCGACATCGACCGCATGCGTCACGGAGAACGAGACGTGTTGTGGCCTGGGCAGGTCAGATGGTACGCCAAGTCTTCTGGAACGACCAACGACAAGTCGAAGTTTATTCCCGTGAGCGGCGACGGTTTGCGGCATATACACTACGCCGGCGGCACCGACGTGGTGGCGCTTTATCTGCGCAACAATCCCAAGAGCAGGCTCTTCGACGGCCGTGCGCTCATACTCGGAGGCAGCCATGCTCCCAATTACACACTGCCGCATTCGCTCGTCGGAGACCTCAGTGCGATCCTCATAGAAAACATCAATCCCCTGGCCAATCTGGTGCGCGTGCCGAAGAAGGCCACGGCTCTGCTCAGCGACTTCGAGGAGAAACGCGAGCGCATCGCACAGGAGACGCTCCACAAGAACGTGACCAATCTCAGCGGTGTTCCGTCGTGGATGCTCTCTGTGCTCACCCGTGTCATGGAGCTGTCGGGCAAGAAATACCTCAACGAGGTGTGGCCCAACCTGGAGGTATTCTTCCATGGCGGCGTGGCCTTCACGCCATACAGGAAGCAGTATGAAGAGCTGATACCTTCGCCAGACATGCACTACATGGAGACCTACAACGCCAGCGAGGGTTTCTTCGGCATTCAGGATGACCCCGCAGACAAGTCGATGCTGCTCATGCTCGACTACGGTGTGTTCTATGAGTTCAAGGAGATGCAGCCGGGCGCTGCCGACGGCGGCGACACCGACGGTGGACGCATTGTGCCCCTCTGGGACGTGGAGGTGGGCCGAAACTATGCGATGCTCATCAGCACGTCGTGCGGATTGTGGCGCTACATGATAGGCGACACCGTGCGCTTTACTTCGAAAAACCCCTATAAGTTCGTCATCTCCGGTCGCACCAAGCACTATATCAACGCCTTCGGCGAGGAACTCATCGTGGACAATGCCGAGCAGGGACTGGCCTACGCCTGTCGTGAAACGGGCGCCGAGGTGATGGAGTACACCGCCGCTCCCGTGTTTATGGACGGAAAGGCCAAGTGCCGGCACCAATGGCTCATAGAGTTTGCGCGGCAGCCATCCGACATCCGTCTCTTTGCACAGTTGCTCGACAAGAAGCTGCAGGAGCTGAACAGCGACTACGAAGCCAAGCGCCACAAGGACATCACCCTGCAGCCGCTGGAAATCGTCGTGGCAAAGCAGGGACTGTTCAACGACTGGCTGAAGAGCAAGGGAAAGCTGGGAGGGCAGCACAAGGTGCCGCGACTGAGCAACGAGCGCAAGCACATGGACGAGCTGCTGAAGAGGAATGGGGAAGAGTAAGGAGTTGCAGGAGTTCTCTGCAAGCAGAGCGTCCAAGGCCTAATGCCCTTGGCCGAGCGCAGGAGTTCAGGAGTTACAGACAATACTCTAAGCGATTGAATCCTGCGAAAGGAGCTGAAAAAACCACCTATGACGAGATGTTCCGCTCGCTTGAGATAGCCATCCATCAGTTCGCCAAGCGGCAGATGACCTGGTTCAGGGGCATGGAGCGGCGAGGCACCGTGATACATTGGATAGATGCAAGTCTGCCGAT
>JAFWQE010000118.1 GCA_017509155.1 Prevotella sp.
ATTGAACTTTCTGCACCATCTGGTCTCACCATTAGTTGGTTGGAAGGTAAGCCTGAGTTCTCTTCGAGAAATCAGGCAGACTTTGGCAATCCATTATCGGAATCGTGTGAGGATAAGTGGGAGAATATTTGGAAAGATTGAAATGAAAGATTTTGCTTCTATAGACTTTGAGACGGCTAACAATGAGCGCAGCAGCGTTTGCTCTGTAGGTATAGTCATCGTTCGTAATGGCGAAATCGTTGACTCGTTCTATTCCCTCATACAGCCAGAACCGAACTATTATAATTACTGGTGCTCACAGATTCATGGCCTCTGTCATCAAGATACTGACGATGCGCCAGCATTTCCTAAAGTATGGGCACAGATAGAACCTTTGATTGAAGGGCTTCCCCTTGTTGCTCATAACAAACCTTTTGACGAGAGCTGTCTGAAAGCCGTATTCCGTGTCTATCAAATGGATTATCCTGACTATGAGTTTTACGACACGCTTTGTGTATCACGGCGAGTCCTCCATAACCTGCCCAACCATCAGCTTCAGACTGTCGCAGCAGCCTGTGGCTATTGCTTGGAGAATCACCATCATGCCCTTGCCGATGCGGAGGCTTGCGCCTGGATAGCAAGGGAAATATTGTGATTTTGAGGAATAATGTTTGGAGAAGTAGAAAAAGGAGAGTACCTTTGCAAAAAGATTAAGAACTATGGAAGAGAACAAGATAATCATCTATCAGACGGAAGACGGACAAACGCAGATTGATGTTCGTTTGGAGAACGAGACGGTGTGGCTGACACAAGCTCAGATGGCAGAGTTGTATCAGACAGACCGCACATCAATCGTTCGTCACATTAATAACATTTATAAGGTTGAAGAACTTGACAGAAAATCAACCTGTGCAAAAATTGCACAAGTTCAAATTGAGGGAAAGAGAACTGTAAAACGAAATATTCCATACTTCAATTTGGATATGATCATCTCTGTTGGCTATCGTGTGAATTCAAAACGAGGTGTTAAGTTTCGTCAATGGGCTAACAATGTTCTGAAGAAGTATCTTGTTAAAGGCTATGTGGTAAACGAGCGCATACGTAAAGAGCAGATTGGCGAGTTGCGCCAGTTGGTGGGAATGTTGGGGCGCACCATCCAGAATCAACCGCTGTTGTCGAACGATGAGACCGATGCCCTGTTCGAGGTGGTGACTGATTATACTTATGCCCTCGACACACTTGATAATTACGACTACGAGCGGCTGACGATTGATAAAACGACTAAGCAAGAACCCTTCCATGCCAACGACCTCTGCCGCACTTGTCGGCAGAGGTCTTCTCGGCCTTTTATCATAAGTCTCCAACACGTCATCGGCACAACGCTGGCAAGCTGAAAGAAACTGAGATTGACTTACATCATATAAACATGGCTTTAGGGAAACTTGTGGGGCACAACATGGCTGGTTATACTGTTTTTATGTAATTTTGCACCTGCAACAGACGTTGTGCAACGACCGACACAAATCACACCACAACTGTAATTGAAAATTGTTTTTAAGATAACACAAATGGGAAAGACATTGATTTTCGAAGACTACATTCAAAAAGTATTCCGTCCGAAGATAATTTCGGCCGTGAAGAACTACGACCGTAAGACATTCATGGCCGACCTCATGGCGGGCATCATCGTGGGCATTGTTGCCTTACCGCTGGCCATTGCCTTCGGCATCGCCAGTGGCGTTTCGCCCGAGAAGGGTATCGTCACGGCCATCGTGGCAGGATTCGTCATCTCGGCATTTGGCGGCAGCCGGGTGCAGATTGGCGGACCGACGGGAGCATTTATCGTCATTATTGCTGGCATTATCGAGCAATATGGTATGCAGGGACTCACCGTGGCCACGCTGATGGCCGGTGTGTTCCTCATCTTGCTGGGCATTCTGAAACTGGGCACCATCATCAAATACATCCCCTATCCCATCATCGTGGGCTTCACCAGCGGTATTGCCGTCACCATCTTCACCACGCAGATTAAAGACCTGCTGGGCATGACCATGTCCACGGTGCCGTCTGATTTCATCGAGAAATGGATTGCCTATTTCCAGAACCTGGGCAGCATCGACCCTTGGAGTGCCGTATTGGGGTTGACCAGTGTCGCCATCATCGCCATTGCACCTCGGTTCAGCAAGAAGGTGCCGGGCTCACTTATCGCCATCATCGTCGTCACCATCGTTGCCTTGCTGTTGAAAAACTATGCTGGAGTGACCACCATCGAGACCATCGGCGACCGCTTCAGCATCGAAGCCACACTGCCCCAAGCCACTGTTCCCGTGCTTTCGTGGGAAGTCATCAAGAGTCTGGTTGGCCCTGCTATGACCATCGCAGTGCTTGGAGCCATCGAGTCGTTGCTCTCGGCTACAGTGGCCGACGGTGTCATCGGCGACCATCACCGGTCCAACACCGAACTCATCGGGCAGGGTCTTGCCAACATTGCCTCACCCCTTTTCGGCGGAATACCTGCCACGGGTGCCATCGCACGAACCATGACCAACATCAACAACGGAGGACGCACGCCCATCAGCGGCATCATACACGCCGTGGTGTTGCTGCTCATCTTCCTTTTTCTCATGCCGCTGGCACAATACATCCCCATGGCATGTCTAGCTGGTGTGCTGGTGGTGGTGGCCTATGGCATGAGCGGATGGCGTTCGTTTGTGGCACTGATGCGCAATCCTAAGAGCGACATCACGGTGCTTGTGCTCACGTTCCTGCTGACCATCATCTTCGACCTCACCATAGCCATCGAGGTGGGACTGCTTTGCGCCTGCCTGCTGTTCATGCGTCGCATGGCCGAGACGACCGACGTGCGCGCCATCTATGATGAGATAGACCTCAACGAGGATGCCGACATGCAGAAAGGGAATCTGGAACATCTGACCATCCCGCAGGACGTGGAGGTGTACGAAATCAACGGTCCTTATTTCTTCGGTGCCGGCAACCGTTTCGAAGACATCATGGCTCGCTACAGCAACCGGCCGAAAGTGCGCATCATCCGCATGAGAAAGGTGCCCTTCATCGACTCCACGGGACTGCACAATCTGGAAAACCTCTGCTTGATGAGCCAGCGCGAAGGCATCACGATTGTCCTGTCGGGCGTTGTTCCCAAGGTGGAACAAGTGCTGAAAAACAACGGTTTCAACAAGCTGCTGGGCGAAGAGAACATTTGCAACCATATCGATCTGGCATTGGCCCGCGCCCGCGAAATAGTGAAGTAAAGGGCATCTACAACGAAGAGGGTGCACAAGAAGTAATAAGTAGATGAACAAATATAGTTTATAATTTGAACACAGAGACGCAGAGACGCAGAGTTCTTATACAAAGAGAAAACTCTGCGTCTCTGTGTTCGTTTTAAGGAGTTTGGGAGTTTGGGAGTTTTCGCGGCTTACAGCCGCTGGAGTGTAGACGTTAGTTTTACTTGCTGACTTGTTGCAATGAGCTCTTCAAAACTATCGTCCAAACTCCCAAACTCCTAAACTCCCAAACTCCAAAAAAGTATAGAACTCCCGAGTTGATATACTGAACACAGAGACACAGAGATGCAGAGTTCTTGTACAAAGAGAAAAACTCTGTGTCTCTGAGTCTCTGTGTTCAATTTATAATATAAGTTAGCTTCCCCGTTAACGTGAAATAACTACCTTGCGATTACCGTGCAGGTAGATGCCAGGCTTCGTCGGCTGGTCGATGCGCTGTCCTTCCAGCGTGTACCACGGTTGTTGGGTGACAGCTGACGAAGGCTGGGCGATGGTTGTCGGATGTGACGAGGTGGGCTGAACAACCATCGTACTGGCACGTCCACCATCCCATAAGAGGATGCCATCATCGAAGTATGCATCCGTGGGCGAAACGATTTCTGCATCAATCAGTTCGAGCCCGTCCAGGTAAAAGAGCGGAATCGCATCTTCATCGTCAACCGGGTTGTGGAACGAGAAATGGCAGTTGTTGAGCGTTAGGCTTTCATACAGGTTATTGCCCAGAGGATTACCGGTTAACGCTTTATAAAGTACGCCTACATATCCCATGACGCCAGTCTTTGAGACAATATCGACGGTGGCGTCCTTGACAATCATCTTGGATGCCGTGAGGCTGAAGGAACAGCCCTGTTCGGCATTCACTTCCAGAGCGCCATCCCCCTGAATGGTCAGCAGTCCCGGAACTCTTCCCTGACTGTCGCAGTACAGGCTGTAGTAATCTCCAAAATCCATGGAAATGGCTTGACCAGCATCTGTATTGATGGTATTATTGCCTATTAGGTTGATTTTCATGTCTGGATACCATGACATCTCTATCGGCACTGTTTCGGAAGTTGTCTCGATGGTGGCATTGTCGAGCGTAAGCGTGTGGCGAAGGAAGTCGTAGCTGACGGTGCCCTTTCTCACGCCCGACGTGATGGGTGTCTGAGGCATCACGAATTCGCCTCCCACCTTCAGGTTGCATCGCTCGAACAAGAGTGCACCTGAGAAGGGTATAGTAGTTCCCGGAAGAACGAAACAAAATCCGCTTGTACCATCGTAATCAGCTGCTGTTGGGAACAGCAGATAGGCCTGATCGCATTTTACATTCGAAAACCCAAAGATGGGTTTCTCATTACCATCGACCATCAAATCTGCATCATTGATGGTCATCCAATATGCTGCTCTTTTTTCCTGAATGCCATAAGTATTTCCAGACACTACCAGAGTACACCTGTTGATGTCAACCGCCCCCTTTGAGTAGATGCCTACATCTGCGCCTTCGACAGTGAGCGAGGCATACGATTCATAGGAAATGGTCTCAATGGTAATGTCAAGTTCGGAATAGATAGCCTCGTCGCCTCCTTCCACTTTGATGGTGTTTACCCCGCTTAGGCTGATAATGAGATCATCTTCACTGCGAATGAACGGTCCCTCTCCCGCTTCCACATCCACATCATAAAGGCAGAGCTCATGGGTGTCGGAGAGGTATTTAATAGTACCCGAATTGATGTACGGAGAGGTGATGTTGCCTTTGTTGGCATTGGTCACCTGTTCACCGCCAACCCAGAGCCCGTATTTCACTAGGTCGAGTGTCTTTCCTGTTACCGTCTTCTGCGAAAAGTTGCCGGCCTCGTCCTTCACGGTGACACGGAAATCGTACGACGTTCCGGGTTCAAGGTCCGTCATCTTGAACCGGCTCTTGCCTTCGGTGTAGTCCAAGACTTTCGTGTAGACAGTTTCGGAAGACCTTTTCCTGTCATACCGATAGAGCAGCTTGCTCTTGCTGGTTACATCGTCCGAGGCCACGGTCTGCACTTCCATACTCGTGGCTTCTACATACAATGTATAGAAGTCGCTGATGGTGGGCGGGGTGTTATCTGCTGCCCACGCGCCTGCTCCCATGCCGAGGAACAGGCTGAAAAGGAACGTTCTCATGGCAAGGATTTCTTGCCACAATGGTCCATTGCTGATTGAAAGGTGTTTCATGTTGATGTTTTTTTTAGGTTAATGTCAGTTATCACTTATCAGTAGTCACTTACTAATGTGTCGCAAAAATAAACAAAAAAAGCACAATAAGCACAAATTAACATTTAATAACCTGCTTTTCGGACCACGCGAACTTATCAGCGAAGCCACTGCCAAACGTAGGGGCAGATCAGCGCATCTGCCCATGCTCTCAGGCAAAACTGCGAAAAACAAGCGGCGAAAACGATGGAAGGGAGAAGGAAAAGCGGCAGATTGGCTGGACGAATCCAATGGAATCGCTGAACAAAACCAATGGATTCGTTCAACAAAATCAATGGAATTGCTCAACGATTTCAATGGATTCGTTTCTTGAAAGCGTCAGTTTTACTCAATGAAACCGACAAACTGACGACAAAAAACTGGCGGATAAACTGCATTTTCACGGCAGAAAAACTCAGTTTATCTGCCGACTTTTTTCACCTGAATGATTCTCGTGCATAAAAGAAAAAGCCTGCGGCGCTACATGAATACACACGAATGCCCATGAAATGATTCATAGTTCAACTATCGGTAGCTCAGGAGTCCTGGAGTTCAGGAGTTACAGGAGTTACAGACGTTAGTTTTATTAGCTCCATTTAAGGAATCGCTCTAATAGTATCGTCTGTAACTCCTGCAACTCCTGAACTCCTGAACTTCTGACAGTTAAGTTCATAAATGCCCATGATACATTCGTGTGTATTCAAGCACATTCGTGTAGCGCCGCAGGCATCAGAACCCCTTGTTGTCCGCAGTCCCCTGCGAAAACGGAGGAGTCAGAGGCCGTGTGTGTTCGTTCGTGGCATTCAATTCCCCTGCGCAGGCGATCCTTTCAGCTGGTTCTTGAAGGCGGAGCCGAAGATGATGTACTGGGTGTTGCCGGCAATGGTTCCCTCGTTCTGTCCCCAAAGGAAGGGCCCTTCCCTTCGACGAAAAACATATATGTTAAAAAGTGTACGTTTTCGAATGCTTCAGAATGCCTTGGAGCCACAAAGGACAAACTCCTGCACTTCTGAAAAGTTCATAAAAAACAGCCAGATTGTTTCGTTGTTCGCGATTATTTGCTACCTTTGCAGCAAACCCGTAAACTTATTATCAACAAAGCTCAGAACTTATGAAGAAAATATTGTTCCTGATTGCGCTCACATCGATAGTTGTGTCGGGCTGCAAAGAAGAAAAAGAAGTGATTGATCTGCCGCGAACGGAAACGCCCGCCGAAGTGACTGCGGCCGTCGATTCGTTTGTACAAGCCACGCAGACGCGCCCGGTGGCTCCCGACTCCATCACCCTGCACAGCATCATGATACTGAAGCATGGCGAGGTGGTCTTCGAAAAATGGTTCAACGGACAGTCGGCGGAGATGCCCCATGTGATGCACTCGGTGAGCAAGACATTCACTGCCACGGCCGTCGGTCTGGCCATCAGCGAGGGAAAGCTTCAGCTCACCGATTCGGTAGTGAGCTTCTTCCCCGACAAGCTTCCTGCCGAGCAGGGCAGCCTCTCCGACGAAGAACGCGCTCAAAGAGAGAATTTGAAGGCGATGACGGTGCGCGATTTGCTCACCATGACCTGCGGACACGACGAAGAACCCAAGAGAGCAGACAACGACTCAACGGACTGGGTAAAGACGTTCCTTTCATGGCCTGTGAAGCACAAACCCGGCGAATACTATCTCTATAATTCCTTCGGAACTTACATGCTATCGGCTATCGTGCAGAAGGTGACGGGCGAAAAACTCATCGATTATCTCGACACCCGGCTGTTCCAACCCCTGCACATCGCCCGCCCACAGTGGGACGAGAGTCCGCAAGGCATCAACTGCGGCGGCTGGGGACTGTACCTGAAGACCGAGGACATGGCCAAGATGGGTCAACTGTTTCTGCAGAAAGGCGTCTGGAACGGCAAGCAGATTGTTCCCGCAGAATGGCTGAGCCAGATGTCGAGCTATCAGGTGCCGTCGGCGCCATCGGGCACTCGCTTCGAGGATCTGGAGAAGGCCGGCCTCTCGAAGGACAACAACGAGTGGGTGCAAGGCTACGGCTATCAGATGTGGATATGCCGGCACAACGCCTACAGAGCCGACGGCTATGCCGGACAGTACATCATGGTGTTCCCCGACCGCGACGCTGTTCTGGTGCTCACCACGGCATCCACGCTCTACCAGCCCTACATCGACCTGATCTGGGAGTATCTACTTCCCGTTCTTTAGACCGGCTGCGCCGCGGCATTGACCATCGGTCCCCATTGGAGACCTTGTAATCAAAACGCATGTAGAATGAAAAAACAATGGAAGGTTCTTGTACTGGCATGCCCCCTGCTGCTCCTTGGCGGCATCGGAATGTCGGCACAAGAACAGCCGAAAACCATCCCGACGCCGACGCCTAACCAGCTGCGCTGGCAGGACATGGAGATGTATGCGTTCATCCATTACTCCCTGAACACCTATACCGATCAGGAATGGGGATTCGGAAACGAATCACCTCAGCTGTTTAACCCTGCCGACCTCGACTGCCGACAATGGGCCAGCGTCTGCAAGCAGGCGGGAATGCGAGGCATCATTCTCACCGCCAAGCACCACTGCGGTTTCTGCCTTTGGCCGTCAGAATATACGGACTACTCGGTGAAGAACGCACCCTGGAAGAACGGGAAAGGCGATGTGGTGCGCGAGCTCGCCGACGCCTGTCGCGAGGAAGGACTGCAGTTTGCCGTCTATCTCTCGCCATGGGACCGCAACCATCCTGAGTATGGAAGGCCCGCATACATCACGTATTTCCGCAACCAACTGCGCGAACTGCTCACCAGCTATGGCGACATTTTCGAGGTGTGGTTCGACGGAGCCAATGGCGGCGACGGCTGGTATGGCGGAGCAAACGAGGTGCGCAGGATAGACCGAAAGAACTATTACGAATGGCCAGAGACCTACCGCATGATACGGGAACTACAGCCAAAGTGCCTCATCTGGAACGACGGAAGCGACCGAGGCGACCTGCGATGGGTAGGCAACGAGGCGGGCAGCGTGGGCGAAACCAACTGGAGCATGCTCAACAAAGACGGCGACGTGACAAGCGACATGCTGCGCCACGGACTGGAGAACGGCGACTCATGGGTAGCTGCCGAGACAAACACGAGCATTCGTCCCGGCTGGTTCTACCACGAAACAGAGAATGAAAACGTGAAGAGTCTGTCAAAACTGATGGACACCTACTACAAGAGCGTGGGCCGCAACTCGTGTCTTTTGCTGAACTTCCCCGTCGCTCCCAACGGACGCATCCATCCCACCGACAGCCTGCGCGGCATCGCCTTCAAGAGAATGATTGACGAGGTCTTCAGGGAAAACCTGATCAAAGAGACACATTCTGTCAACACGCCGGCAAACGCGCTCTCATATATCATCGACATCAAAGAGGGCGCTTCCTTCAACCGTTTCCTTGTTGAGGAGGACATTGCCCAGGGACAACGCGTGAAGAGGTTCACGCTGCAGGCCTTCGTCGATGGCGAATGGCTACCGCTAAAGGATGCACTGTCGGAGCAGGGCGATGGTCTGACCACCATCGGACACCGCCGCATCATCTGCTTCCCCACGGTGAAGGCCACAAAGCTCCGCTTCACTGTCACCGAGGCAAAGGCAGCGCCGGTCATCAAGAGATTTGGCGTGTATCTGGCACCCGACATCTGTTCCGACACGCCCGATGCCGGAGAGAAGCACTCGTCGGACTACCACATCTTCTTCGGATCTGACAAGATGATGTTTGTCGACCTGCCACAGGAGCAGACCGTCACCGCCTTCCGCTATCTGCCGCCACAGGAGTCACACGACGGCATTGTCACACACTACCGTATCTCAGCCACCACCGACTGGAGCCACTGGGAGACGATTGGCGAGGGAGAATTCTCAAACATTGTCAACAATCCCATCTGGCAGACCGTCCGCTGCAAGCCCACCCGAGCCAAGGTAATACGTGTTGAGGCCCTACGACTTGCACAAGGCAGTCGCATGGGATACAGCGACGTGGAGGTAATGAGTGAATAATTGGAAAAGACGACCACCGTGCCCGACGGTTCTCCGTCGGGACCCGTGGAGGTAATCAGTGAATAATTGGAAAAGACAACCATGACATACACGACCCGTAACCTGCCCAACACCCGCATTCATGTGGCCGATGCCTTGAGAGGTATCGCCGTGGCAGGCATCATCCTTTACCACTCCGTGGAGCACTTCGACATCTTTACCAAGGACCCTATTCTCCATACGCTGTCTTGCGACCAGACAGTTGGCGAGGTGATGGCATGGCTGCTGTCGGGCAAGATGTACGGCGTCTTCGCCATGCTCTTTGGACTCAGTTTCTTCATCATGAACGACAACCAGCAGCAGAAGCACCGTTCGTTCTCCGGGCGCTTTGCCTGGCGCATGTGCCTGCTTTTCTGTTTCGGTCTCATCAACGTGGCTTTCTACGACGGCGACATCCTGATGCTCTATGCCGTATATGGCCTGCTGCTCATCCCCATCAGCTACTTGCCGTCGAAAGCGGTATGGTGCATCATCGCCCTGCTGGCCATCCAGCCGGTGGAACTGTTCTGTCTGCTGACGGGAACTGCAATCGACCACTCCCGCCTCTTTGAAATCTACAACCATACCATCGCCCTGCATGAGGACGGAACGTTCTGGGAAAACGCGGCAAACAACCTCCGCTATGGCTTTGAGCTCAATCTGCGATTCAATGTCTTCAGCGGCCGACTGACGCAGCTGCTCTGCCTCTTCATCCTCGGCATGCAGCTGGGTCGGCATCGACTGTTCTACGACGAGGGAAGAAACCTTCACATCTGGCACCTCGTCCTTCTCACATCTTCTGTCGCTGTCATTGTCATGAGCCTCGTGAATTTCGGAGAGCTGTCAATGTGGCTCAGCCCAGTATACAACCTGTTCATCCTGTTGATGACGGTCTCGGCCGTAGTATCTGCGTGGTATGCTTTCACCGCTGTGCGCCGTGTGCTCCGCCCGCTCGGCATCTTTGGCCGCATGAGTCTCACAAACTATCTGCTTCAGTCTGTCATCGGCAGTTTCATCTTCTGCGGCTACGGTCTCGCATATTATTATAAGGTGGGGACCACTTACGCGGTGTTGATTGGTCTGGCGATGGTCATCGTCCAGTATGCATTCTGCCGCTATTGGTTCAGAAACCATCAGCGCGGCCCCCTGGAAGGCCTTTGGAAAAGACTGACATGGATATCTTTGCCTGCAGTTTTTAGAGGTGGATAGTGAACCCACCCCTGCCCCTCCCCATGGGAGGGGTTCTGTAGAGAGGCGACCTCTCCCTCCCTAAACAGGGAGGGCTGGGGAGGGTCTTCTTTCCTCTAAATTCTTACCTCTTACCTTTTACTTCTTAACTCTTAATTCTTAATTCTTACCTCTTACCTATTACCACGATGACGATATCATTGAAAAGACTTTTGATTGCTGCCGGACTGCCGGTACTTGGCTTCCTCGGCATTTCGGCACAGACGCAGCCACACGACTGGGAGAACCCCTCGGTGCTGGCCATCAACAAACTGCCCTATCACGCCACGCTGCAACTGCCGTCGAAGGAGAAGGAGTGCAAGGAAATTGTTTCGCTCGACGGCCGCTGGCGATTCCACTGGAGCCGTCGCCCGGAAGAGAGACCTGCAGACTTCTACCGCGAAGACTACGACGTGAGCCAATGGGACTACATCACCGTGCCCGGCAACTGGCAGACGCAGGGTTATGGAATCCCCATCTACATCAACATCAACTATCCGTTTGTGAGAAACCGGCCAAGCGTGACCACCGAGCCGCCCAGGGACTGGACTGCCTACGAAAACAGGAACCCCGTCGGCTCATACGTGACCACCTTCGACGTGTCGAGGGAGATGCTTGCCAAGAATCTGATTCTTCATTTCGGAGGTGTTCACTCTGCCATGTATGTTTGGTTGAACGGCCGGAAAGTGGGCTACAGCCAGAACTCCATGTCGCCGGCCGAGTTCGACGTGACTGGTTTTCTGCATGAAGGCCGCAACCGACTGGCCGTGGAGGTGTATAGATGGAGCGACGGAAGCTACCTCGAAGACCAGGACATGTGGCGGCTTTCGGGCATCTTTCGCAGCGTACAGCTATGGGTGCGTCCGTTGGTGCACATCGCCGACTATCGTGTGACAGCCGTGCCCAGCCAGGACTTCTCGCAAGCCAGCGTAACGGCCGACGTCGCCCTCTGCAACACCGGCAGACAAACGGCAAAGGACCTGAAGGCCGTCCTGAAGCTCGATGGCAAGACAATTGAAGGCAAACTGAAAAGACTTGTTGCAGGCGACACGACACGCCTCCAGCTCACATACCTCCTCGACAAGCCTCGCCTCTGGTCGGCAGAGAAGCCCAATCTCTACCCCTTCAGCATAGAACTCATCGACGACAAAGGAACCCTTGTGGAACACTTTGACTACCACCTCGGCGTCAAGCGTGTGGAGTGTGTCGGTGAGGTCTTCAAGATCAATGGCCGCAACGTGAAGCTGCGAGGCGTGAACCGCCACGACCACCATCCCCGGACTGGCCGATACGTCGATGACGCCACCTACGAACAGGACATCCGACTGATGAAACAGGCCAACATCAACTTCCTGCGCACGTCTCATTATCCCGACCGCGAGTATCTCTATGAGCTATGCGACCGGTGGGGCATCTACGTCATGGACGAGGCCAACCAGGAAAGCCACGGCTACGGCTATGCAAACGAGGTGATGGGGCACGACCCGGCATGGAAGGAAGCCCACGTGGACAGGGCGGTGTCGTTGGTGGAGCGCGACAAGAACCACCCCAGCATCATCCTCTGGAGCTTAGGCAATGAAGGGGGCGTGGGACCGAATATCCAGGCCATGTACGACAAGGTGTGCGAGCTCGACTCTACGCGCCTGCCCTTCTACGATGGCCATCCCCGCTACTCAGCCCTTCACGACTATGGCTATCCCTCGCCCGATGAACTGCGCCGTGAGGCCGAAAAAGAGACCGAGAAGCCGCTGATAGCCCGCGAATACGCCCACTCTATGGGGAACTCCATGGGCAACCTGCAGGAATACTGGGACGTCATCTACAACGACAGCAGCATCGCCGGGGCCGCCATCTGGGACTGGGTTGACCAGGGACTGAGCGAAGAGCTGAGAGTGAAGAGTGAATTTTCTCGCCTTTCTGCAGAACCCCTCCCTTGGGGAGGGGCAGGGGTGGGTTCATTCCTCTATGGTGGTGACTTCGGCGACAAGCCCAACGACGCGAATTTCTGCATCAACGGCCTGCTGGCTCCAGACCGCACGCCACACCCTCACTACTATGAGGTGCAGCACGTCTACCAGCCGCTCCAGTTCGTCAGGACAGGCAACGCCGTCGGCATTGTCAGTCATGACAGTTTCACCGACCCAAAGGAATACGACATTGTCTACGACACGCTGCTCGTTGACGGAGAAAAGCTCCTCAACGTCTCTGCCCGTCTGCGCCATGACACGCCATGGGCCAAGGCAGGCTTTGCCGTCGCCCGCGAACAGTTCGTCCTTCAGCCCTACTCGTTCCCCTCGCACTTGGAGGGCAAACCTGCCAAGGCAAAGAAACACGACGGCAACATTGTCGTGAAGACCGACTGCGGCCATGTGACGATAGACAACACCGGCGCCCTCACCAGCTGGGTCATCGATGGCGAACAGATGCTACAGACTCCCCTCGAACCTTATTTCTGGAAACCGGAAAACGACAACCAACATGCGGCCCATTTCGCCGAGCGCACCGCCCCATGGCGACATGCTGCCGACGAGCGCACGGTGAAAACCATCCGCACGGAGAAAGACCGCAATGTGCTGAAAGTGATTGTGGAAATGTGGCTGCCCGTGGGAGCCGACTACACGCTGACCTACGCTATCGCTCGCAACGGAAAGATAAAGGTGGACGCCGACTACAGGCCCACGGGCTCAGACATCCCTATCATGCCAAAGTTTGGTGTACGTCTGCGACTGCCTTCGGACATGACCGACATCGTCTATTACGGTCGAGGCCCTTGGGAAAACTATCCCGACCGCAAGCGTTCTGCCTTCATCGGGCGCTACCAGATGCCTCTGAGCGACTACGAGACGGAGTATGTGAAACCGCAGGACAACGGCAACCGCTGTGACATCCGCTGGTTTGAGATAGCCTCTTCGAAGCACAGGCTCCGCATAGACGGCTGTCAGCCGCTCTGCATCCGTGCATGGGACTATGGCGAGGAGGACCTCGATGCCGGGCATCCCAACGAAATAGACCGTGGGCATTTTGTCAATCTGAACATCGACCTGAACATCCACGGCGTTGGAGGCATCGACACCTGGGGCCGGCGCACGCTTCCGCAATACACCATCCCCGGCGACCAGCCCTACCACTATGGGTTCATCATGAGCATGGAATAAGCGAGAAGCCCCCCAAGCCCCCAAAGGGGGATGTTAAAGCCCCCCAAGCCCCCGAGGGGGATGTAAGCGAAGAAGCCCCCATGGCCCCGAGGGGGATGTAAGTGAAGAGTGAAGAATTTAGTGAGGAGTGAAGAGTTTGCTGGTGTGCAGATGCAGATCGAAGAGCGTGGGTTTGAAGACCTGCGCCAGGTTATCTGCTGCTTGTTGACTACAATTCTGTCGGTCTAAGCAAGCAAAACCGCCGTTTTCAAGAAACGATGCCATTGATTTCGTTCAACGATTCCATTGTAATTGTTCGGCAATTCCATTGGTTTTGTTTGACGATTTCAATGGAATCGTTTACAGAAACTGGCGGTTTTGCTTCTTCAATCTATCGTTTTGAGGGTTTCAAATTGTCATTCTACCATCTCTTCATTCGCGTTTTCTGTTTTGTCAAATGCCATTTAACATTAAAGGAAAGAAGCTGCCAACAGGAGCAACTGGGCAAGCAGGATGAGGGGGATGCCGTACTTGAATTTCTTATGCAGGGTTTTATGATGCCACACTTTCATTCCGATCCATGCCCCGATGCTGCCACCCAGCACGGCCAGTCCCAGAAGTGTCGCCTCCGGGATTCGCCATTGTGCCTTCCTAGCCTTGGCCTTGTCGAGGCCATAGACGAAGAAAGTGAGTAGGTTTATTATGAATAACGCGAGTAGCATATATCAATGAGGAAGGACAGAAGCCCTAACACCCACCCCGACCCTCCCAAAGGGAGGGAGGGCAGGGAGTGAGTATGGAGGTCTCTTACGGTCTTCTAAGGCTCATGGTTCTACGTTATTCTCCCAGATTCGTCTCGGCCATGCGCTTTCCTGCATCATAGGCTTTCTGCAAGTCTTCGGCCCAATGGGCTTCGCGATACTGTCGCTTGGCTTCCTCGGAGAATCCTTCCAGTTCATAATTGGCATAGTTCTTCACCTGATAGGTGTTGTATGCGATGAGCATTTCGGGCTTTCCCAATGCCTGAACGATGCAGTATTCCATGGTGCCGTAGCCATTGCAGTTGTTCACCTCTGGCGTGCCGTTCTGGGTTTCAACCAAAACGACGGGCATGCGCTTTGGAGCAGTGAGGCTCGAATCGTTGTACGACAGCCAAGGGAACGCCAGACGCTCCAGGAACGTACGCATCTGACCTGTCACCTCGCCGAAGTAGTTGGGCGAGCCAAGCACCAGACCGTCGGCCTGGGCTATCTCCTGAAGAACGGGAGTCAGCGCGTCCTTGAACTTGCAGATGTTTGAAGCCTTGCCCTTGATTTTACAGGCCATACACGACATGCAGCCCTTGTAGTCGAGGCCGTATAGGCGAATGGTCTTCACCTCTATATCGTTACTAACAGAACTTACGCCTGCTGCAAATTGCTGCAACATCGAGGCCGTATTGAAGGTCTTTCGCGGGCCTCCGTCGATAATCATTATTTTCTTCATCCTGCTTGTTTACTATTTGACGATGTACTATTTACTATTTATTTTCGATTTGATTATTTTGTGATTTGCTGACTGCTCGCTATCTGGTTATTTACTATTTGACGATGTTCTATTTATTGAAGTTCTCTGCAAGCAGAGCGACCATGGTCGAGCGTCGGTTGTTCTAAACTTTTGGGAGTTTGGGAGTCTGGGAGTTTGGGAGTCTGGGAGTTTGGGAGTCTGGACAATAGATGTTTTCGCTCTTTTGCAGGGATTTCCAGAAACAGAACTAATGTCCAGACTCCTAAACTCCCAGACTCCTACACTCCTAAATCAACTTCCGACAGTTGAGTAAATAGTTTAGCGGAGACATCAGCCTTAGGTGATGATCTCCACGAGTCGTGCCATCTGATTGGGAATGCGTATCTGTTGCGGGCACTTCGGCAGACATTCTTCGCAATCCTGACAGGCAGTGGCCCACGTCGTCTCGTCGGGCAAGGCTGCACGCAGACCATCGACGAACTGCTTCCGACGGGTGGCATAATCGGCTGCGCCGGCTTCGGGCAACGGCAGGATCTTGTTGTTGACGGCATCGTTGTAATAGGCGAAATTGCCCGGTATGTTCACGTCGAACGGACAGGGCATGCAGTAGCTGCATGTGGTACAGGGAATGGTGGGGAATCCGGCCATGGTGTCGGCGATACTTGCCAGCAGCACATTCTCATTCTCGTTGCACGGGTCGAGCGGAGAGAAGGTTGTGACGTTCTCTTCCAGATGGTCCATGCGGTTCATTCCGCTCAAAACGGTCAGGACATTCGGGAAGGAGCCCACCCAACGGAAGGCCCATCGCGCCGGACTATCGCCAGGTCGCACCACCTCAAGTTGCTCCGTCAGCTCTTTCTGCATCTTGCCGAACGCGCCGCCTCTGAGCGGTTCCATGATGACGCACTGGATGTTCAGCTTCTCCAACTTGTTGTAGAGGTACTCTGCGTCGGCATCTTTCTTCCAGCCTTTATTGAGCGAGGCGTGGCGCCAGTCGAGGAAGTTCATCTGTATCTGCACGAAATCCCAGTGGTAGGTGTCGTTGTGGTCGAGCAGCCAGTCGAACGCGCTGACGTCGCCATGATAGGAGAATCCGAGATGACGGATGCGCCCGGCCTTGCGCTCTGCCATCAGGAAATCGAGCAGTCCGTTGTCGATGAACCGGCCGTTCAGGCTGTCCATGCCTCCCGAACCTATGCTATGCATGAGGTAGTAGTCCAGATGGTCGGTCTTCAGTCTTTCGAACGACTGATAGTACATCTTCTTCGACTCCTCCAGACTCCACAGGCGTTCGTTCTGGTTTGACATCTTTGTAGCCACATAGTATTTCTCTCGTGGATGGCGCGAAAGGGCATTTCCCATGAGCACTTCCGACTGTCCGCGCATGTACATTGGGGCCGTGTCGAAGTAGTTCACGCCATGCTCAATGGCATAGTCTACAAGCCGGTTCACCTCTTCCTGGTCGTTGGGCAGGCGCATCATGCCGAATCCCAACAGCGATATCTGCTCACCTGACCCGCGCTGAATGCGGTAGGTCATGCGGTTGTCGCCGGTCGTCTTCTTGTCATCTTGGGCCAGAACGTTGAGCGGATCCATGGCCATGAGCGCCATGGCTGAGCCTGCTCCCAGTCCGAGTCGGCGCAGAAACTCGCGTCGGCTCATGTCATTATTACGGTTGTTTTTCTTCTTCATGGGTCAGTGTAATTGTTTTGAGCTACAAAAATAAACAAAAAAAAAACGAAAACGCGCCTTCTTTTGTATTATTAACAGTTTGGTCGTTTGGGGGATTGGTCGTTTGGTCGTTTGGGAGATTGGGAGATTGGGAGTTAAGGGAAATAGGAGTTTGGGAGTCTGGGAGTTTAGGAGTTTGGACGATAGTTCTATCAGCTTCCTAAAATCCGCAGATAATTTTTCGAGTGTCAGATTTAGCCCTTGCTTGTGACGATTGTGTCTGACTCTAGGCTTAGAAACGCTTGACATGACTTGTATGCAGACACCTTCCCCTTACCCCGTAAGGTCG
>JAFWQE010000119.1 GCA_017509155.1 Prevotella sp.
CTCAACCTCGATGGCGGTGATGTTTCGTCCAAGTGTGGTGAACTGGCATTCCTGAATCTGGCTGACTTTTCCTTTGGGGTAGAGCACATAGACGTGGATGCCTTCCACGCCAAGAAAACCATTGGCCACCGCCGAACCCGTATCGCCACTTGTGGCCACGAGCACGTTGACGGTGCGTCCTGCATCTTGTTTCTCATCTTTGGCGATGAAATATTGCAGCAGTCGGGCCATGAATCGTGCACCAACGTCCTTGAATGCCAGAGTAGGTCCATGGAAGAGTTCCAGCGAGTAGATGTTATCGTCGACGTGAACCAGGGGCGTGTCGAACGCGAGAGTATCGCAGACGATACGTCTCAGGGCTTCAGCTTCGACATCCTCGCCAAAGAAGGCATCGGCAACGGTGCATGCAATCTGCTGGAACGACATCTCCGGCATCTGTTCGAAGAACTCCTGAGGCAGGCGCTTGATGTGCTCAGGCATGTAGAGTCCCCGGTCTTCAGCGAGTCCTTTGACGACGGCTTTCTGCAATGTGGCCAGCGGAGCCTGGTCTTGTGTGGAATAGTATTTCATGTGGTCTATAACTTCTTTATATTCAATTGTTTTAGATAAATATGCTGTTGCTATACTTTCATCAGCGTTTCCATGAACTGTTGCAGCCGCAGGAGTCCGTAGCCACCCCTGACGCATGCCACCTCGTCGTAGCACGTGACGTCGTCGGGGGTGATGCCTTTGTAATAAATCAGGAAAGGCACAGGCTCATTGACGTGGGTACGTACTTCAATAGGTGTTGGATGATCGGGCAGGACGGCAATGCAGACGGGCTCCTCCCATTTGCTGAGTTCCTCGTAGATGGGTCCGACGATACGGCTGTCGAGGTTCTCGATGGTGCGCAGCTTCAACTCCAGGTCGCCATCGTGTCCAGCCTCGTCGCTGGCTTCGACATGCAGAAAGACGAAGTCGTCGGTCCGCAGTGCATCGATGGCAGCCTGAGCCTTGCCTTCGTAGTTGGTGTCGGCCAAACCCGTAGCCCCTTCCACGACGATTATGCGCAGTCCAGCGTAGTAGCCAATGCCTCGAATCAGGTCAACGGCCGAGATGACGGCACCGCTCTTCACCTGAGGGAACATCTGCATGAGTGTCTTCATTTGCGGGCGATAGCCACCTCCCCACGGCCAGATGCTATTGGCCTGTCGTTCGCCACGCTCGGCGCGGGCTTTGTTGAAGGGATGTGCGGCCAGCAACTGTTGCGACTTCACAATGAGCATGGTCAGCAGTTCAGCCGTTTCTTCGGGCGAGAGCCTGCCTGGCTCCTCAGGACCCTGTTCGGCCACGGGCAACAACTCTTGCCACTGCTCGTCGGGATGGTCATGGGGTGGGGCAAAGGCGACGTACTTGCTGCCGCCACGGACGATGAGCAGGTGGCGATACTGAATGCCCCTGATGAAGCAGAAACGGTCTTTTCCAAAACGGCTGACGATGTCCGCATCGTTGCTCAGGTGCTGGTTCAGGTACTCAATCAGCACACCACCGTCCTCCGTTTCCAGGTTTCCACCGTTGTGCGTGATGATTATTCCGTCGGCAACGCTGATGATGTTGCAACGCAGGGCCAGGTCATCAGGGCGCATGTCGTAGCCGATGGAAGCCGCCTCAAGTGGTCCCCGGCCCTCATAGACCTTGTTAAGGTCGTAGCCCAGAATGGCCGTGTTGGCTACTTCCGAGCCTGGTTGGAACCCATCGGGAATGGTGATGAGCCGGCCTGTGCGGCCTTGTCGGGCCAGCATGTCCATGTGGGGTGTGTTGGCATGTTGCAGCAGCGTCTTCCCTCCCAATCGTTCCACGGGGTGATCAGCCATGCCGTCGCCCAATATAATAATGTGTTTCATACCGTAGGCTGTGTTGTTGAAGGTTCGACGGAATCAGATGTTGGCTATCGACATGATGTTGGCAAACACGCCTGCAGCCGTCACGCTGGCACCAGCACCATAGCCTTGGATGAGCATGGGGAACTCTTTGTAGCGTTCGGTGGTCAGCATGACGATGTTGTTCGAGCCTTGCAGGTTGTAGAACGGATGTCCCTGAGCCACCTCCTGCAGGCCGACGCGGGTCTTGCCACCCTCCATCGTAGCCACAAAGCGCCAGTGCTTGCCTTCTGCTTCCAGTTGCTGGCGACGACGTTCGAAGTCGGCATCCAGCTCGGGCAACCTGCGCCAGAACTCCTCAACAGGACCTTCAAAGTACTCATCGGGCACGAAGAGTTGTTTCTCGACGTCGGTCTGTTCGACCTGATAGCCAGCCTCACGCGTCAGGATGACCAGTTTCCTCACGACATCTGTGCCGCTGAGGTCGATGCGCGGGTCGGGTTCGCTGTAGCCTTGCTCCTTGGCCATGCGTACAGTTTGAGAGAAAGGAACGTTGGCCGAGAGTGCGTTGAAAATGAAGTTCAGCGTACCGGAGAGGATGGCTTCAATCTTCAGGATCTTGTCGCCCGAATTGCGCAGGTCGTTGATGGTTCCGATGATGGGCAGTCCGGCACCGACATTTGTCTCGAAGCGGAACTTCACGCCACGTTCCATGGCAGTTTGCTTCAGCAGCAGGTAGTTATCGTAGGCTGATGAAGCGGCTATCTTGTTGGCTGTGATGACGTTGATGTTGTTCTTCAGGAAGTCGTGGTAGAGCATGGAAATCTCCTTGCTGGCGGTACAATCGACGAAGACCGAATTGAAAATGTTCATCCCGATGACGTTGTCGCGCAGTTTCTGTGCGTTGCTGGGTTCCGAGGCCTGCAGTTGCTGGCGATAGTTGGTCAGGTCGAGTCCGTCGCGCGAGTAGATGGCGCACTTTGAACTGGCGATGCCCACCACGTTCAGTTTCAGTCGCGAGTGTTCCTTCAGTTCTTCGTATTGCGATCGAATCTGTTCGATGAGCTTGCTGCCAACGGTGCCTACGCCACAGATGAAGAGGTTCAGCACCTTGTACTCCGACAGGAAGAACGAGTCGTGGAGCACGTTGAGCGACTTGCGCAGCAGGGCCTCCTTGACGACAAACGATATGTTGGTCTCCGATGCACCCTGGGCACAGGCTATCACGGAGATGCCGCTTCGGCCAAGGGTTCCGAACAGCTTGCCGGCTATGCCAGGCGTGTGCTTCATGTTTTCGCCGACGATGGCGATGGTGGCAAGTCCACTTTCGACAATCATCGGGAACATGGCACCCGTGCTGATTTCCTTGGCAAACTCCTCGTTGAGCACGCGTGCTGCATCTTCGGCGTCCTCCTGGCGGACACCAATACTCGTGGAGTTCTCCGACGAAGCCTGGCTGACCATGAACACCGAGATGCCTTTGCTGGCCAAGGTGGTGAAGATGCGGCGGTTCACACCGATGACGCCCACCATCGAAAGTCCAGTCACGGTGATGAGGGCGGTGCCCTTGATGCTCGAAATGCCCTTGATGGGCTTCTGGTCGTTGGCGATCTGCTGCTTGATGAGGGTGCCTGGGTGCTTCGGGTTCAGCGTGTTCTTCACACGGATGGGGATGTTCTTCACGCAGACGGGGTAGATGGTAGGCGGATAGACCACCTTTGCGCCGAAGTTGCACAGCTCCATGGCCTCCACATACGACAGCTCGTTGATGGTATAGGCCGTCTTGATGACACGTGGGTCGGCGGTCATGAAGCCATCCACGTCGGTCCATATCTCCAGCATTTCGGCATCGAGTGCTGCTGCGATGATGGCTGCCGTGTAGTCGCTACCGCCACGCCCCAGGTTGGTCGTTTCGCCCGTCTCGCGGTCGCGGCTGATGAAGCCAGGCACAATGCTGATGCGAGGCTGCCGGCTGAACGACTCGCGCACCAGCTTGTAGGTCAGTTCCGTGTCGAGCGAGTTCTTGCCGTTCTTGCGCTCGGTTCTGATGAAGTCGCGGGCATTCATGCGTACAGAGCCCTTGATGAGCGCCGTGACGATGTGCGAGCTGATGCGTTCGCCATAGCTGACGATGGCATCCTGTGTCTTGCGACTGAGGTCGTGCACCAGGTACACGCCGAACAGGATGGAGCGCAACTGGTCGAACAGCGAGTCCACGGTGTAGACCAACTGCTCCAATTGGGTTGTATCTGTGATGATGGAGTCGATGAGCCGATGATGGCGATCTATAATATCCTGAAACTCAGTGCGCCACTTGTCGCTGCCTTTAAGTGCTGTCTGGGAAGTGTTGATCAGCTGGTCTGTAATGCCGCTCAGGGCACTCACCACTACGACAACGGGTCCATGCTTTGCTTCCTTCTCAACGATGTTTTTTACACTCAGAATGCTGTCAACGGAACCTACAGATGTTCCGCCAAATTTCAATACTTTCATTTGGTTGTTGGTGTTGGGTTTTACTATTACTGCTGCCCCCACACAACGGGGGAATCGCATAACTTGCCGACAAAGATACGAATAAGTGAGCGAAAAACCAAATTTATTTGAGTTTTTCCGAACGAAAGTACTTTCGACCGAAGGTCAGAGGTACGAACAAGTGAGCGAAATGCAAAGCAGAAATGCAATTTTTTGTAGAAAAGACCTCTTCGAAGTCGCAATAATTTTGTACATTTGTGGCTGAATCAATTAGTTATCATGATGATGAACGAAAGAATGACACTGAAAACCATCAATAGAAGCATCGCTTTGGCGGTGTTCACCCTGCTCTTTGTGTCCACCACGGCCACGGCTCAGCAGAAGCGCGAGGCGTATGAGTTTGCCGGCGAGATACCCGTCTACGTGGACTCCATCCAGGCTTCGCTCGCTTACCCCATGGCCTGGCGCAATCAGCCTGCAGGCACCTCACTGGCCGACTGGAGAAGTGCTGCCCGCCGACTGGTGTTCTCGCTCATGGGACCGGAGCCACCGCGTGCGCAAGGATGGGATGCCGAGGTGCTGGCCGAGGAGCAGCGCGAGGGCTACAAGGCGGTCCGTATGGCGTTCAATCTGTCGCGCTGGTACAGGGTGAAGGCCTATGTGCTGATACCCGATCACGCGGAGGGACAGCGGCTGCCAGCCGTCAACCTGTTGCACGACCATGGTGCACATTTATATATTGGTAAGGAGAAGATGATTCGCCCCTTTGCCGACGCACAGGAGGTGCTGGACGATGCCCGGGCGTGGGCCGACCAACTCTACGAAGGACAGTTCCTGGGCGATTATCTGGCGCAGCATGGCTACGTGGTGTTCTCCATCGATGCGCCGCTATGGGGCGAACGTGGGCGCAAGGAGGGTGTCAACCGCCAGAAATACGACCTGATAGCAGGCAACATGATGATGCTTGGCCGCAACCTTTGTGCACAGATGCACTTCGACGACCTTCGCTCGACCGAGTTCCTGGCGCAGTTGCCCTATGTGGATGCCAGCCGTGTGGGGTGTGCAGGCTGTTCGATGGGAGGCTATCGGGCGTGGATGCTCGCGGCCCTGAGCGACTACGTGAAGGCGGGTGCCGCCATCTGCTGGATGGTCACCACCGAGGCACAGCTCACCACTCGCTACGGCCGAAAGGAGAACGGCGGCTTTGCCAACTGCATCCCCCTGCTGCGCAACTTCATGGACTATCCCGACGTGGCCTCGCTGGCGGCTCCTAAGCCCATGCTGTTCGTCTCGGGCAGTCAGGACAAGCTGTTCCCCGTGCCTGGCGTGCGCCAAGCCTACGACGTGATGCAGGGCGTCTGGGGCAAGGGCGGGGCATTGGTCACGGAGATTCTCGACCAGCCCCACGAGTGCAACCGCCAGAACCAGCAGGCCATCCTCGACTTCCTGAACCGACATCTCTGAGGATGGTGCGTGGCGGAGCGGGGAATGCCGATTCTTACAATGACAGATGACAGTTAAAAAAACAGCACCCCCTATACCTCTGCTTGCATGCTCTGAGTAAGAAAATATAGAAGAATACTATATATTTATGAATAAATATAATAAATATAGTATATATATAAGA
>JAFWQE010000120.1 GCA_017509155.1 Prevotella sp.
AAAGACCCTCGTGCAGCGCGCTAAGGCATTCAACACTGAGGCACAGGCCGTTCAGGACCGCCACCTCTATCGTCCTATCCCGCAGTCGTTTATCGATGGCCTGAAGAACGAAGACGGCTCCGACCTGACGGCAGAGCAGAAAGCCGCCTGGCAGAATCCGGGCTATTGATAAACCCACCCCTGCCCCTCCCAAAGGGAGGGGGTCTGCAGAGAAAAGAATGATTAGATAAACGACAACTGTCAGAAACGGCTTTTCAAAGCTAAAGACGATGATTAGTAATTAGTTAGTACTTCAAGGCAAAGGCTGCATCGAGAGGTGTGGCCTTTGCCAAAATGAAGGCTTCAGAAACTGGCGGAATAGGAGGCAAAAACCGGCGGAAAAGCCCGGCTTTTCTGCCTTTTTTCCAGGACAGCCCAGCGGAAAAACGACGGGAGCAACGCCCCCTCCAAGAAACGGGGATTGCCGCTAAAGCCACCGTGTACAGCGGTTTTCCGCTGCAGCCTCGCCTCATGGACCAGAAAGAATGTGAAACTTGAAAAGACTCAAATAAGATGAAGAAAGACTTGATAATGATGCTGACGGCGCTGCTGGCGCTCACTCCTTGGCTGAACACTACAGCGCAGACGACGATAGACGAAGCCCTGGCGCGCCACGACTTCTTCTATGCCGGACAAAGCAAACAGCGGCGCATGTTCATTGTGAAGGAAGGACAGGTGAGCTGGCGCTATCAGGACAAGCTGCTGAAAGGCGAAATCAGCGACGCCATCCTGCTGACCGACGGACATATCCTGGTGGCCCATCAGCACGGCATTGCCGAGATTGACCAGCAGAGCGGCGAGACCGTGTGGAGCCATGCCGCGCCTGAGGGGACGGAAATCCATACCGTGCAGCCCATCGGGCGCACGCATGTGGTCTTCGTTCAGAACGGAAAGCCGGCCAAGGCCATCGTGATGAGAATACCCGAATGCCGCATCGAGCGGGAGTTTGTGCTGCCCACGAGCGAGAAAGGCTCCGTGCACGGGCAGTTCAGAAACGCTCGGCTCACGAGTCGCGGAACGCTTCTCGTGGCCAATATGGCACTGGGCTGCATACAGGAATACACGTCCGACGGGCGGGAAGTGGACCGCTGGGACGGCTTTCTGCCCTGGTCGGTGCAGGAAATGCCCAAGACCGGCAACCTGCTCATCACAGGCCGCAAGGGCGCCATACAGGAGATCAACCGGCAGGGAAAGGTGGTGTGGCAGATCAATACGCAGGACTTTGGCGTGACGCAACCGCAGAAAACCGTCAGGCTGAAAAACGGAGGGTACATCATCAACAACTGGTATAACGAATGGAACAAAACCCCGATGGACACCGCCAATGCGCCGGTTCAGGCCATCGAGGTGGACAAGGACGGCCATCTGGTGTGGCAGCTGAAGGCATGGAAAGAGCCCGACCTCGGACCCTCGACCACCATCCAGCTGCTGGACGAAGCGGTGAATCGCGACCGGCTGTTCTTCGGCGATTTCAACGCACGGAAGCCGAAACTGTTTGTCGGACCCAACGAGCCCATCGGCACAGGACAAGGCATCCATCCCGGACGCGTGGCATGGATTCACCATCCAGGCGTGGCCAAATGGGACGGAAAGACCGGGCTCTGGGTGGAAGACCGATGGAACGAACAGGCCAAGGCCGACGCCATGATACCCGAAGCGGTGATGCAGCTGACGGGCGAACCATCGGCAAAGAAGGCGTGGAAAGCCCTGTTCCGACACTTCAACAAGAAACACGGGCGCGGAAACCGTGGCTACAGGAAAGGCGAGCGCATCGCCATCAAGCTGAACATGAACAACGCCATCACCCACCGGGACACCATCGAGCTGAACTCGTCGCCGTTTGTCACCCTGGCACTGGTGCGGTCACTGGTACGCGACGGCGGCGTCCGACCGCAGGACATCACGCTATGCGAGCCAAGCCGGGCCATCACCGACAGCATCTACAACAAGGTGCACAGGGAGTTTCCCGCGGTGCGGTTCGTCGACAACATCGGCGGCGACGGGCGCGAGAAATGCGACTACTACCCCGAGCAGATTGTCTATTCGGTCGACAATGGCAAGATGGCGCGCGGACTGGCCAAGTGTGTCGTAGATGCCGACTACCTCATCAACTCCGCCCTTCTGAAGACCCACAGCGGGCCAGGCGTCACACTGACCAGCAAGAACTGGTACGGCGCCACCGACATCAATCTGCTCTGGCGGCAGAACGCCCACAACAACGTGAGCCAGGACAAGCGCAACGGCAAGCCCGGCTACAAGACATTCGTGGACTGGATGGCCCACAAGGACATGGGGCAGAAAGCACTGCTCTACCTCATCGACGGCACCTACGGGTCGCGAGATGTGAACGGAGCACCCAATCCAAAGTGGATGAAGGAGCCGTTCAATGGCGACTGGGCCTGCTCCATCATAGCGTCTCAGGACGAGGTGGCGTGCGATGCGGTGGCCATGGACATCATCATCGGCGAGTGGCCTGAGTTCGGAAGCCTCAACTATTGCGACGAATACCTGCGTGAGGCGGCGTCAATTCCGAACGCGCCAAGTGGCACCGTCTACAGGCAGGATGGCAAGCCTGTGGAGCGGTCACTCGGCCTTTTCGAACACTGGAACAAGCAACATCAGTACACCAAGTTGGACCTGAGATACAAGAAACTATGAGAAAAGCTGTCGCGCTGGCATTCTTCTGGCTGACAAACTGCGTAGCCGCATACTGTGAGACCACCTCTCACCTCTCAGTTCTCAGTCCTCAGTTCTCAGTTGAAAGACCCGTTCCCGTCATCCTGACCGCCGGTCAGAGCAACGCCGACGGGCGCGTTCCCTTGGCCGAACTGCCCAAGTACATACACTATGATTACTGCCTTTGGAGCTATGGAAGCGGCGATTTCACGACCGCCACAGGGCAGTTCACGCCCTTCAGTCCGCACGTTGCCAAGCCCGGGATTAAGCAGAGCTGGGGCTTCGATGCGATGGTCTACTACCTGCTGGAACAGTGTTGGCAGCAGCCTTTCTACGTCATCAAGCAGACCATGGGCGGCACGGCCATCGACGCTTCCTGCACGAACAGCACACACGGATGGCTGTGGAACGTCGGTGCAAAGGAGAAATCACTGACACGGGCTTTCTGCCAGCAGATAGACGACTGTCTGGCGCAGCTGCCCAAGAACTATGACATCAGGTGCCTGCTCTGGCATCAGGGCGAAAGCGACCAGCCAGCTGCCGACCGCTATCACGACAATCTGAAGGCCGTCATCGGCCACATTCGACAACACCTCGTTGACAAAACAGGACGGAAAGAATACGCCAGTCTGCCCGTCGTCTGCGCCACTTTTGCCAAGGGAAGCCGACAAGGTTCGCCCAAGGTAGCGGCTGCCTTGCACCAGCTGGAACGCGAAGACAGCCACTTCCATGTTGTCGATGCCAGCGACCTAAGCCTGCAGAAAGACGGGCTGCATTTCGACGCCCGTGGAGCGGAAACGCTGGGCTGGCGCGTGTTCGAACGAATGCGTGAGACGGGCATCGCCGACAACTGCTGCCAGCGAGGCGAGGACGCTTTCAAGGGGATTTGGCCAGTGACGGACCCGGCAAAGAGGAAGTCGCTGAACGGAGAGTGGCAGCTGGCGGTGAACGGAAAGGAGGGAACAGTGGGCGTGCCTGGCTGCTGGGAAAGACTGACGACGGATGTTTCAACGGGGAAGGCCGACCGATTCAGCCAGCCAAAGTACGACTATCCCGACTCGCTGACGGGCGTCTACCGCACCGCATTCACCGTTCCTGCCAACTGGAAAGGGCAACAGGTGGTCATACGACTTGACGGTGTGCTGCGGGGCTACGAGCTGTTGCTCAACGGCCAGAGTGTCGGCTCATGGGAGTCGGCCTACAACACCTGCCTGTTCGACCTGACGCCCTACCTGACGAAAAAGGCCTTCAAAGGCGAGCCGCAGCAGCTGACCTTGCGCGTCTACTCACACTTCAAAGGCTACGAGTTCGACTGTTTCGACGACTGGGCCACGATGGGCATCTTCCGCGACGTGACGCTGATGGCCGTCCCAAAGACCCATCTCAGCGACCTGACCGTGACGACACGCATGGACGGAACCGTCACGGTCTGCCCGACAATAGCCAATGCCACCAGACATACAACCGTGAGCTACGAGCTCGCAGATGCCGAGGGACGCATCGTATCAACGGGAGACAGAGTAAAGAATCCGCACCTCTGGACGGCCGAGACACCTTATCTGTATACCCTTAGACTGTCGGTCAAGGAGAGGGGAAAGACGTTGCAGACCTTCACGCACCGGATAGGTATCCGCGAGATTTCCATCGCAGGGAACGTGCTGAAAGTGAACGGACAGCCCGTGAAACTACGGGGCGTCAACGCGCATAGCACCGATCCGCTGACGGTGAAGGTCATTTCCGACGACCTCACCTTGAAGGACATGCTGCTGATGAAGGAGGCATCGGTCAACTTCCTGCGACTGTCGCACTATCCGCGAGAGCCGCGTTTCTACGAGCTTGCCGACTCTCTGGGCTTCTATCTTGTGGACGAAGTGCCCTTCGGATATGGCGACAAGCACCTGTCAGACAGCTGTTATCGGACGATGCTGATGACGCGTGCACGGGCAACGATACAACGCGACAAGCTGCACCCCTCGGTGATAGTATGGAGCGTGGGCAACGAGAACCCGCTGACAAGCTACTGTGTGGAGGTGGGCAACTACGTAGGAGCGCTCGACCCTTCACGGCCCTATTGCTTCCCGCAGGTGGGCAGCTACTTCCGACGGTTCTGGGAGAATGGGGGGACCTTCCCATCGGCCGCGCCTGTCTATGCGCCCCACTACCCCACCACAGGCCAGATTGCCGGCTTCTATCAGCACCTCGACAGGCCCGTCGTCTTCACCGAATACTGCCACACCCTCGGCACGTCGTTTGAGGACCACGACCGCCAATGGGAAATCATAGAGCGGACTCCGGGCATTGCCGGTGGTGCCGTGTGGGAATGGGCAGACCAGGGAATGCCCATCATGGCTGGAGAAAAGCCCGCCACCAGCGACGCCTCGCCTGACTACGGCTACGAAGAGCGCGTCCTGTATGCTGCCGTGCCACAGCAACAAACACCCACCCCTGCCCCCACCCACCGCCAGCCCGACGTCGACGGCTTTGAGATGTTTGGCAACAAAGGCACCGACGGCCTGCTCTATGCCGACCGCACGCCACTGCCCAACTACTTCGAACTGCAGCACAACTACGCACAGGCGGCGGCCACAGACAGCATCATCACGACCGACAGTCCGACGCTCACACTGCACATTTGCAACCGGTTCGACTTCCTCGACCTGCAAGGCAACGTCTCTTTCAGATGGACCTACACCGAGGACCGCGACACCCTTGCCCAGGGCACGTTCTCGCCGAGCTGCCAGCCCCACGCCAACACCACCCACACGCTGCGACTCCCCAACGCGCCACAAGCAGAGCGCATCTGCCAGCTGAGCCTCGAGGTAAGCGACCGCAACGGACGCATCTTCAACCAGCAATCGATACCTGTCAACCCACGCGACATAACCCAGCGACTGCTGGCGGGACTCACCATCGCCACCGACGACCCAATGTCGCTGGTGCAGGACGGACTCCTCGTGCGCGCCGGACGCAAGGCCACGCTGGCCGAAACGCTCAAGGTGGCCGACAAAAGACTACCGCGCTATCTGCTCCGCCTGCCCACCAACAACAACCACCCAACAACGATTACCCCGGAAATAAGCACCACGAAGGAGGGCAATGCCACGCATATCGCCTTCACACTCACCGCCGACACCACCGACACCTTCCTTTCTGAGCTGGGCGTCGCGATGCTACTCGACAAGCGAATCAACCGCGTGCAGTGGATAGGCAACGGCTTGATGCCCACCTATCCGGGCCGTTTCCGCGCGGGGCGCTACAGTTTCTGGGCGCTGAGCAAGGGCGACCTCTACTTCGAAGGCAACCGGCGCGACGTCGATGCGGCATGGCTGAGCGACGCCGATGGCAACGGCATTCTGATGGTCTGCCGAAAAGCCAACGTCAGCTTTGAGCAGACCGACCGTGGCATCGTGCTCACCTGCAACGCCGCCGTGGCAGGACTGGGGCCGAAGTTCGCCAGAACGGCCTTCCCGGTCGTGGCGAAACAGGTGGGCACCGTGAGCGGCGACTTCTACCTCTACAGGACATCGGCCGGACAACTGCCGCAGCTTCTGCGCGAACTCTTTGTGAATCCGGCGACCGTGCAGCCAGCCTTCCGGCCCTTCCGCACGCAATATGACACCTACCTGATGCGCTACGACGACATCGTGGACAACTGAACTGCAACACGAATTATAGGAGTTCAGGAGTTCAGGAGTTACAGGAGTTACAGACGATACTATTAGTGCGATTCTTTATATGAAGCTAGTAAAACTAACGTCTGTAACTCCTGAACTTCTGTAACTCCTGAACTTCCGAAAGTTAAGTTATATGATTCAACTTTCGCAAGTTGATGGAGTTCAGGAGTTCAGGAGTTACAGGAGTTCAGACAATACTTCCAACCCCTGTAAACTGACGCAAAGAGAGCCTTCAGCACTATCGTCTGAACTCCTGTAACTCCTGCGCTCGGCCAAGGGCAT
>JAFWQE010000002.1 GCA_017509155.1 Prevotella sp.
TAACAATGCTTTTGCCCTTGGCGTTAGTAACACACGACCATAGTACCCAGGGCGTTGCCCTGGGCTGGTTGCTGCTGGCCTTTCTTTCTCCGCTTCGCTTTGAAAGCGTCTCCTACGTCGCCGAGCGCAGGCCGATTATTTCAGATGTATATAAAGAGTAATCCCATCTCAAGGGAGGGGCTGGCGTGAGGTTGTAACAACAATCCAAAACATAAACAGAGGCATCAAATTGGACAACCCGTTTTGGAATCCGTGGAGTTCAGGAGTGGGCATGCGGAAGGATGAACCATGTTCTTTGCCAGTTGACAGGCGCCATATTGATGCTTTCAACGAACGAAACCGACGTTTTCCTGAAACAAATCCATTGATTTCGTTGAACGATTCCATTGACATTGTTCAACGATTCCATTGACATTGTCCAACGATTCCATTGGAACCGTTCTGCGACATTGCCGGTTTTCGTCAGTTTATTTGGCGTTTAAACTGAAAAAAAACGCCAATTAAACTCAAAAAAAGTGCCAATTAAACTGGAGAAGACTGGCGCTTTCGCAGGAGACGCGCGACAATGCATGGTGACGCGCGAATCGGTTACCGAGAGACGGGGCGCATCGTGCTCTTTTCAAGGAAATCGTTCGCGCCGACGCCTTTCTCGTTTCCATCGGCAGACGCCACGACGACCTTATTTTTAAAATAATGTGTATTTTTACCGCTTGTTTGTCTTTTTTTTCGTGAAAAATGAGTATCTTTGCACCGTTTTATACACATGAATACTACTTAAAAGGAAATAAGAAATCTAACAGTACAGCAAATCATGGAACAAGTTTTCAGTTACATTATCAGTCTGGGAGCATCGGTGATGATGCCCATTCTGTTCACCATCATCGGATTGTGCATCGGTCTGAAGTTCGGACGTTCGCTCAAGAGCGGCCTCTATGTGGGTGTCGGTTTTGTGGGCCTTGGCATTGTGACGGCCCTGCTCACCAACAACTTCGGCGACCCGCTGTCTGAAATCTCCCGCCTGTACGACCTTCAGCTGAAGGTGTTCGACATGGGCTGGCCTGCAGCTGCCGCCGTTGCCTACAACACCGCTGTCGGTGCGCTCATCATTCCCATCTGTCTGGGCGTGAACTTCCTGCTGGTCATCACCAAGTGCACTCGCACGGTGAACATCGACCTGTGGAACTACTGGCACTTCGCCTTCATCGGAGCGGTGGCCTACTTTGTGATGGATCAGAGCCTGTTGTGGGGCTATTTTGCCGCCATCGTTTGCTACATTATCACGCTCGTCATGGCCGACCTGACGGCCGACCGCTTCCAGGAATACTATCCAGAGTGGCAGGGCATCTCAATACCTCAGCCGTTCTGCCAGAGCTTTGTGCCGTTTGCACTGGTCATTGGCAAGCTGTTGGACAAGATTCCCGGATTTGACCGGCTGAACATCGATGCCGAAGGACTGAAGAAGAAGTTCGGTGTGCTGGGCGAGCCGCTGGTGCTGGGTGTCATTGTGGGTGCGCTCATCGGTGCGCTGGCACAGCTGGACATCAAGAAGATTCTGTTCCTCGGTGTGACAATGGGCGCCGTGATGGAGCTCATTCCGCGCATCACGTCGCTGTTCATTGAGGGACTGAAGCCCATCGCCGAGATGACACAGGAGGTGGTGAAGCGTAAGTTCAACGGCAAGAAGGTGTACATCGGCATGTCGCCCGCCGTGGTCATTGGCCACCCAACGACACTGGTTGTCTCGCTGCTGCTCATTCCTGTGGCACTGGGACTGGCCGTGGTGCTGCCTGGCAACCAGTTCCTGCCGCTGGCATCGCTGGCCGGCATGTTCTACCTGTTCCCCATGGTGCTGCCGTTTACGAAGGGAAACGTGGTGAAGACGTTCATCATTGGTCTCGTGGCTCTGGCCATCGGCCTCTACTTCGTTACCGACATGGCTCCCGCCTTCACGCAGGCTGCCCACACCGTGTTTGAGCAGACAGGCGACAAGGCCGCCGACATTCCCGCCGGATTCGAAGGCGGTGCCCTCGACTTCGCCTCATCGCTGCTGGGCTGGTGCATCTACAAGTGCGTGGCTTCGCTGAAATGGATCGGAATGGGCGTGCTCACCCTCATCACGCTCGGCATGGTCGTCTGGAACCGCATGCGCATCGTGCGCGATGAAAAGAATGCCCAATAAATGATGACTAAAGAAACGAATTATCCTAATTAATCCTAATTTTAATCACGAATATTTTTTCATTCAATCTCTTCGGGCATTGGAACCATGACGAAACAAGAATACATGGACATATATGATGTGGTGGGAGCTGCCATGGAGGTACACGCAACATTGGGGCGAGGAATGGCAGAGCCTATCTATCAGGAAGCCCTTGAAGTGGAAATGAAGATGAGAGGTATGGAGCCTCAACGTGAGAAAGAACTGCGATTGAGATACAAGGATGTCGTGCTGGAGAAAAAATACTATGCAGACTTCTATTACAAAGGTATCATCATAGAACTGAAATCGGTAGAGGAAATCATCCCTATTCATAGGGCACAGCTGTTCAACTATCTGCGAATGACAGGACTGCAACGAGGCATTATTTTTAATTTCAGCGAAGAAAGCCTTTACACCGAACGTTATCTATATTTACCACAATATGACGAATTCGTCCTGCTCAACCACGATAATTATAAGGACTATATTTCCGACAAACAGCATACTCTTCATCCAAGTATATAAGAGGAAAAAAGCATTAAGAATAATTCGTGAACAAAACTAAGGACAATTAGAATAATTCGTTTCTTAAAAAAAGAACAATTTGTTTCCAAGAAATAGAACTTAAATTTCAAAAAAACAAGATAAGATGAAAAAGAGAACATTTCTTTCAACAGCGCTGCTGGCGATGGCATTGGTTTCCATGGCCCAGCAGGACGTGAAGTTTCAGACGGCGTGCCATCCGGACGACGTGAAGCACTATGACACCAAGACGCTGCGCGACCGCTTCGTCATGGAGAAGGTGATGGAGGCCGACAAGATCCACCTGACCTATTCACACTACGACCGTTTCATCTTCGGCGGTGCCATGCCCGTGAACAAGACGCTCCGACTGGAGAACTTCCTCGAGCTGGGACTCGACGTAGACCAGACCATCAAGGAGAAGTATTTCCTCTACAACCGTGAGCTCGGCGTGGTGAACTGCGGCGAGGGCGACGGCGTAGTCATCGTCGACGGCAAGGAGTATGCGCTCTCACCCAAGGAGGCACTCTACATCGGCCGCGGACACATTGACAAGAACAAGGACGTGAACAAGGTGGTGGAGTTCCGCTCAAAGGATGCTGCCAAGCCCGCCAAGTTCTACCTGAACTCGGCCACCGCCCATAAGCACTACAAGACGCAGTGGATTACGCTCGACGGACGAAAAGGCTCGCTCAAGGCCGCCGTGTGGGGACCCGTGGGGTCGCTCGAAGAATGCAACAACCGCACCGTGTACAAGCTCATCGTCAACGACGTGCTCGAGGAAGGGCCCTGCCAGCTGCAGCTCGGACTGACTCAGCTGAACCCCGGCGCAGCATGGAACACCATGCCGCCCCACACACACGGACGACGCATCGAGGCCTACTACTACTTCAACCTGCCGCAGGACCAGACCATCGCCCACATCATGGGTGAGCCGCAGGAGAGCCGCGTGGTGTGGCTCCACAACGAGCAGGCCATCATGAGTCCTGAATGGAGCATCCACGCTGCCGCCGGCACCTACTACTACACCTTCATCTGGGGCATGGCAGGCGAGAACCTCTATTACAATGACAAGGACAACATTCCCGTTATTGATATCAAATAACGGGAGTTAAGAGTTAAGGATTAAGAATTAAGAAGTGTCGCTTTCAGCGAGTATGAAGTAACATTTAAGAATTGGGGTATGAGTGAGTTTAGCAAAATGTTCGATGAGAAATGCCTCATGTTTGCTACAAGAATAGTGAACATGTGCCGTTTCCTTGACAAAGAAAGGAAAGGCAAGCATATCATCGACCAACTCATGCGCAGCGGAATGAGCATCGGTGCTAATTATGCAGAAGCCGAATGTGCCATGAGCGATAATGACTTCCTGGCTAAGTTGTACATTTCTTTAAAAGAGTCCAATGAGACTCTCTATTGGCTGCGTTTACTGAAGAACGTGAATGACATCGACGAGAAACAATTCCGTTCCATATTTGAGGATGGAGAAGAGATCAAGCGTATGTTCATATCCATCATCAAGACAAAACGGAATAACTTAGCCAGCCAAACCACATCTTAATTCATACTCGCCGCAGGCGACACATCTTCATTCAAAATTCTTAACTCTTACTTCCTCAGTCATCCTTGCCACAGGCAACACATCATAATTCTAAAATCTAAATTCTAAATTCATAAACATGACACCAGTTAAAACAACAAAGATGTCCAACTTCCGCTGGATAATCTGCGGATTGCTCTTCCTCGCTACTACCATCAACTACATGGACCGTCAGGTCTTGTCACTAACATGGAAAGACTTCATTGCGCCGGAATTCCACTGGACCGATGCCGACTATGGCACCATCACGGGTCTTTTCTCACTCTTCTACGCCATTGCGAACCTCTTCGCAGGAAAGTTCATCGACTGGATGGGCACCAAGAAAGGCTACCTCATCGCCATCTTCGTGTGGTCGCTGGGAGCAGTGCTCCACGCCGGTTGTGGCTGGGTGGCCATGAAGATTGAAGGCTATCCCTCCATCGAAGCGCTTCGTCTGGTGCAGGCAGGCAGCGACGCCGCCGTGGCCATCGCCACCATTTCCGTGTGGCTGTTCCTTTCTTGCCGTCTGATTCTTGCTGTCGGTGAGGCCGGCAACTTCCCTGCTGCCATCAAGGCTACAGCCGAATACTTCCCCAAGAAAGACCGCGCCTTCTCCACATCTATCTTCAACAGCGGAGCCTCTGTGGGTGCCTTGGCAGCTCCTGCCACCATTCCCCTGCTGGCTCGCGTCTGGGGCTGGGAGATGGCTTTCATCATCATTGGTGCGCTCGGCTTCATCTGGATGGGCCTTTGGACTTGGCTCTACGACAAACCTGCACACAACAAGCGTGTCAATCAGGCAGAGCTGAACTACATTGAACAGGACAGCGACATTGCCGACGTGCAGAACAAGCAGGAGACGAAGGAAGAAAAGACCATCCCGTTCCTGAAGTGCTTCACTTACAAGCAGACATGGTCGTTCCTCGTGGGTAAGTTCATGACCGACGGTGTGTGGTGGTTCTTCCTGTTCTGGGCACCAGCCTACTTCAGCGACCAGTATGGCTACACGAGCGACAGCACCATGGGCATCCTGCTCATCTTCACGCTCTATGCCATCGTGACCATCCTCAGCATCGGCGGCGGTTACCTTCCCACCTACTTCGTAGACAAAAAAGGCATGAACCCATACCTTGGCCGCATGCGCGCCATGTTCATCTTTGCCTGCTTCCCCGTGCTGGGTCTGTTTGCACAGCCCCTCGGAGCCTATAGCCCCTGGTGGCCCGCCATCCTCATCGGTCTGCTGGGTGCTGGTCACCAAGCATGGTCGGCCAACCTGTTCTCCACGATAGGCGACATGTTCCCCAAGTCCACTATCGGTACCATCGTCGGCCTTGGAACAATGGCAGGCGGTATTGGTTCCATGAGCATCAACCTCGGTTCGGGTAAGTTCTTCGACTGGGCAGCCGAGCAAGGCGCTGCATTCACGTTCTTCGGTTTCGAAGGCAAGCCCGCTGCCTACATGGTGGTGTTCTGCATCTGCGCCGTGGCCTACCTCATCGGCTGGTGCATCATGAAGATGCTTGTGCCGAAGTACAAGCCCATCGTTGTGGAATAAGCAAAGACTGACAACCTCTGACAGGTTGACAAATAACGTAAAAAGAGGCCTAAATCTATCGCGATTTGGGCCTTTTTCGTGTTTGAGCGAAAAAAAGCATACGATTACTTGCAAAATCAAAACAAAACACTTATCTTTGCGTACGAATTAGTTAACAATCATTTTTTTTCTCACTTTAATCAACTTTATTATCATGAAAAAGAAACTTTTAGTATTGGTGGCACTGCTGGCCTGCATCGCAACGGCCCAGGCACAGGTGTATGTGGGAGGCTCTGTGGGCTTCACTTCGTCGAAGATTGACAATGGCGGCACCGACAAGTCGGGCTCGTCGTTCAAGCTCATCCCCGACATTGGCTACAAGATGGACGACAACCTCTCCATTGGTGTTCAGGTGGGCTATTCGCATGGTATGTGCTCCTTCGGCTCGCTCACCGTGGCCGACATGAAGGGTGCGCTGAGCACTTTGGTCAGCACCTATGCAGACGTGAACGATGAGGACATGAAGCTCAACAGCTTCACCGTTGCTCCCTATCTGCGCTACAATGCCCTCAACTTTGGCAATGCCAGCTTCTTCTTCGAGGGATATGTGGGCTACACCAACATCAAGTCTGACGCCACACCGACGACAAGCGGTGGTATGAACAACAACGAAGTGTCGTTCAATGCCTTCGAACTGGGTGTTCGTCCCGGCATCTCCTATCGTCTGGGGAGCAAGGTCGACGTTATTTGCAAGCTCGGAAGTGTAGGTTTCATTTCTGCCAAGGAGAAGGATACCGACTATAAGATTACGCGTTTCGGCGTGAGCCTTGACTCCTACAACGTTCTCGTAGGCTTCAACTTCAACCTCTAAACCCAACATCTCCGCTACAAGCGGAAGAAAACGAAACGGTGCCAGCATTATTTCATGCCGGCACCGTTTCTGTCTTTCTTGTCAGGCTATGCGTACGAAGCGGCACCGCCGCTTCCCCTAACAATCTACCGTCAGAACGGATAACCCACGGCAAGATGGAGGGCCTGCCCTTCTTTGAAGCGTGGAATGTTGAAGAATCCTTTCTTGTTGGTCTCGTAAGGCACATGCAAACCGAAGCCCCAGTCGAGGCGCAGCACGAGGAAGTCGAGGTCGTAGCGCAGGCCAACGCCCGTACCAACGGCCATCTGGCTGAAGAAGTCCTTGGCACGAAAGTTCATGTCGGAAGCGTTTTCGCCTATGATTTCCTCACTGTCACTATGGCCTATCTTCCACACGTTTCCCACATCGAGGAAGACTGCTCCCTGAAGATTGCCAAACAGACGGGTGCGGTATTCGAGGTTGCCTTGCAGCTTCACGTCGCCATTCTGAATGAGATAAGAATACTGGGCATCGCCGGCACCGGCATAACGCCCTGGCCCAAGCCCTCTCACAGTGAAGGCTCTGATGCTGTTGGCACCGCCCACAAAGAAGCTCTCACTGAAAGGCGTGACCTCGCTGTTGCCGTAACTGTAGACCACACCGCCATTGAGGTGACCCACCAGTTGCGAGGTACTGGAAAGGCGCCAGGTCTTGGTGAAGTCGGTCTCTACTTTCAGGAACTGCGAGAAGGGGTTCTTGAACATCTCCTTGTCCTGCTCGTTCCACTTACGTCCGCCCGCCATGAAGGCCAGCGCCGACAGATTGCCCGACTCGGAAAAGGTGATCTCCCAGCGAATAGGATTGCGCATGGAGGGCGGACTTGCGTACTGGTAGGTATAGCGCATCTTGGGGATGAACACGTTTCTCATCGTCGCACTGAGGTAAGGACTCTTCATCAGGATGCTGTCGAAGTCAATGGTGGTCCTGACCAGATGCTGATAAGTGATGGTGAGCGGTGACAGTTCATGCCGGCTGGTCTGCGTCTTTTGCCATCGGTAGGTCCACTCGGCATTGAAGTTAACCATCTTAAAGAAGTCTGGACGGTTGAGCGTTGTGCGCGACACCTTGGCCAATGTGGATGGTGTGCTGTAGAAAGTCATGCGACGCAAACGCTGGCGGCGACGGGCTATCGACGCACTGTCGGTAGGTATGGTTGCCTGTTGACGACGGCGACGTGCCAGTCTTCGCTGGCGCATCCATTCACGCCAGGGGAGCATCACACGCGGAAACTCCAGCGAAGCATCGATACCATACTCATAGCTGTTCAGCCTCTCCACGCCACCATCGGCACGTTTGCTGCGCTGCCATTCGTAGGATCCGTGCAGGTTGATGTCGAGCAGTTCACCGCCTCGGAAAGCATTTCGCTTGGTGAGACCCAGACGGAGCTCAGGACCAATACGGCCTGACGTCTTGCCCTGCACGTTGGCTTCTATATAGGTGTCATAGGGCTTCTCCATCACACAATTGAGGGCGAGGTCGAGGGTATCGGTAAGTTGGGGGGTAGGACTGAAGGCGGAGTCTTCAGATACGCGCAGCCCTGGAGAGGCGGTTTCGCTTGAAAAGAGTGAGTCTTCGGGGGAAACGGGTGCAGTACGAGGCGTAAAGGTGAAGTCGACCATGGAGAAAACGCCAGTACTGTTGAGCTTCGAAATGGTCTCCAGATAGTTGTTGTAGCTATAGGTTGTGCCATGACGGAGTGCCATTCCGTTCATGATGACCGACAGACGGATGGGCACTTTCCTGCCGGAATAGCGAATCTTTGTGTGGCGGCGCCCCATAGAGTCGGTGAGCGTCTGCATGAACTGCTTGCGCACGTCGATGGTTACATTGCCGATGGTCCACTTCTTCATGGCCTGCTCTGGCAGGTTTTCAGCCAGCTGCAGACGCAGGTTGGCCTTGCCGGGATTGGCAAGTGTGTCGGCCAGATACGAGGCATAGCCCGTCTGGTAGTAATAGTATCCGTTATTACGGAAAGTGGTGGTGAGCCTGTTTCGCTCCGCATCGAGCGCAGCAACAGTGAGCGGGTCGCCCGGTTTCAGACAAGGTTCGGTCTCGGCAAGCAGGCTATCGGTCTCGGCGGGGAAGCCGATGTAGCTGAGCGTATCGACGGTAAACAAATGGCCCATCGACACGGTATAGCCTATTTTCTGCTTCTTCGGGTTCTTCTGCTGCACAATGTGGTAGTCCACTTTTCCATGGAAATAGCCGTGACTGCGCAGCACCGACTGAGCCACCGACGCGCGCAGGGCGGGGTTCACCCAGCTCATGAGGACTGGCTGCTTGCCGAAAGCCTTCGTCATCCACTTGGCAAAGCCACTCTCTTTTTCCGAGAAGGCGTTCCATATCCACAGGCCATAGGGAAACGGCGTGCGGTTGTAGCTGCTGCCAAACAACGCACCGTTAGGGGCTGTGGCAAGAGCTGCCTCAATTTCTTCCTGCGTGGAAATGAAGTTCTGATTGCGTTCGTAGTCTTTGTATTCTATATCGGTGAGCCCCACGAACAGGTGGTCGTCGTCGGGAATATGCTTGGTGGTGGAGCAGGAAACGAGGCCTGACAGGACCACAAGCGCCACCACTGCACTCACGGCGTGGTGCAGTCGCAGCCCGAAGGCCTTGTTTCTCTTGCTGATGCTTGTCATGGACATAATTGCTTTCTTTTACTTCTTTTCGGGTTCTCCTATACTCCCCTCCCCTACCGTCGTCAGGGTGTCGCGTGGAATGCGGCGTGGCATGGTGATGGGAGTATTGTCTGAGCCGAAGCGGAACACGTCCTTGAAGTGCTGAAGGGTGCGCCGCCAGATGAAGCCGCCACCATATTGCTGCGTGTAGCCTTCCAGCCAGTCGTAGGAATTATTGTCGAAAAACAGCTTCACATATTTGTTGGCGGTGTCGTCGAGACGATATTCCAGCGAGACGTTGTCGAAGAACGACTGCCGCCCGTAAGCCTCCGAACCTGTTGAAACCTTTCCGCCAATGCTGATTTTCACACGGTTGTTCCAGAAGCGCTTGGCAAAACGGAACGAATAGTCGGTGTGCATGGCGCCACTGGCATCGGTGGCGTTGTCGAGACCTATCGACAGGTCGAGCGTGCGGAGGGCATTTCCGGTGATGTTGTTGATTTCGTTTTCAAGGAACGAGCTCAGTGCGCCGTTCATAGAGAAACCACTGGTGTTGCCGTCGGCCAGATACATTCCCGTGGTGAGCATCGTCACGGCGAGCTTGCCGCGCTGCTCCTTCGACATGCTCTGCAGCTCGGTGTGCAGCTGCATATCCTCTGGGGCATCGAGCGTGAACTCCAGTCCCATGTCGTCGAGTGTCTTGGTGATGATGACGCCACAGTCAAAGTCGACGCCGCGCCCCACGCCCGTGCTCGACGAGACGGTGGCCTTGGTGCGCTCGGTGGCCGTGATGTTGAGCGTCGGGTTCATGGGATTTCCGGTAAACTCGATGTAGCTTCCATCTTGAATGGTGAACGTCTTCAGCGGAATGATGGGCAGCGAATACTTCATCTCACCGTTGGCCAGCGTGTAGCGTCCTCGCAGAGTGAAGTCCTCAGATGTGTTGTAGAGCATGCGGAGTGTGCCGCCGCCCATCAGGTCGATGTAGTTGGAGTGGTCGCTATTCAGGTAAGCCATGACGTGCGCTCCCTTGGCCACATCCATCGTAAGGTCCATGTCGAAGCCCGACAACGGAGGACGGTTGACCACGGTCTGAGTGGTATCGGCGAAGTCGGTGAAGTGTACAAGCTCGTCAAGTTGGTTGTCGGTGGTAAGCGGACTGTCGCGCAGCACGTAGCTCACGTCGGTAGTGCCGAGCACATCGAGCTTTCCACGCATCTTCAGGTGAGAGAGCTCACCATTGAGTCGTGCAAAGAGATTGACGAAAGCCTTGCCGAAGGCCACACTGTGGGCGTGTTCCTTGGTGTTGATGATTTCAAAGTTGCGGCCCACCATCTGCAAGTCCATTCTCACATGATCGAGGTTGCTGAAGTCCACATCGCCATTCAGCGTGAGCGGGTTGTCATTATGGGCAAAGGTCTCGAAGTTTTCCATGATGAGATGACTGCCGACGACGCGCAGCGGTTTTTCCGAGAAACGCAGGTCGATACCATAGGAAGAACTCACCAGATGACAGGAGTCGAGCTGGAGGGTTCCGTTCACCTGTGGCTTGCTGAGCTGTCCCTTGATGCTGAGCTCGCCTGCACCGTAGCCATAGAAGGCCATCATCTGATTGGGAATAAAGCCATTGACGAGCGTCATGGGAAGGTGTTCGAGGTTGACATCGGCCACCAGCGTGCCGCCCTTCTCGCTCCTGTAAATGCCCATCACGGTGCCCACCTCCTCGCCTTCCACCATCAGCGTTCCATCCACATAGTGGGAGCCGTCGTCTTCAGGCATGTACACGAACTGTGCTCCCACGTTTCCCATTGGGTTGTCTTCGTAACTGAGGTCGTTCACTTCCATCGACGAGGACACGGAAAGGTGTTCGGCAGTCTTCACGATGTGGTAGTCGCCGTCCACAAAGCCGGTGATATGCGGCAGGTATGGCACCACGTCGGTAAGCTCTTCCAGGTTCAGTTTGTTAAGCGAGAACGTGAGGTCCTGCAGGGCTTCAAGGTTGTCGTCGTCGGTATATATGCGCAATCCGGTGTCGTCGTCGGCAAGGATGTTGAGCTTGGCCGACACGCGCCGGTTGTCAGCAAGGAAGAGATAGTTGTCGCAGTTGATGCGTGCTGGCCTGTAGGCTATCACGGCATTGTCGGGTAGCATGTGGAGCCTGATGCCGTTCTCCTCCATCTCTGCCTCGGCACCGAGGCGGATGCCCAGTTTATCGGCCTTATCGTAATAGCTCAATGTCACTCCGGCCCCGCGCTCAGTCAGGTAACCATCGAACAGAGTATTGAAGACAAACTGTGGGTTTTTCTCATTGTTGCGTACCTGGCCTTGGAAAGTAATGTTGGTGCTATCTGACATAAGATAGAGCCGCAGGGTATCGAGCTGCATGCTGTCGACCATGAGTTTGTTGAAGGCAACACGCCCGTTCAGACCGTCTACGGCAGAGGTCGTCAGGTGCACATCAGCATCGTCGAAGGTGTAGCCTTGGCGCTGCAGCATGCGACTGAAGAAGTTGTTGCCGCCGGTTTTCAGCGAGATGCGGGCATTGGGAAACTTTCTTCGCAAGGACATCTGGTCTATGCTTCGTTCCTTCAACTGCTTTTTTACCTCGTTCGAAAGTGTCTCGCCCACCTTCAAAAGCTGCTTATATCCGCCTGCTGCATCCATGTCGAGCTGGAAGTCACCTGTGTAGACCACGGCATGGGTGGTGTCGCGACGCGTGAGCAAATCTATGAAGATGTCATCGGGAATATAGGTATCCTTGGTCCCACTGATAGTCAGTCCGCGGGTACTGCCTTTCACTTCATAGTAGTCTTTCATGTCGGTTTTCAGGTCCACATGTCCGTTCATTGCGACGGTCATCGGCTCATCGGCGAGCCTCAGATTGTAGAGATCTGCATGCTGAAGGTCGGTGGAAATGGTGGCCTGTATGTTCTTTGTGTTCATCAGCGCGTCCACGCTGATGTTGCCCTTCAGCAGTTCATTCCTCGATTGTATGTCGGCCAGCAGATGTCCGTTTCTGATGGTTGCTGTGGCGTCCATGCCGTCAAGGTTGTAGTTACCATAGCTGAACTGGCTGACCTGTGCCCTGGCATTGAGGTGCGTCTGGGGCGACAACGGGTCGGTGCCTTGGCCATCGAGGGCCACCCGGCCGGTAAACGCTCCTGCCTCATAGGCTGGCAGGAAGTGGCGCAACTGGAAGTTTCGGGCCTGCAGATCGGCCTTGTAGGCGAGGCGTCCTCGTGTATCGATGTCTGCCTTTCCGCTCACCGAACCGTTCGACTCTGTGGCGGTGAAGTCGGCAGCATATCGTGGCCCGTCGGCACGGAAGTTGCCTTTCACGCCAATGCCCGACGGAATGCGCACACCATCGAGGGTCTTGGGCGGCACAAGGGCGGTAAGGAAGTCTATCTTATATGTCTTGGCATCGATGTTGAGATTGGCTTTCAGATGGTCCACGTCAGTCACGTTGGCCATCGTTCCACGGGCATTCAGGTTGAAAGCCCCCGGCAGACGGGCGTTCAGTCCTGTCAGTTCCATGTTCTCCATGTTTCCGCTCACTACGGCCTTCACCGTCAGCGGTGCGTTGGGCCACTTACGGATGAAGCCCTGCGGCATACCGCCCAAAAATCGCATGATGTCCTGCTTGCCGAACACACCATTGGCACTCAGGTGCACCTTGCCGGGCAGACTGTCGCTGAAAGCATTCTGATCCATCACCAGATGGGCGTCAAGTGTGCTCTCGGGAGTTCGCAGACGAAGGTCGGGCAGATATATCTTCTGACCGTCGAGAGCCAGCCGTCCGCTCAGACTGTCCACGCGGAGTCCGCTCTTCTCAGCTAGCGAGGCATGGCGCACACGCATGTCGAGCTTGGGCGAGGAATAGGTCAGCGAGTCTACGCCGATATTGATCTTGCTCAGTGACAGATGACTGTAGTCGAGACCGCTGACGGGCTTTGCCGAGTGGTCGTCATAGCTGAGCGCGCCGTCGTTCCAGTCGAGCTGGCTCACGCGATAGTCGCCCCGGCCGAGGTCGAAGCTACCGCCGCGCGCCACGGTGTTGCCCAGATAGGCGGTCACCTGCAGCGTGTCGCCGGGCATGTGAACAGCCACATGGCTGCGCTCCACCTTCAGATTGTCCACCAAGATCTTCCACTTGTTGTGGCTCTCGGTGGTGTCAGGCGGCACGCTGTCGGGCAACACCACACTGACGTTGGCGTCGCTCAGCAGGGCGTCGTCCACGCGTAGCTGCTCGCCACGCAGGTCTATGCCGTGGCTCTGCAACTTAAGTCGGCCGAAAGTGCCTTTCACACGAGCCGCGTCGATGAAGTCAGTGGTATTGAAGGTGACGCCCTGAAGGTCGAGCTCATCAACCTCCACCAGCTTGTCGAAGAGGGGCTTTAGCTGGACGTCCACCACGGCCTTGCTCACCAGGGCCACCGTGTCGGTGCCTTGTGTCTGGTCGTTGGGGCGCATCACCTTGACGCCCTCAACACCCAGTCGCAGGGGAAACTCCAGATGGACATGGTCTACGCTGATGTCCATGCCGGTCTTCTCGGAGGCAATGCGCGCCACATGCCTCACCGCCCAGTTCTGAACGGGAGGCACATAGAGCAATACTGCCAGCAAGCCCACAAGCAGGACCGGCACCAGCACCACAACGGCAATCCATTTGAGCAATCGCTTCATTGCTTTCACTTTTTTCGAATGCAAAGATAATACAAAATGGGGGTAGCGCAAAGGAAATCGTTCTTTTTTTGTGTGGAAAGGGGTTTTCTGGCGTGCAAGCACAAAGAATCCCCGCTCGCATGTTGACGGGCGGGGATTCCTATCTGAGACTCACTGTTGATGCTTAGAAGTCCATGTGGTCAAGGGCATCGCTGAATCCCTTCGGCTCACGGTCGGCCATTGGGTCGTGATACTCCTGATCGGCATTGTCTGCCTGAATGTTGCGCGGCATGCGATCGCCTATGCTGTTGCCGTTTCCACGGTTGCCCTGACGGCGCTCACCGTTGTGTCCGTTGCGGTTGTTGTCGCGACGACGGTCGCCACGCTCGCCGCGCGGACGGCGCTCACGCTCCACATAACCCTCGGGTTTCGGGATGAGCACGCGGTGCGAAAGCTTGTACTTGCCAGTCTTCGGGTCTATCTCAAGCAGCTTCACATTGATCTTGTCGCCTTCCTTCAGTCCAGCTTCCTCAACGGTCTCCAGACGCTTCCAGTCAATCTCGGAGATGTGCAGCAGACCGTCCTTTCCGGGAAGAATCTCTACGAAGCAGCCGTAAGGCATGATGCTGCGGACAGTTCCCTCGTACACTTCGCCCACTTCGGGGATAGCCACAATGGCCTTGATCTTCTGGATGGCCATGTCGATGCTCTCCTTGTTGGGCGCACTGACTTGCACCTTGCCCACGCCGTCGATCTCGTCGATGGTGATGGTGGCACCGCTCTCTTCCTGCATCTGCTGGATGATCTTTCCGCCCGGGCCAATGACAGCGCCAATGAACTCCTTGGGAATCTCGAACTGCTCGATGCGCGGAACCTGAGGCTTCATCTCTGCGCGCGGCTCGGCAATGGTGTCGGTGAGGCACTTCAGGATGTGCTCACGACCAGCCTTGGCCTGCATGAGTGCCTTCTCGAGGATGTCAAACGACAAGCCGTCGCACTTGATATCCATCTGTGTGGCGGTCAGACCGTCGCGTGTACCGGTGGTCTTAAAGTCCATGTCGCCAAGGTGGTCCTCATCGCCGAGGATGTCGCTCAGCACAGCATACTTGTCTTCTCCGGGGTTCTTGATCAGACCCATGGCAATTCCGCTGACGGGTTTCTTCATGGGAACGCCGGCGTCCATGAGGGCCAATGTGCCTGCGCACACCGTTGCCATGGAGCTGGAACCGTTTGATTCCAGAATCTGGCTGACCAGACGCACGGTGTAGGGGAAGTCATCAGGAATCTGACCTTTCAGTCCGCGCCAAGCCAGGTGGCCATGTCCAATCTCGCGACGTCCCACACCACGCTGTGCCTTTGCCTCGCCTGTGCAGAACGGCGGGAAGTTATAGTGGAGCAGGAAACGCATGTAGCTGCGCTCCAGCACGTCGTCGACGAGCTTCTCGTCGAGCTTTGTACCCAGGGTGCAAGTGGTGAGGCTCTGCGTCTCGCCACGTGTGAAGATGCTGCTTCCGTGAGGCATTGGCAGCGGAGAAACCTCGCACCAGATGGGGCGGATTTCGTCGCACTTGCGGCCATCCAGACGGATACCCTCGTCGAGGATGCAGCGGCGCATGGCGTCGCGCTCCACATCGTGGTAGTAGCGGTCCATCATGGCGTACTTCTCTTCCATCTCGTCCTCGGTGAGGTCAGTGTGGGCGGCAGCATATGCCTCCTTGAAGTCAGTGAGTATCTTCTCGAAAGCCTCAGCGCGTGCCTGCTTCTCCAAGGCCTGCTTGGTGATGTCGTAGGCGGGCTGATAGAGCTCTTTGTTCATCTGCTCGCGCAGTTCCTCGTCGTTCACTTCGTGGTCGTACTCGCGCTTCACGTCCTTGCCGAGTTCCTTCGACAGCTCTGCCTGCAGCTCGCACATGGGCTTGATGGCTTCCATGGCAGCCTTCAGGGCGCCGATCATGTCCTGTTCGCTCACTTCCTTCATCTCGCCTTCCACCATCATGATGTTATCGGCCGATGCGCCAACCATGATATCCATGTCGGCTTCTTTCATCTGCTCGAAGGTGGGGTTGATGACGTACTCGCCGTTGACACGTGCAACGCGGCACTCAGAAATGGGACATTCGAAGGGTATATCCGAGCACTGCAGGGCTGCCGATGCAGCAAAGCCTGCCAGAGCGTCGGGCTGGTCAACGCCGTCGGCGCTGAGCAGCATCACATTGACAAATACTTCAGCATGGTAGTTGGAGGGGAACAGAGGGCGCAGCACACGGTCAACCAGACGGCTGGTCAGAATCTCGTTGTCGCTGGCTTTGCCTTCGCGCTTGGTGAATCCGCCGGGGAAACGGCCGGCAGCTGCATACTGCTCACGGTAGTCTACTTGCAAAGGCATGAAATCGGTTCCGGGAACAGCGTCCTTTGCGGCACAAACAGTGGCCAGCAACACAGTGTTGTTCATACGCAGAACAACGCTTCCGTCGGTCTGTTTTGCCACTTTCCCGGTCTCAATGGTGATGGTTCTGCCATCAGCCAATTGGAGGGTTTTCGTAATTACGTTCATCTAAAAAATTATTGTTTTAACTAACATCTAACTGCTCGCCGAATCTGCATGGCAAGCAAAAATCGTGCAAATTTACATAAAAAACACCAAACGCAAGAATTTTTCCACCATTATTTATCTTTTTTTATGGAACGGAAACTTAACTCTCGGAAGTTCAGGAGTACAGGAGTTCAGGAGTTACAGACGTTAGTTCTATTTGCTCAATTTAAAGAATCGCGCTAAAAGTATCGTCTGTAACTCCTGAACTCCTGAACTCCCGAACTCCTGTACTTCCGAACCTTGAATACAGAAATAATAAGGAATCGCGCGAGAAAGGGGGAGCCGGACCATTCCGACTCCCCCTTCTTTCGTAGACAAGCTTACTTCTTCGCTTTCTTTTTCAGCCGTGCATACTCTGCCTTGGCCTTTTCCAGCTGCTTTCTGAAGGCATCGTTTCCTGCCAGTGCCCCCATGATGGAGGCGGCGAGAATGGCCGATGCGTCAATGTCGCTTTTGTAGTGATAGCCTGCCACGACACGTCCGAGCGCATACTCGTAGGCACGCTTCATCAGCACGTTGGCAGAGTCGGGCTCTATCAAGGCAAGCGTCATGGCATAGACGTAGCCACGCGTAGCATGACCCGAGGGATAGCTATAGTCCTTGGCCTCTTCTTCCTCGGTCTCGGGCACGAGCGATGGCTCGGCGAACTGCACAAACGGGCGCTTGCGCTGGTAATAGTTCTTCACGCGCTTGTTGGCACGGTGGGCATCGCTGCCGGCACCTCCGGCCAGATTGTCGATCTCGGGTGTCAGTCCCGGATGAATGGTCATGCCAAATGCCTCGGAGAAGGCTTCGTAGAGTTCCATCGGACCGTCCTTTCGCGCCTGCTCGCCGAATGGTGTCTCGCGCTGCTGCTTACCCCACTGGTAATAGTAGAAGTCGTTGCAGAAAGCCGGATCGGTCACCTCAAGGGGCGCAGGAAGGAACAAAACGCCGTCGGGACGGGTTTCGTCCGTCAGGAAGGGTTCCGGATAGGCAATGACAGCCTGGGCCTGCGCAATGACGCCGCAGAGGATAAGGAAGGCACTGATGACCCACATCCTCAGTTGTTCTGTAAACTCTCTGTTCATGCTGCGACTCTTCCTTGGACCCGTCGCAACGGAATGATTGGTATTCATCTCTTGTCTGAATTAAATGATTATTGATTGTGAATGGTTACTGATTGTAGTTTCGGTTGTTCAAACCTGTTTGGGAGTTTAGGAGTTTGGGAGTTTAGGAGTTTGGACGATAGTCTTTTCGCTCTTTTGCTGGGATTTCTAGAGCCAGAACGAATGCTAAGAACTCCTAAAGGTGGGTTCTATTAATTCCCACGGTTAAGTTTGACATTGCTGGGGGTGTTAACCTTTTGTCATTTTTCCGGCTCTTTTTGTTCCACTCTGTAAGTCTCATCAGTCGTGTAGCCCGCTACACTCCCTCTTCAACTTACAGACTGAAAGCAAAAACAGCTCAGAAATCTGACAAAGCGAATTAATAGAACCCACCTAAATCAATTTTAAAAGTTGAGTTACTGAATGTTCTTCACAGCCACTTCCTTCAGACCATTCTGCCGCACAGTGCTCTCGTTGTTCTCGGTCTTTCTGGCTGCCGAACTGATGGTGCTGCTGATGAGCGTGTTCCACGATGGGGCTTCCTGGTTCAGGGCGCTGATCTGATTTCTCAGGCTCTCAAAGAAACTCAGCAGGAAGAATCCGCCATTGTCGCCACACCACGAGAACTCTCCCGGACTGGCAGCCGTGGCAATGATGTTGCCCTGGGTCTTCAGGAACAGTGAACTGAGTTTCTGCAGGTCGAAGTTATTATAGGAACGCGAGAAGAGCGTGTTGCTCCTTACCACGGGCTGATTCTGGTTGATGACGCTGTTGCAACAGTCGCTCAGCACGATGTTCAGTCGGGCGCTCTTCCTGGTGATTTCCTTGTAGATGTCGCTCAGGGCCATGAAGTTCTGCTCCACGTTGTCGTAGGCGCTCGAAGAAAGGTCGAGGCAAGGATAGTAGTCTTTCTGGTCATTGAACCGGAAGCCATGGCCTGTATAGATAAAGGCCACGACGTCGTCGGTGCCGGGATTCAGACTCTTCAGCGCAGCAGCCACGCGATCTTTGCCATAGTTGCTTCCCGAAACGACCGTCTCACTGAGGTTCATGCCGAGCGCCTTTGCAATGCCTCCGAACTCGCTGCGTATGCGCCTCAGGTCAATGTCGCAGGCAGTCCCGATGTCGCTCACCGCCGTGTTGGCCACCACCACCAGATGGAGTGTCGACGAGCCGTTTGCCAAGGCTGCGCCGCCAGTGTTTCCGATGCTCTGGTCCTTCACGGTTCGAATGCCGCTCATCATCATCCGATACTCGGGCTCGTCGCTGCCATAGAACTGCGACACATATTCCTCGTCCATGTCTGCAAGCGCCACCTCCTGGAAAGTAGTGGTCTCTATCCATGAGTCGGTGTCGGTGATATCAAAGCAGAGATACGGTGCAGCGTTCATGTCCGACTCGTCATCCTTCTCCCACACCCACACGAAGATGGGCATGTCGGCGTTGTCGGGCGCAAGATACATGATGCCAATGTCGTCCTGACCATCCTTTTCCTTTATTCCGCAGGTATAGTTGGCCATGTAGCAGCTGTTCTCCGCCAGAGCCTCGTCGTCTACGAGCCTCATCTTGCAGTGCTCGTCGTCGGTATAGATGAGCAGTCCCACGAATTTGCTGTTGCTGTTGGGAAGCGTGAACGTCAGTTCGTAGAATGTCTGCGACTGAACAGTCAGTGTGGCTAGCACCAACATGATGGATAAAATGACTCTTCGCATGTAGACCATGTCTTGTTTTTGAGTGCCTACTCCCTTTCAAGCGTTTCGGATTTCTCTTTCACCGGGTTTCTACTTTCCCTGGGCCTTGGCTATGATGGCATTGATGTCGTCCTTGTCGAAAAGGAACATCAGACGGTTGTTTTCGTCTTTAATGTCTCCGTTGTAGTCGCTCACGATGAATGCCAGCGTGCCATCGCAGATGCTCAGACAACCCACGATGCCCAGCAGCTCTTCGTTGGTGCTGAACTCTTCGACCACGGCATCCAGGGCTTCTTCCTTGTTGTTGCAAAAGGCTGCGAACAGCTCAGTGCTCACGCCGTAGACGATGTTCATCTGATTGTCCTCGAAGCCAAAGAGCACATAGTAGGCATCCTCGTCGCCGTCCTTGATGGGCACTTCCTGGTTCTTTTCCACGCAATACTGCTTCAGCAACTGACTGGCCTCTGAAACACTCTGGGCATGCAAGGTCATCGGCGCCATCAGCAGCACGAGCCCCATTGCCAGCTTTACTAACTTCTTCATTTTCATTATTCCTTTTTTATTGGTTAAATCAAAAAACGATGCTATCGGTTCTGCGCTCATGTCATGGGGAAAATCCATCGGCATTGAGTTACCGACTACAAAAGTAAACAAAAAAATCGAGAACAGGGGTGTCATCGTCTGTTTTTTCTTTGCCAGGTGCACTTTTTTCGCTTTTTCGCATGTTTGGACTGCTGCGTCCCTACCCTGACTGAGGTTACGTAGGCTGCGCCACATGCGCAGCCCATTTTGCTTAACAACTCCGTGCCATCGTAAAACGGCGCAATGTATTTTTCCGTTTTCCAGTCGTGAAAGCGACAGTTTCAACCGACAAGACTGCCGCTTTCAATGAACAAAACCATTGATTTCGTTCAACGATTCCATTGACTTCGTTCAACAATCTCAATGGATTCGTTCAACAATTCCATTGACTTCGTTCAAAAAAACTGCCAATTAAACTGAATAATTCTGCCAGAAAAACTGAAAAAAACTGCCGTCTTTTTTTGCCATTGGCGCCACTGAGCAAACGCACATGCTGCAGATGGGCGGAGAGGCCTCGCGTCTTTGGCAGAGCTCTTTACTCACAAAAAGGCAGCTAAAACGCGAAAGAAAGTGTCAAAGTACAATTTTTTCGCCAAAATATTTGTCAATTTGTAAAATATCAAGTAACTTTGCCGCCACTTTGCTTATTGTAGATTAAAACTAATTTCAAAATGAATAGAAAGCAAGTAAAAACCGTTTCGCTCGCCATGGTGCTGGCCATCATGAGCAGCAGTGCCGCCATGGCCCAACAGGAAAAGAGTGACTGGATGAAAGACTTCACGTCGCGCATCACGTTCAACGGCTATGCACAGGGTGGCTACTCGTGGCAGGATGCCAACCAGAAAGACCGCAACGACTTCAACTTGAAGCGCACCCTGCTGTGGGCAAAGGCGCAGATCACCGACCGATGGTCGTTTCTGTTCATGCACGATTTCTCGAGCGTGGTACAGGAGTTCTACACCGACTACCGGCTGTCGAAGGGAAAGGAGCTGAGCGTACGCCTCGGACAGTTCAAGCACAGCTACTCAATGGAGAACCCGTTGTCGCCCACGCAGCTGGAACTCGTCGATGTGTATTCGCAGGCAGTTCTCTATCTGGCCGGCGAGGGACCCGACCCTCTGAACGGCGTGAACTATGGCCGCGACATGGGTCTCATGGTGTTTGGCGACGTGCTCAACAACCATCTGCACTACGAGCTGGCACTGATGAACGGACAGGGAGTGAACCGCCGCGACGGCAACAACGCCAAGGATGTCATCGCCAAATTGGACGTAAGACCTGTGGATGGCCTGCGCATTGTGGCATCGGCACAGAAAGGAAAGGGCCACGCAGTGGGCGAGGCAGCGTGGAACCCAGGCGTGAAGACCGGCGACGACTATACGCGTGACCGCTACAGCATTGGCGCCGAGCTGAAGACCGGAGCGTTTGCACCGGGCACCTATAAGGAGGCACGACCCGTAAGCATACGCGCTGAATGGCTCGGCGGAAAAGACGGCGACGTGGGCAGCCGCGGCGGATATGTCACGGCCTGCGTACCTGTGACAAGCGGCGTGGACATCGTGGCCAGCGCCGACTATTACGACCGCAACACAAAGATGGACTACGACCAGACGCAAGCAACCATCGGCATGCAGTACTGGTTCTACAAGAAATGCCGACTGCAACTGCAGTACACACGCACGTGGAGCCAGTTCCAGGACGACTACAACTGGCTGCAGGCACAAGTACAAGTAGCATTCTAAGAACCTTAAACCATACGATTCATGTTTATCAAGATTCTTCTTACCATCGTTTTCCTGGCCGTCACGGTGGGCGTGGGCTTCTACTCGCGCAAGCAGGCCAGCAGTGTTGACGGCTTCGTGCTTGGCGGACGCGCCGTGGGTCCATGGCTCACTGCCTTCGCCTACGGAACGAGCTATTTCTCGGCCGTTGTCTTCGTGGGCTACGCCGGACAGTTCGGATGGAAATATGGACTGAGTTCCACATGGATTGGCGTTGGCAATGCCATCATCGGCTCGCTGCTTGCCTGGCTGGTGCTGGGCCGCAGGACGAAGGTGATGACACAGCGCATTGAGAGCCGCACCATGCCCGATTTCTTCGGCACACGCTACCAGAGCCAGGGGCTCCGCGTGACGGCCAGCGTCATCGCCTTCGTGTTTCTCATTCCCTACACGGCAGGCGTCTACAAAGGCATCTCGACGCTCTTTGAGATGGGCTTCGGCATCCCCTACGAGTATTGCGTCATCATCATGGCCATCCTGACGGCGGTCTATGTCATTCTGGGCGGCTACAAGGCCACGGCCATGAACGACTTCATACAGGGCATCATCATGCTGTTCGGCATCGTGGCCGTGATTGCCGCCGTGCTGGCGTCGCAGGGCGGTCTGAGTGAGGCGATAACCAATATGGCCGCCATTCCTGCCGACGGCGCTACTGATGCTGCGGCCTCTACAGGCGCTTTTGCCAGCTGGCTGGGACCCGACCCATGGAACCTGCTGGGCGTGGTGGTGCTCACCTCGCTGGGCACATGGGGATTGCCGCAAATGGTGGGCAAGTTCTACTCCATCACCGATGAGAGCGCCATCCACCGCGGCACCGTCATTTCCACCATCTTCGCGTTCATCGTGGCTGGCGGATGCTACTTCCTTGGCGGTTTCGGCCGTCTGTTCGGCACGCCTCCCACACTGCCCAACGGACGACTCGACTTCGACTCCATCGTGCCTTCAATGCTGGCCTCGCTGCCCGATTTCATGATAGCACTCGTGGTGCTGCTGGTGTTGTCGGCCTCCATGTCGACACTGGCATCGCTGGTGCTCACCTCTTCGAGCACCATGACGCTCGACCTGATCTACCGCGACAAGAAGTCGCTGCCGGGCGAGGTTGAGGAAGGGTCCATCGACGATGTGGTGGCCGAGCGCGTGGAAAGGCGCAAGGTAGTGGTGATGCGCGTGCTCATCATGTTCTTCATTGCCATATCACTGCTCATCGCCCTTAACCCGCCCACATTCATTGCACAGCTGATGGGCATCTCATGGGGTGCACTGGCCGGAGCGTTCCTGGCTCCCTTCATGCTCGGGCTCTACTGGCGCGGCGCCACGACAGCCTCCGTCTGGGCTTGCTTTATCTGGGGCGTAGGCATCACAGTTGTGAACATGCTGCTGGGCAACCCCATCAACCCCATCAACTGCGGAGCCATTGCCATGGTGGGCGGCTTCCCGGTGGTGTGGCTGGTAAGCCTGTTCAGCCCCAAGCTCGAAAGGCAGGCCGTGGCCTGGATGTTCGGCGAAGAAAAGGCCTGACCCTCAGGCTTGGCATACACCGAGGCACCGCCTAAAGGCCCGACCCTCAGGCTTGGCGCTCACCGAGGCACCGCCTAAAGGCCCGACCCTCAGGCTTAGCGTACACCGAGGCACCGCCTAAAGGCCCGACCCTCAGGCTTAGCGTA
>JAFWQE010000121.1 GCA_017509155.1 Prevotella sp.
AACACACGACCATAGTACCCAGGGCGTTGCCCTGGGCTGGTTGCTGCTGGCCTTCCAGGCCGATTATTCCAGATGTGTATAAAGAGTAGCCCTTCGGAGGGGCTGGGGGAGATAAGAAAAAGGAGCTTAAGAGCAAAGCCCCTAAACTCCTTTTTTATTGGTTTCCTGAGTGTTTAATCCTCTGGTGCCTGGTCGATGAGGTCCATGAACTGGTCGAGCTTCGGCGTGATGATGATCTGCGTGCGACGGTTGCGCTGCTTGCCCAGTGCGGTGTCGTTGCTGGCCAGCGGGTTGTATTCACCACGTCCGCCTGCAGTGAGTCGCTTCGGGTCTACGCCATAGTTGTTCTGCAGATACTGCACCACGCTGGAGGCGCGCAGACAAGAGAGGTCCCAGTTGTTGCGGATGTTCTCGCGCGTGATGGGCACATTGTCGGTGTTACCCTCCACGAGCACGTCGTAGTCCTTGTAGTCCATGATGATCTTGGCAATCTTCGACAGGGTCTCGGCGGCGCGATCGTTGATTTCGTAGGAGCCGCTCTTGTAGAGCATGTTGTCGGCCAGTGAGATGTAGACGACGCCTTTCAGCACCTGCACGTCGACCTCCTTGAGCTCTTCCTTCGAGAGCGAGCGTGTGAGGTTGTTGGTGAGCACCATATTGAGCGAGTCGCTCTTCGATTTCACCTCCACCAGATGGCGGATGTACTGGTTCGACTCGTTGATCTGGTCAACCAGTTTCTCAATGGAGATGTTGTTCTGCGAGGCGTTGCTCAGACTCTTGTCGAGGGAGCCCTGCAGTGCGGCGTAGTCTTTCTTGGCCTGAGCGAGCTGCTCTTCGAGCGATGTGACGCGGGCATTGGCGGCGGCCAGCTGTTCCTTGGTGACCTGCCAGTTGGTGTTCAGCTGGCTGTTCTCATCCTGGAGGTTCTGGTTGGTCAACCGGCAGTTGTCCAGGTCCTTCTTGCTTGCGCAGCTGGTCATGACAAGCGCGCCTGCCATCAAGGCGATGAGCAATCCATTCTTTTTCATGTCTGTTTTCCTTTCTATTTTAATGATTGATGATTATTTTGGCTACATTTCGGTGCAATAATAGCGCATTTTCTTCTATTAAGACGAATAAAGCATGAAAAAATTGCTTTGGTTTAGTGATTTTTAACCACGCGACACCACAGCTTATCTAATATTAACGGAGGAAAGCCCCACCAACGGCCCCTGATGGGGACGAAAGTGGGGCTTCTCTTTTTTGTCATTCTCCCGCTGATTGAGTGAAGCTGCTGGGTGGGACGCCATACTGTCGATGGAAGCAACGCGTGAAATACTTGGGGTCGTTGAAGCCAACGCTGAAGGCGATGTCGGCCACATTGCGCGACTGGTTCTTGCGCTGCAGCAGCTCGTGGGCGATGTTCAGTCGGTAGTTGCGGATGAACTGCGAGGCGGGCATTCCCGTCTCCACGTTGAGCCGCTTGCTGAGCAGCGAGCGGCTCATGCCCATGGCCTCGCACATCTGCTGCACGCCGAATTCCGAGTTCTTGTAGTTCTGCTCCATGATTGTCATGACGCGGTCCATGAAGGGCACCTCCTTCAGGCGGGCCTCCTGGTTGTCGGCCTCGGCGGTCTTGTTGGTGCTCTCCTCCAGACGCTGCTGAATGTGCAGGATGTCCTGTATGCGTGCCTGCATCTGCTCGGGATTGCGGCTCTCGCGCACGGCCTTCTCGATGGGTTCCATCAGCCGTCGCTCCTCCTCTTTCTTGATGCGCGCGCTGAGCTTCATCATGCGCTGCCGGTAGAGCCACGAGGCGAGTGCCACGAGCAAGATGAGCAGACCACTGAGGAACCACCAGCTATGCCAGAAGTAGGGAGTGACCTCTATGTTGAGCGTCAGCAGCTCGGACTCCTCGTCGCTGTAGGCCGAATCGTAGCGCACCTCAAGGCGGAAGGAGCCGGAGGGCAGCGAGGTGTAGCGCACGCTGTGCTCGCCGGCGGGCAGCTGGGTCCATTCTTTGTCGAGACCGCGCAGCCGATAGCTGTAGGTGCCGCTGTTCTCGCTGGCGTAGTTGAGGGCAGAGAAGCTGAGCACGATGGACTTGTTGCTCTCGTGGAGGCGCAACAGCTGCACCTGCGAGATGTCGGCATCGATGTAGCGAGAGTCTGCCGTGGCGTCCTCATTGTCCACGGTGAGATGGGTGAACCGCAGCTTTCGCACGGGGATGGTGGCACGCTGGTCGATGCCAGTCAGCTCGGTGAGTCCCCTGACAGAGCCGAGGAAGATGGTGCCGTCGGGCCCTTTCACGGCCGAGTTCCAGTAAAACTGCTCGCTGAGCAGGCCGTCGTCGACACCGTAGTTGGCAAACACCTCGGCATCGGGATTGAGCAGCGAGAGGCCGTAGTTGGTGGTTATCCAGAACTGTCCGTGCCCGTCTTCCACGATGCCTTTCACGGCATTGTTGGCCAGTCCCTGCTGCATGGTGTAGCGGGTGAAGTGCTCGTGTCCGCTCTTGTCGATGGTCCGGTGGTAGAGTCCGTATTCATTGCTGCCCAGCCACAGTGTTCCGTCGTGGGCCTGATAGAAACATGAGATTTTCTCTATGACGCGGCTGTCGGGGTCGTCGAGCCGATAGCGAATGGCACGGCACGGGAACCGTCCGCGGGCGTCGCGCTTCTTGAGGCTGACCACCCTTGCCCCGTCGAGACATCCCATCCAAAGCTCGCCCTCGGCGGTGACGAGCGACCCGATGCAGCCCCTCACATCGCGGCAGCCTTCGAAAGGCTCGCGGATGGTGGCCGTGGCGAAATCGTAGAAGAAGAGACCGGTGTTGGCGCCTATCCAAAGGCCGTTGTTGAAGGGGTCGAAAGCCAGTGCGCCGATGTATTGCAGCAGGTTGTCGAAGGTATTGCCCGAGGAAAAGACAGACAGACGGTCGGTGGCGAGGTCGACAGTGCACAGACCGCCGCCCCAGGTGCCCACCCACAGTCGGCCATGGTTGTCGGCACAAAGGGTGGAGACGGAGTTGTGGGGCAGCGCGCTGTTGGCGGTTGTCAGGTGGGCAAAACCGTCTTGGCCGGGCTCGCGCCTGTTCAGACCGCCCTCCACCGTGCCCACCCAGAGCGTACCGTCGGCCTCCACATACATGGCGTTCACCGCATTGGCCGAGAGCGAAGAAGGACTGTCGGCATGGTGGGCGAAGTTGCGGAGCTGCAGCTGGCGCGGAGTGAGGCGGGTGATGCCGCCTGTTTCGGTGGCAATCCATATCTGCTGGCCCAGCAGGAACACCTGCGTGACGTAGTCGCTCGACAAAGGCGTGGGCGAGGTGGTGGTGAGATGCTCGAAGCTGTTGGTCTGTGGATGGTAGATGTTTAGTCCGCAAAGGGTGCCCACGAGAAGGGTTCCGTCGGGCAGGAGTGTCAGACAGGTGGCCGCATTGTGCGACAGGCTGGCAGGGTCGGCGGTGTGGGTGTAGTGGTTGAGCTGGTGACTGTGGATGTCGTAGCGGTAGAGGCCATTGACGGTAGACGCCCAGATGAAGTCCTCCTGACGCAGGAAATCGGACACGTAGGCGGAGTGCAGCTCGGTGTTGCTGGCCATGACGTCCTGACGCTGCAGGCTGTTTCCCCTGGGCACCAGCTTGTAGAGACCGCCATCGACAGCCGCCCACACGGTGCCATTGCCCTCCACGTCGCGCACCCTGACGACAGGAGCGTTGCCCGACTCATAGGCATAGGCCAGTGGTTTCTGCGGGTTACCCTCCGCATCGAATGATATATAGTATATATATGTACGCGCGACGAGCCACATGTTTCCCTTGCTGTCGCAATAGCTTCCCACTGCGGGTCTGGCGAGAATGGAGTCGATGTCGGCGTGGCCGTTGGGGAAAGGCGACAGCTTGCGCATCGTGACGAGGTCGATGACATCGGTGCCTTCCTCGTAGCTTACCCAAAGACGGTGGAAGCCATCTTCAGAGAGCGAGCGGCAGGAGTTGCTTCTCGGCGAGAAACCCATGTTGTAGACCGTGGGAGAATAGAACGTATAGCCGTCGTATTTGAGCAGTCCGCCGCCCTGCGAGGCAATCCAGATGAAGCCGTAGCTGTCGGTAAGCAGGGCGTCGACATGGTTGTTGGGCAGTCCGGTCCGCATGTCCAGCACCGACAGGTTGTAGCGCTCGGCAAAGGATGTCTGGCCCCAGGCGTGGAGCGTTGCGGCAACGGAGAGGAGGAACAGGAGCAGCTTTTTCATGTCAGAAGGCTGTTTTACGGAATGGAAAGCGGTGGGCAGACGCGGTCACGGCGGCACTATTGCAGCTCGGGCCAACCGTCGGCGGTCCACCGAATGGTTTTCTGCACCAGCACAGAGGCGCCTTCGAGGGGCACGCTGTAGCCGTGGCAGATGAAGATGTCTTCGTTGTTCAGGTGATAGGCGGCACAGTGGCCCAGGGCCTCAAACGCCTTCTTGTCGCCCTCGATGAGCAGGTTTCCACCACCCAGACGCATGTCCATACCGAGGCGGTCTGTATAGGGGCCTTCCACGCGGCGGCTTCTTCCCACAGCCACTCTGTAGTTGCTCTTGGCACCTCGACAGCAGTAATCCCAGGCCACAAAAAGGTAATAGTAGCCACCGTGCTTCATGATGAACGGCGCCTCGATGGCGTTCTGGCCGGCGAACTTCGATGTGGGGTTCTGCTCGGCGCGGCTTGTGTTGCCCGGTGCATGGCGGCGTGCGATGGTGCGCGGACGCCAGCCTTTCATGGGGTGCATGGTGTCGTCGAGGCGAATGAGCTGTATGCCGTCCCAGAAAGAGCCCCAGGTCATCCAGGGCTGGTCGTTGTCGTCAATGATGATGTTCGGGTCAATGGCGTTCCAGTCGTCGCGCTTTCCCTTCGAGGCGACGACACATCCCTCATCGCGCCACGCATAGTCGGGCGAGGAGGGATTGAGCGTTGGACTGCTGATGAGGCCGATGGCCGAGGTGTTCACGCCAAAGGAGGAACAGCTGTACATCATCCACCAGCGGCCGTGCCAGCGAATGATGTCGGGAGCCCAGATGTGGCGGCGGAACTCGGGCACCGAGTCATGGGTCCACGCAGGCACGTTGTCCGTGAGCACGCCCTCGGGATAGACGGTCCATGTTTGGCGGTCGGTGGACGTGGCCATCATGATGTTCACGCCTGTGGCATACAGATAGTAGGTGCCGTCTTCATAGGCCATGACGGGGTCATGGACCATCAGCGTGTCGGTCTTGAACGGATGGCGGGGCCGGTGGCTGCGGTTGTCCTGGGCCTGGGCGGTGAGGGAGGCCAGCAAGAGCAGGGCGGAAAAGAAGATTTTCATGTTTTTTGATTGTAGCGGATTGATGATTGATTTTAAGTAGATAGCTTTTTCGGGAGTTCAATAGAACAGGATGATGCCCGCCACGGCACAGTAGAGAATCATTCGGATTGGGTTGATTTTCATGAACTTCGTGGCGACAAAGGTGGCAATAAACAGAGCGCAGCTGATGGTGAACTGCCACGGATTCGTCTCGGGCGTGGAGAAGTTGTCGGGCGTCATCAGCAGCAGTGTGGCGGCAGCCAGCAGGCCCACCACGGCTGGTCTGAGACCCATGAAGACGCTCTGCACCGTCTGGGTTTTCATGTATTTCATGAACAAGCGACTGATGAGAATCATCAGGATGAGCGAAGGCAGCATGAGTGCAAAGGTGGATGTGGCAGAGCCAAGGACGGCCATCGGCATGCTGTAGCCGGCTTTTTTGATGACGGTGTAGCCGCAATATGTCGCCGAGTTAATGCCAACTGGACCAGGTGTCATCTGGCTGATGGCCACAATGTCGGTGAACTCTGCGGTGGTCAGCCAGCCCCAATGGCGCACCACCTCGTCCTGAATCAGCGACAGCATGCCATAGCCGCCGCCAAAACCGAAAAGGCCTATCTCAAAGAAGGTGATGAAAAGATAGAGGTAAATCATTCACTTTTTCTATTTTGGGGTCATTATTCTGTGGGCTGGATGTACTTGCCGTAGACATATCCCGCCACGGCCGCTGCGATGATGATGAGGATGGGCGACACGCCCAGCAGCCAGATGAGCAGGGCTCCGCCGATGGGAATCCAGCAGGTGGAGAGGCTGATGTGCGCTCGTTTGGCCAGATTGAAGGTGGGAACGGCTATCAGGGCCACCACGGCGGGGCGGATGCCTTTGAACATAGCGGCCACGACGCGGTTGTCTTCGAAGCTGTGGAAGAACATTGCGATGAGCAGGATGATGACAAACGAGGGCAGCGCGGTGGCCACCGAAGCGCACCAGGCGCCTTTCCGCTGCCGCAGCTTATAGCCGATGAACGTGCTTATATTGATGGCAAAGACGCCCGGACAACTCTGCGCGATGGCGATAAGGTCAAGGAGTTCGTCCTTGGAAACCCACTGGTGCTTGTCCACGACTTCCGACTCGATGAGCGGAATCATGGCATAGCCACCACCGAAGGTGACTATGCCAATCTTGAAGAATGTTCTGAACAGCTCGGTGTACAGGCTCATACGCGTCCTCTCTTCTCTATCCAGCGGCGTGCATTCACAAAGGCCTCAATCCAAGGTGTGACGTCATCCTGACGGCGACGCTGCGGATACCAGGCGCACTGCCACGGGAAGATGGCACGCTCCAAGTGGGGCATCATGGCCAGATGCCGGCCGTCGGCCGAGCAAATGCCTGCCACATCGAAGTCGCTGCCGTTGGGGTTGGCAGGATAGCCTGAATAGTTGTATTTCGCAATGATGTGATAGTCGGCCTCGCTGCCGGGAAGATGGAACTTGCCTTCTCCATGGGCCACCCACAGACCGAGCTTGCTTCCGCTGAGCGAACCGAACATCACGCTGTCGTTCTGCGGTATCTGCACGGTGATGAACTCGCTCTCGAACTTGTGGGAATCGTTGTGGAGCATTCGAGCCTTCAACGGAGAACCGAGGACTGAGGCCTGAGAACTGTCGGCAGCGTCTGTAGACGAAGCGTCATCATACCTCTCAGTTCTCAGTTCGCCGTTGTCAGTCAGTCCCAGCTCCACCATCAGCTGGCAGCCGTTGCAGATGCCGAGCGACAGGGTGTCTTCGCGGGCATAGAAGCGCTGGAGCGCCTCTTTTGCCTTGGGATTGAAGAGGAAAGCGCCTGCCCAGCCCTTTGCCGAGCCGAGCACATCGCTGTTGGAGAAGCCGCCGCAGAAGACAATCATCTGGATGTCCTCCAGCGTCTCGCGTCCGCTAATCAGGTCGGTCATCATCACGTCTTTCACGTCGAAGCCGGCCAGATAGAGCGAATAGGCCATCTCACGTTCGCCATTGGTGCCTTTCTCGCGGATAATGGCGGCCTTGGGATGTCCGTTTTTCACATCATGGCGAGCCTTGAGTCCGTATTGCGAAAGCTTTCCGGTGAAGTCGTGGTTGAACTTCATTTCCAGCGGCTGTTTCTTGTAGTTCTCGAAGCGCTGCTCTGCGCAGCCGTTGCGACTCTGCCTGCGGTCGAGCAGATAGGAAGGCCTATACCACACGTCGCGCAGCTGATTGATGTCGAAGGTGTACTCGTTTTCACCCTTCTTCACCACGATGGTGCGCTCCTTGGGTGTTGGATAACCTATCTTGGCATAGCCAACGCCGACGTCCTCGAGGAATTCCTTCAGGTCGAGCTTGTGCTGGTCGCTCACCTGAATCACGACGCCTGGGTTCTCGGCCAGCAGGTTATTCACCACGCTGCCGTCCAGGTCGTGCAGGTTGACATGGATGCCTCCGGTGGTGTTGGCAAACGTCATCTCAAGCAGCGTTGTGATCAATCCGCCGGCAGAGATGTCGTGACCGGCCATCACCCACCCTCTCTTGATGAGCTCTTGCAGGGCGTTGAAGCAGTCGACGAAGTACTCTGGGTTCTTCACCGTTGGCACATCGCTGCCCACTTTTCCCTGAGTCTGGGCGAAGGCACTGCCGCCGAGCTGCTGCTTGTCGAACGAGAAGTCTATGTGGTAGAGGCTGGAATTCTTGTCGTTGACCAGCACAGGCGAAACGACCTTACGCACGTCGCTCACCTCACCACCGGCACTGACGATGACGGTACCCGGAGAAATGACCTTCTGGCCATTGGGATACTGCTGGGTCATGGAAAGAGAATCCTTGCCCGTTGGCACGTTCACGCCGATGGCGCAACAGAAGTCCGACAGGGCACGCACGGCACTGTAGAGGCGTGCATCCTCGCCTTCCTGCGAACGGCAGGGCCACATCCAGTTGGCCGAAAGACTCACGCTGTTGAGCCCATCCTGCAGCGGAGCCCACACCAAATTGGTGAGAGCCTCGGCCACGGAGAGCACACTGCCAGCCTCGGGTGAGGCAAGTCCGGCCTGAGGAGCGTGGCCCAAGGCGGTGGCAATGCCTTTCTTTCCACGGTAGTCGAGGGCAACCACGCCGCAGTCGCTCAGCGGAAGCTGCAGCTCACCCTGACACTGCTGGCGCGCAATTTTACCCGTCACGGAGCGGTCAACTTTGTTTGTCAACCAGTCTTTACAGGCGACGGCCTCGAGCGAAAGCACCTTCTCGACCTTTTCCACAAGGCTTTCATTCGTCTCTGTCTGCGCCACTTCCACGGGGGCATACTTGCGCTCCACGGTCTTGTCCACCATAATTGTCTTGGGCGAATGTCCAAACATCTGGGCCACATCGAGGTCAAAAGGCTTCACGCCATCTCCCTGACGGAACGAGAAGTGGGCGTCGCCGGTGGTCTCGCCAACGACATAAAGTGGTGCGCGTTCGCGCTCGGCAATCTGGCGCACATGGTCAATGTGCTGCTCGTCGATGAGCAGACCCATGCGCTCCTGACTCTCGTTAGCGATGATTTCCTTGGCGGAAAGCGTCTTGTCACCTATAGGAAGCTTGGTCATGTCTATCTCACCGCCGCACTCTTCAACCAGCTCCGACAGGCAGTTCAGATGGCCTGCTGAGCCGTGGTCATGGATGCTTACGACGGGGTTGTTGTCTTCTTCCACCAACGCGCGGACAAGGTTGTAGGCGCGTTTTTGCATTTCCGGGTTGGCGCGTTGCACAGCATTCAGCTCGATGCCGTTGCTATATCGGCCAGTGTCTACCGAAGACACGGAGCCGCCACCAAGCCCGATGCGGTAGTTGTCGCCACCCACGACGACGATCTTGTTGCCTTTCTGCGGCTCTTTCTTCAGACAGTCGCGCTTCTTGCCGTAGCCAACGCCGCCGGCCAGCATGATGACCTTGTCGTAGGCATACATGGTACTTGCCGACGCATCGGGCTCTTCCTCCTGATGTTCAAACGTGAGCACGGAACCGCAGATAAGCGGCTGGCCGAACTTGTTTCCGAAGTCGCTGGCGCCATTTGAGGCCTTGATGAGGATTTGTTCGGGAGTCTGGTAGAGCCATTGCCTCACGGGGAGGATGCGTTCCCACTCGCGTGCCTCGTCGCTGCGGGTGTACGACGTCATGTAGACCGCCGTTCCGGCAATGGGCCACGAGCCGGTGCCACCGCCCATGCGGTCGCGAATCTCACCGCCAGTACCCGTGGAAGCACCGTTGAAGGGCTCCACCGTGGTGGGGAAGTTATGGGTTTCGGCCTTCAGCGAGATAACGCTCTCGATGTCTTTCACCTGGAACCAGTCGGCAGTGCTCTGGTCTGCGGGGGCGAACTGCTCCACCACAGGCCCTTCGGAGAACGCCACGTTGTCCTTGTAGGCTGAAAGTATCTTGTGCGGATTCTCCGCCGTGGTCTTCTTGATCATCTGGAAGAGGCTCATCTCTTCTTCCTTTCCGTCGATGACGAACGTGCCGCCGAAGATCTTGTGGCGGCAGTGCTCGGAGTTGATCTGGGCAAAGCCGAAGATCTCGGAGTCGGTGAGCGGACGGCCCAGCTGCTTCTCAATGTTGTGCAGATAGGCAATCTCTTCGGGCGAGAGGGCCAGTCCCTCCTGCTCGTTGTAGGCTTCGAGGTCGGCAACGTGCTTGATGGGCTCGGGCTCGATGTTCACCCTGAACACGTTCTGGTCCAGTCCTTTGTTGTAGGGACGCTGCAGCATGGGGTCGTAGACATCCTCGGGGATGGAACCGTCTGCCGCAAGACTGCCACTGTCCACGGGAACATACTCCTCGATGCGCGTTATGCCACGAAGTCCCATGTTCTGGGTTATCTCCACGGCATTGGTGCTCCACGGCGTGATCATCTCACGTCTTGGCCCCACGAAATGGCCCTCAAGAGCGGCTGCGTCCAGCAACTGGGCATCGCCATAAAGCCAGCATAACTCATTGATTTCCTGTTGATCCAACTGATGATCAACCTCTGTTGCAATCACATGTTGTGACGGAGTCTTGAAGAAAAGTATCATTCTATACCTTATAATAATAAACGTTTATGCCTACAAAGGTACGACTTTTTGGCGAAATATCAAAACAAAGAGCCGAGATAATTAAACAATTAGGACCACTACCCTCCCCGATGGCCCTCGCCAAACAGAAAAACCATCAGCCGGCAAGGCCTCCCCGGCCTAAGAAAGCTTCCTGAGCAACTGGCGGAAAGCGAACCATACGTGCATCAGGATGGTCGATGGCGTGCCGTAGTGGTGGCACATCACTCGGTAGCGCTCCTTGAGCGAGTCGCGGTGATGCAGCGTGGTCTGCCCCTCTTTCAAGTAGTCCACCAGCGTCAGATGGGTGTTTGCCATGGGGCGTTTCTGGCGCTCGCCTTCCTTCATCACGCGGATGCACCAGTCCACATCGGCCGAATAGCGGTAGGCGAGGTCGTAGTCCGTGTGGCGGGCGATGTCGGTGAGGGCATAGAAAGCCTGGTGGCAGACGGTCATTCCCTGTCGGAACGAGCGCCACGACAAAGTCTCCGGCGGTCGCAGGTGTCGCTTTCCGAGCAGACGACCTTCGTTGTCCACTACGTCAGTGTCGCCATATACCACCGCCGGCATCACCTCCTGGTCAGCCGCTTCTGCCACTTTCCGCAGCGTGTCGGGACTGTGCAGCGTGTCGCCAGCGTTGAGAAACACCAGGTAATGGCCCGTGGCCATGTGCAAACCTTTGTTCATGGCGTCGTAGAGACCGTTGTCGGGCTCCGACACGATGACCACCTCATGGCCGTTGGCAGCCTGCTCCGACGCCTGCTTGTAGGCGTTGGCCAGTGCCAGTGTGCCATCGGTGGAGGCCCCGTCCACAATGAGATGCTCCACATTGTCGTAGGTCTGTGCCAGCACACTGTCGAGCGTGCGCTTCAGCACCGCCTCCGCGCGGAAGGTAACGGTGATGACTGTTATCTTGATGTTGCTTTTCATGGCTCGTCGTCTTTTCCTTCGTACACCTCAATATATCGCTTTGCCACGCTTCCCTGCGACCAGCACCGTGTCACTTTGCGCTGTGCCTCGGTGGCCAGTGCGCCGGCATTGGCCTCGCTGAGCACCCAGGCCAGTCCGCGCGCCAGGTCGTCGGCGTCGCGGTAGTTGGCCACATAGCCGTTCTTCTTGTGGTCAATCATCTCGGGAATGCCGCCTGTCCGGAACCCCACGCAGGGCACGCCGCAGGCCATAGCCTCCATGATCGTGTTGGGCAGGTTTTCCGAGAGCGACGGCAGCACAAACAGGTCGCAAGCGCTGTAGAGGGCGGCTATGCGGTGGGCGTCGTTCACATATCCCTGTGCAAACACCGGCATCTGGAACGCCTTGGCCACTTCCTCGGCATGTCCGCCCAGCACCACGAGGCCCGTCTCCTTGGCCAGTTGCGGATGCGTCTCGCCCAATAGGCGGCACGCCTCGGCCAGATAGTCCATGCCCTTGTAGGGGTTGGTGGCGCGCTGCGACACGAAAGCAATGAGCTTTTTCCCAGCAGGCAGTCCCAGCTGCTGTCGCATGGCCCGTCGGTCGGCAGGGTGGAACACGGTGGTGTCTATCGCATTGGGAATGCTCACCACGCGCTGTCCCTTGAGCAGTGCGCTCTGCCGGGCCTCGCCGGCCAGCCATTGGCTGCACGCCACAAACGTAATCCGGTGTCCTTCCAGCATGCTTTGCTTGCGGCGCCATGCCGCGGCGGCCGCGTCGTTTTCAGAACCGCCGCCGGGAAGATAGGGACAATGGCAGCAGCCGGTGGTGAACTGGCGGCACGTCAGCGTCAGATGGCAGAGGGCGGTGGCGGGCCACATGTCGTGCATTGTCCAGACCACGCGCTTGCCGCTGTCGAGAATGCGGCGGATGTTGTTCAGCGAGAGCATGCCCTGATTGACCCAATGCAGGTGCACGACGTCGGCTTCCTGGAACTCTCGCGTGCGGGTGATGTCGCTGCCGGCACAGCCAACGTCGAGGTCCCACAGGTGTTTCCTCCCCAGACGGAGCCGCCACCACACCGCCAGTCGCTCGCGCAGGAAGTTCCATTGTCCCCGCCAGCCGTCGCCCCACTGGCTCACCAGCAGGTCGTCGGTAGACTTGTCTCTCACCAGCATGCGCGCCTTCACGCCGTTGTTGTTCAGCGCCATCAGCAGGCGGTTGGCAGCCAGGGCGGCGCCTCCCGTTCGCTCGCTCGTGTTCACTATCAGTACTCTCATGCCGCTACAGTTGGGTTGTTCTTTTGGTTTTGTTGATGCAAATGTAGGAAAAAAAAAGCAGAAAGGGTATCGTTTTGCGGAAAAAGTGCGCCGTGCAAACGTTTACACAAACAAAAAACGCAAAACCATGGGCCATCGAATTGGTGGTTTCGGCTGAATTGCTTATCTTTGCAATGTCAAACACTAATTAAAAAGCGGAAGGAAATGAAAGAGAAAATCAAGACATTGATCAGTGTGGGTGTCAAGGCCATTGTGGTTCTTGTCATGCTGTTTGTGACGGGCAGCAGCCAGAATGCTAATGCCCAGGGATGGCCCGAAAACTATGGAGGCGTCATGCTGCAGGGTTTCTTCTGGGACTCCTACAGTGCCTCGCAGTGGACAAAACTGAGCAGTCAGGCCGACGACCTCGCCCAGACATTCAGCCTGGTGTGGGTGCCTCAGAGCGGCAACTGTGGCGGACAGTCCATGGGCTACGACGACCTCTATTGGTTCAACAACTACGACAGCTCGTTCGGCACGGAACAGGCCCTGCGCGACATGATCAAGACATTCCGCGACAAAGGCCTCGGAACCATCGCCGACGTGGTCATCAACCACCGCAAGAGCCTCAACTCGTGGACCGATTTCCCCAAGGAAGTCTACAAGGGTGTGACCTATCAGCTCACCTGGCAGGACATCTGTGCCGACGATGAAGCGGCGAGCAACGGCCACCAGTGTGGCCCCAACAAGGACACAGGAGAAGGATGGGACGGCATGCGCGACCTGGATCACAAGAGCCAGAACGTGCAGACCAACGTGAAAGCCTATCTGGATTTCCTGCTCAACGACCTCGGATATGCCGGCTTCCGCTACGACATGGTGAAAGGCTATGCGGCGGAATACACCCGCATGTACAACACTTCGGCCAAGCCGCAGTTCTCAGTGGGTGAGTACTGGGACAGCAGTTCGCGCATCAGCAACTGGATAGACAACACCGCACAGGACGGCACTCCCACGAGTGCTGCCTTCGACTTCCAGTTCCGCTATACCGTGCGCAACGCCGCCAACAACGGCGACTGGACGCGACTGGGGCAGCAGAACGACGGCAACTGGCCCCTCGTGAGCAACAACTATCAGCAGGCTAAATACAGCCGCTGGGCGGTGACTTTCGTCGAGAACCACGACACCGAGCGGAGGGCCAATGCCGAGCAAGACCCGCTCAACAAGGACACGCTGGCCGCCAACGCCTATCTGCTGGCCATGCCCGGAACGCCGTGTGTCTTCCTCAAGCACTGGCAGGCCTACCGCCCAGAGATAAAGGCCATGGTGGAGGCACGCCGCGTCGCTGGCATCAACAACCTCAGCACCTATTCCAACATGCGGTCGAACAAGGCCTACTATTCCAACATCGTGAAGACCAACGGCGAGAACCGTCTGCTCTTCGTCTTGGGAAAAACCGACGGCTTCGTGCCCAGCGATGCCCAGTGGAAGGAGATTCTTTCGGGCTATCATTATAAGTACTACCTGTGGCGCGCCCTCGAAACAGCCTGGGCCAACCGTGCTTCGGGCACCTACGAAGAGCCGTTCGACGTTCGCCTGACTGCCGTCAGCGAGGCCGCCGACGCACAGCTCGTCTACACCCTCGACGGCACCACGCCCACGGCCAGCAGCCCGCGCGTGGCCGACGGCACGACAATCCGCATCGACGGAGACTGCACACTCACCCTCGGACTGCTCGTAGGAGGAGCCGTTAAAGGAGTGGTGAAGCGCGAGTACAAGATGAAGACTGTGAACCGCACCGACATCACCGTCTACGTGAATACCGATGCCGTGGGATGGACCACCGTGAACTTCTGGACATGGGGCGGCGACGACACCCACGCTCCGCAGCACGCTTCATGGCCCGGCGACCGGATTACAGACACCAAGACCATCAACGGCAAGAAGTGGTACTACAAGACCTTCACGCTCAACTCCGACGACGACTTCGTCAACTTCGTGTTCAGCACGGGCAGCGGCTCGCCGCAGACCGTCGACATTGAGAACGTGCGCTCCGACAGGTTCTTCGAGATCAGCACCGAGAAGAGCGGCGACAAGCACAAGGTGGACGACGTGACGGGCACCACAGGCGTCGACATCGTGGAGTGGATGGCACCCAGCAGCTCGGCAAGGCCCAGCGGCGTGTACTCGCTCGACGGACAGCTGGTGCGCCAGGGAACGTCCACCAGCCAGCTGCCACGCGGCATCTACGTGGTCAACGGCCGCAAGGTGGTGGTGCGATAACAATCAAGAAAAACGATGAATATGAAGAAGAAACTGCTCATGGCCGCGCTGATGCTGCTGGCTGCAACCGGCATGAAGGCGCAGCGAATGGCAGGCGGCGACCTGTCGATGCTGCCCAAATATGAGGCCGCAAAAGTGAACTACTACGATGCCAACGGCAACCTCATCGCCGACGTGCTGCAGCACATGCGCGATGAGGCCGGCTACTCCATCGTGCGCATACGCCTCTTTGTGAATCCCACAAAGGAAACGGGCGTCGTGCAGGACCTGGAATACGTGAAGGCGCTGGGCAAGCGCGTGAAGGAAAAGGGAATGAAGCTGATGGTGGACTTCCACTACAGCGACACCTGGGCCGACCCGTCCAACCAGTGGACGCCGGAACAATGGAAGTCGCTCAACGACAACGAACTCGCGCAGAAGGTCTACGACTACACCAAGGACTGCCTGCAGCAGCTCACCAATGCCGGCGCCAAGCCCGACTACATACAGACGGGCAACGAAATCAGCTATGGAATGCTGTGGGGACCAAAGGGCACCGGCTCGCCCAAGAAGTGCTACACCAGCAGCGACGCCAACTGGAGTCGCTTCCGCTCACTGCTCGCCAAGGCCGCACAGGCCTGCAGGGAGGAGTGCCCAGAGGCGAAAATAATCATCCACACGGAGCGCACAAACAACTGGAGCACCACCAAAGGCATCTATGAGAGACTGGCATCGGCCGACTACGACATCATCGGACTGAGCTACTATCCCGAGTGGCACAACAACCTGGCAACGCTGAAAAGCACCATCCAGAACCTGAAGAACACCTTCCCGCAGAAACCCGTCATGATTGTGGAGACTGGCTATTTCAACAACTGGTACAACAGCAATGCCACCTACGACTTCACGTCCACATGGCCGGCCACGCCAGAAGGGCAGAACAAGTTCCTCACCCAGCTGGTGGAAACCGTGGAGCCGCTCGACAACGTGCAGGCCATTCTCTACTGGTTCCCCGAGGAGAATCCCTACAAGCCGGGCTCAGGCCAGTATAACAATGTGTACAATCCGTGGTTCAACCATGGACTCTTCGCCCCCGAGACGGGTCGCGCGCATCCGGGCCTCTATGCGCTGAAGCCCTATTCCAACGTAGGCAGCGGCATCGCAACGCTCAACAGCGACGCCAACCCATCGACGCAAGCCGTCTACACCCTCGACGGACGCCGCCTCCCCGCCCAGCAGTCTCTGCGCCCGGGCATCTACATCAAGGACGGGCGAAAGGTCGTGGTGAAGTGAGAAACTTATCTCTCAGGAGTACAGGAGTGCAGGAGTTACAGGAGTTGCAGACGTTAGTTTTATTTGCTCAACATACAGAATCGTACTAAAAGTATCGTCTGCAACTTCTGAACTCCTGAACTCCTGAACTCCCGAACTCCTGAAATTTGAATGAGAAACCTGCCACAGCAGCAACTATAAAGAAAGGGCAAAGGCCGTGTATTCGTCGGCCTTTGCCCTTTCCTTTTGCCCGCACTTCCAGACAAAACCGCCGGAAATGAACGGCTAAACTGACGAATCGTCAAGACAAAAGCGACAGATTGGCGAGACAATTCCAATGGAATCGTTGAACGAAACCAATGGAATCGTTGAACAAAATCAATGGAATGGTTGAACGAAATCAATGGGATTGTTTCAGAAAAACGCCAAATAAACTTCATTTATTTGCCAAAAGAAGTGAAGAAAAACGCCAGATAAAATTCAGGAAACCGTCAGTCTGTCCGAGCGGGAGCATCAGACAGTTTCACTGAAGAAAACGGGCCGTTTGTTTAAAACATTTGCGGATGACGGGCAACGGCCGTACCTTTGCACCGTGATTCATAAATGTTAAGGTTATTAGGCTAAGGTTGTTAAGATTGTTTTCTTTACCAAAGGGGAGGAGCGCCTCCCCTTTTTTCTTGGCATAAAAACGCAGGCAACTTCGCCCGCTGTGGTTGTCACGGGGACGAAATTGTCTGCGCTCTTGTGGGGACGTGACGGTTTCAGAAGTCAAACGGACGTCCGCGGTAGAAGTCGAGCAGCGCGCTCTGGTAGACGAACTCGTATTTGGCGCGCACCAGGTCGCTCTCGGCCTTCATCAGGTTGTTCTTGGTCTCGTTGAATTCCGTAATGTTGGCCTTGCCAAACTCATACTTCGCCTGCATCAGGCGGAAAGCTTCCTGCTGGCTGTGGAGCGCCTTCTCGCTGCTGTCGTACTTGGCCTGCGCGTTGACGGCGTTGTAGTAGGCCTGCTGTATTTCCTTGTAGAGGCTCTTCTTGGTATTCTCCAGCATGAGCAGTTGCGTCTGTCGGCTGAGCTCGGCGTTGCGGATGTTGTTGCGCGTCTCGTAGCGGTTGAAGATGGGCACGTTCAGACTCAGTCCGAGATACTGGCTGAAGTTGTTGTTGAGCTGCTTGAAGAAGCCGTCGGCAGGAAAGCCGCTCGTCTTGTAGTAGTTGCTGCCAAGTCCGGCCTGGAACGACAGTGTGGGGAGCTTGGCGCTGCGGGCGATGTCGATGCTCTTGGCCGCACCCTCGAGCCTGAACTGCTCGGCCCTGACCTCGGGTTTCAGCATGACGGCCTCGGCATATATCGCATCGGGCGACAGCTGCTGGGCGTTGGGCGATGGCGGCACGGTGGTGGGCACCACGATGTTGAAGCCCTCGGGCGACGGCAGTTCGAGCAACTGGGTCAGCGCCAGCAGCGCCAGCTTGCGGTCGTTCTGTGCCTGTGTGGCAGTGAGCCTGCTCTGCGCCAGGGCGGCTTCTTGCTGAGCCACCTCGGAACCGCTGGCCTTTCCGTTGCGCATCATCTCGGTCAGGCGGAACACCTGCAGCGAGTCAATCTCAATCTGGCGGTTGGCCACCTGGCAGAGTTCGTCGCTATAGAGAATCTGAACGAACGCCTGGGCCACCTGCATGCGTATGTCGTTCTTGGCCTTTTCCAGGTCTTCGTTGGCCGCCTGAAGGTTCAGTTGCTGCAGCTCCAGGGTGCGTGGGATGCGGTAGCCTGTAAAGAGCGGCACCGAAGTGCCCAGCGAAAACGAGGTGCTGCTGGTATTGGTGTTGGTGTAAGTGTTCTCTGCGGTGAGTCCTCGTCCGAAAGAAAAGTTCTCGCTGACCGACCCGCTGAGGTCGGGCAGACGGCTGTTGCGGGCGGTGTTGACGTCGATTTCGCGCTGCTGCCGGGTGATGTCGCTCCGCTTGATCTGCAGGTTGTGGTCCACGGCATAGTCGATGCACTGCCTCAGCGTCCATGTCTGCTGCGCCTGCACGTGCAGGGCAGCGGCTGCCATGATGGCTATGATGGTCTTCCTCTTCATATTCATAGTGGTGGCTGTGTTATTCTTCCTTGTCGTCGTCGCTGACCACCTGTGGTCCGCGCACCTTTTCCTTGAGGCCGAGTCCTTGCTTGATCTCGATGTTAACGCCGTCGGAGAGACCGGTGGTGACCTGCTTGCGCTCATAGGTCTTCTGCTCGCCCTCGCCCTTCACGATGTAGACGAACGTGGAGTCGCCACTGAATTCGATGGCGCTCTCTGGCACGCTCACCACGTGAGTGGCCTTGGCCAGCACGATTTCAGCGTTGGCTGAGTAGCCCGAACGTATCTTGCTGCCCTTGAGAACATGGACGGCGGCCTTGATTTCAAACTGGTTGGCGCCGTTGCTTTCCACTGCCTTGGGCGAGATATATTCCAGCGAGGCATCGAAGGAAAGGTCCTGCAGGGCGCCGATGGTTATCTTCATGGGCATGCCCGAAACGAGATGTCCCACCTCCGTCTCGTCGATGTTGCCGCGGAAAATCAGGTCGTTCATGTTGGCCACCGAAGCGATGGTGGTGCCGTCGTTGAAGGTATTGGAGTTGATGACCGAGTTTCCGACCTTGACGGGAATGTCGAGGATGATGCCCGAAATGGTGGACCGGATGAGCGTTGACGACGCCGAGGCGTTGCTTCGCGACACGCCATCGCGCACCACGGCGAGGGCGTCGTCGGCCGCCGTCTTCTCTTCGCGGGCCTGCCGCAGGGCTTGTCGGGTGCGGTCATATTCATCGGCGCTGATGAGCTCCTGCTTGTAGAGCGCCTCCACGCGGCTGAGGTCTATCTGGGCCTGCCGCAGATTGATTTCGGCAAGACGCACGCGGCTCTGCGCCGAACTGAGCTGCGACATGTCGGGAATGACCTTCACCTTGGCGATGACCTCACCCGCCTGCACCATGTCGCCGGGTTCTTTGAGCAGCTCGGTGATGATTCCCGAGATCTGAGGCTTCACGTTGACCTCGTTGCGCGGCTCTATCTTTCCGGTCACGATGGTGGTTTTCGCGATGTCGGTTGTTTGTGGGGTGAACTCATTGTAGACAACCGGCTGCGGTTGAGACTTCTGCCAGAGGAACAGGAATGTTCCGATGAAGATCAGGGCCACGAGGGCTGCGATGATCAGTTTGCTGTACTTCTTCATATCTGTCGTTGTTTTATTTACTCAAGTTCTAAAACTCTGCTTGTCCTTTGGAGTTTAGGAGTTTGGACGTTTGGGAGTCTGGACGATAGTCGTGGAGTGACTTTTGCAACAGAACTGACGTCGAAACTCCAGCGGCTGTGTCCGCCTGGCCGCGTTCATTCGTCGCGCATGGCGTCCACAGGCTTGATACTCATGGCGCGCGTTGCAGGAGCTAGTCCCGCGAGAACGCCCATGATGCTGACCACGAGTGCGGCGAAGATGGCCGTCCAGAAGTTCACCTGAAAGTGGGCCATGACGATTCCGTCCTCGGTGTTGCCCATCTCCAGCATCTGAAGAATGGCCACGGCGAAGAGGATGCCGCTCATGCCGGCCACCAAGGTGAGCACAATGCTCTCGCTGATGATCTGCGACAGCACGATGCGCGGGGTGGCTCCGATGGCACGGCGTATTCCTATCTCGGTGGTGCGTTCGCGCACGGTCACCATCATGATGTTGGACACACCGATGGCACCCGCCAGGAGCGTGCCCAGACCTACTAGCCATATCAGGAAGTTGACGCCGCGGAACAGGTTGTCGAGCAGCTGGAAGAGCACCTCGGTGTTGAACACCATCGTGCCCTGTTCGTCAGTGGGGTCCACATAGTGTGCCCGTGCCACCGTCTCGCGTATGCGGCTGGTCAGGGAGCTCATCACCACGCCCTTGCGGCCCGTTACCGCAATCATGTCCACCTGGTTGCCACGGTTGTAGGCCTGTTGCATCAGTGTGATGGGCAGAATGACACTGGTTCCGGCCTCGCCGCCGAAGTTGATGGCCTCCGAGACATTGTAGTCGACACCCACAATCTGGAAGAAGATGGAGTCGATGCGGATGCACTTGCCACACGGATCGCCACCGCCGGGGAAGAGATCCTTGTAGGTTTTCTTGCCGATGACGCACACCTTGCGGTGCTCACGCAAGTCGGCCTCATTGATGTATCGCCCGTAGAAGATCTTCGGACTGTTCACCAGCTGGTAGTCGGGCATGGCTCCATTGACGCCCACCGAGGCTTTCTTGTCGCCGAAATAGGCCGTGCCGCCGTTGGAAAACAGCAGCGGCGTCACCACGTCGAGCTCGGGAACGCTGCTCTTGATGCGCTCCACGTCCTTGTATTCCATCGTCCAGTAGCGCCCCTTTCGGAAACCCTTGTAGGCTTTCGAGGTGGGCTGCGACCACACCATGGCCGAATTGGTGGCAAAGCCCGCGAAGTTCTGGTTGAGCATTTCCTTCAGTCCCTGTCCGCCACCTATGAGCGCCACCAGCATGAAGACGCCCCAGAAGACGCCGAAGCCGGTGAGGAACGAGCGCGACTTGTTGCGAGTCAGCGTGTCCAGTATTTCGCGATAGCTGTCGAGATCTATTCTCATTGTTGTATGTCTTTTTCTGTTCTTGAAAGTACCCATTGTGATTTTGAAGTCCGAGAGATTAGGAGTGCGGTAGCCATGATGATGGCTGAGGCCTGATGCCTTTGTGTCTTGCTTCTCCTTTATCTCACTCTGCACGGAGCGCTTCTATGGGTCTGATGCGTGCGGCCTTCATAGCCGGGATGAGTCCGGCGATGGTGCCGGCGATGACCATCACCATGGTTGCCTCGATGCAGACGTCGAGTCCGACGGTGGGGTCGACGAACATCGTGGCCTTGAACAGTCCGGTGTCGATGGTTTCGTGGCCCAATGTCGCGTCCATGTATTCATTGGCAAAGATGCCAAGCAGCATGCCGATGTAGCCGAAGAAGGTGGTGATGATGACGCTTTCTATGATGATGAGTCGCAGAATGCCCCATGGCTTGGCGCCGATGGCCTTGCGAATGCCGAACTCATGTGTGCGTTCTTTTACGGTGATAAGCATGATGTTGGACACGCCCACGATGCCCGAGAGCAGGGTGAACAGTCCGACAATCCACAGCGCGGTGCGGATGATGCCGAGACCCTGGTTCATCTGCAGGCTCTGCGTGAAGCGGTTCCAGATCCAGAAACTGCTCTCGTCCTCGGGATGAGCCTGGTGATTGGCGTTGAGGCGCTGACGATAGGTCTTTTCAAAATCCTCGTTGGCCTGCTCGGTCTCCAGTCCGTGGAAGGTGAACTCTATGCGCCCGACGTCCTCAGAGTTGGCCCCGTAGATGCTCTTGATGGCCGAATAGGACGAGAAGGCGCGAGCCTGTCCGTTCTCGTTTTCCTTGTAGATGCCCACCACCTGAAAGGCAAAACTGCCCACGTTGAGGTATTTGCCGATGAGCGATGTGGGATTGCCGGGCGCCAGTTCTTTCGCCTGGTTGTTGCCCAGAACGAGCACTTTGCGCTTCTCCTTGATGTCTATCTGGTTGATGAAGCGGCCGTGCAGCATCTCTGTCTTGTCAATCTTGTTGTGGTTGGGAAACACACCGGCCAGCTGGGTGCTGATGTATTGCTGGCCCTGACTGATGGTGACGGTGGTGTAGTACTGCGCGCCCACCTCGTCGATGACCTCGCCAAACTCCTTGCCGGTGGTTTCCAGGTCGCGCGTCTGCACACTTATCTGCCGGCCTTCCTTCAGTCCCTTATAGGGTTTGGAGGTTTCTCCGCCGAAGATGACCATCGAAGAGCTGAGGAAACGGTCGCTCTGCTTCAGCTGCGCGTTGATGAGTCCGTTGCCCGCACCCAGCAGCACGATGAGCATGAAAATGCCCCATGCCACGGCAAAGCCCGTCAGCCCGGTGCGCAGCTTGTTGCGCTGCGTGGTGCTCCATATCTCGGTGATGATGTCTCTCATTTTGATGGTTGTTTATTCAGTGTTCTCGGGTCCGGGTGGGTGATGGGTGGTGGGTGTAGGGTGGTGGCGTATAGGAAAGATGGCTCCACCCACATTGCTGGCGTTCACGGTGCCGCGGTCCACGGTGGTGGCGTATAGGAAAGATGGCTCCACCCACCATCACCCATCCCCCAACACCCATCACCCATTATTTCATGATGCCACCCATGCCGAACGGCGACGAGTTGTGGTCGGTGTTGATGTCGATGTTTCCAATTACGCCGTCCTTGATGTGCACGATCTTGTTTGTCTCGTTGGCCACGCCGCTTTCGTGGGTTACCACGACGATGGTCATGCCCTGCTCCGCGTTGAGTTGCTTCAGCAGCTGCATCACCTCCACGCTTGTCTTCGAGTCGAGGGCACCTGTGGGCTCGTCGGCCAGTATGATCTGCGGCTTGGTGATGAGGGCCCGGGCGATGGCCACGCGCTGTTTCTGGCCGCCCGACAGCTCGTTGGGATAGTGGTCGGCCCATTCGAGCAGCCCCAGGCGGTCCAGATAGTCCATGGCCATCTGGTGGCGCTTGCGGCGCGATACGCCCTGATAGAACAGCGGAAGCTCCACGTTCTCTACGGCGGTCTTGAAACCAATCAGGTTGAAACTCTGGAAAATGAAGCCAATCATGTGGTTCCGGTATTCGGCGGCACGGCGCTCACTCAGGTTCTTGATGAGCGTGCCGGCCAGGTGATACTCGCCCGAATCGTAGTTGTCGAGGATGCCCAGGATGTTCAGAAGCGTGGACTTGCCCGACCCCGAAGCGCCCATGATGCTGACAAACTCGCCCTCATCAATGCGGAGCGAGATGCCTTTCAGCACGTGCAACGGCTGGGCACCAAAGTAGGTTTTGTTGATGTCTCGTAGGTCTATCATTCAATTGTCAATTGTCACTTGTTGTTCTTTAGACGTGCAAAGATATAGGAAAAGTTGCACATTTAGTTGTCTTTCCACGCTTTTTCCACGTCTTTGATGTCAATTCCTAACAATTTCATGTTGCGGAACAGCTCCGGCAGCTGCTGCTCCATGAAGTCCTTTCGTCGGGCAGCAAGGATTTTCTCGCGTGCTCCTGGCGTTACGAAGTAGCCGAGTCCGCGCTTGTTGTAGATGATTTCGTCGCGCGCCATCTGGTCGTAGGCCTTCATGGCGGTATTAGTGTTCACCTGCAGGAGCACAGCATACTCGCGGACGCTCGGTATGCGCGCGTCGTCGCCGTAGTCGCCTGCCAGAATCTGGTCGCACAGGCGGTCGGCCATCTGCAGATAGATTGCTTTATCGTTGTTGAATGTCATACGTTCGTGTATTTTGAGGTGATGATCTGAAAGCGCTTGTAGAGCCTATAACTGAGCCGAAAGTTGAAGATGGTGAAGGCGAGATAGAACAAGTTCCAGAACCAGGTCCAGCCTTCCCTCACGGCTTCGCTGGCATCGGGCGGGCAGAAAAACCGATGGGCCTTGCTCAGAAAAAACGATAAGACCACTGTTATCAACATTCCCACGGCGAAGCTGTGGCGGCGGAGCCAGGTGCCGGCCACGACAAACAGCGAGAGGAACCATGGAAAGAAGGCGCCGCGTGAACCAAAGGTGTTGTACACCTGCTTGGAGAGGTTGATGCCAAGGTCCCATTCATAGCCCATCAGCATGAAGAGCGAGGCGCGCAGTACATCGCCGAGCAAGAAGGCCAGGTTCACACACAGCGGCCACACAATAAGCACATAGATGGCGGCCACCAGATAGTGTTCGAGTTCGCTGGCCGGCAACGTGAAAAAGGCGATGCGCTGCTGCTTGGTCTTCAGGGTGGTGAAAATGCTGCTGGCAATATACAGGATGATAACGGTGATGGCGAAGAGACAGACGTTCGTAGCCATCAACGTGGGGCGCATAGACTCGCCAAATTCCTTGACCTCAGAATAGCCTAAGGCCCAGGTGAAAAACGCATGTATAAGGGTAAACGCTACGGTGAGGCCGACTGTCCATGCCGTCAGGTTGCGCTGGTTCTCGCACAGATACCAGCGAAGCAGGCGGCCAAAGCGCTTTATGTTGAACTGTTTCATATCTTTCTGATTATAAGAATGTTAGGTGAAAATGTAGTGGCGGCTGACCTCAGATGTTGGTGAAGCGGCCGATGAGTTGCCTGCGGCAGAACAGCAGGTAGGACAGTACCACATTGACCACGCTGAGCAGGGGAAGCACCACGTACATCACTGCCGCGTTGTTGAGTAGGAAATTGTGAACCATCTGGCCAAACGAGTAGCCGTTTTCGTAAGCATCAGACGAGCCGAAGGACCACACGCACACCAGCAGGGCTATGATTGCCACGATGATGAGTGTGGTGAACACCCAGCTGTATTTCACGCTGCGGAACAGGTTGGCGCCGAACAGGAAGAACGTGTGGACCCAGATGGCCAACAGCAACAGGTGGCACAGCAGCGGCCCGGCGTTTTGCATTGTCCTCCCGCAGAGGCTTATGATGTTGGCAATGACGGAAGACACGTCATCGTGACCTGCCACCACATTCAGGGCGTATTGCAGACCGTCGGCTGCGATGACGGCCACAGTCAGGCTCAACAGCGTCACGATGAACGACACCAGATAGCGCGAAAGGAACTTCTCCACGTTGCTCGCGGGCACCAGAAGCAGTTCGCGGATGCCATCTTTTCTGTCGCGAAACGACAAGAACATGTAGCTGCCGCCAACGACAACACACGTGACAATGGCGCTGAAAAAGGCCAGAGCGCCTAAGCGGGCGTCGTCGGGTTGCTTGATGACAAACAAAAAGATGGAGATGAAACAGAGCGAGCCTATCCACACCAGCAGGTTTTTCCGGTTGTAGGGCCTGTCGGTGGCCAGCTGCCAGTTCACCAGCTTGACGAACCGGCTGAATTGAAACACTTTATTCATGGCTGTGGGCATTGCTTTAGGATTGGGGGTTGATGTTCTGGATTTTCCCTGCGGTCACGGCGTTGAAGAGCAGCTCCAGGTTCAGCTGTGTCTCGCCGCTGCCGGCCTCACGCCGCGCTATCACGGCGTTGCCCTGCATGGATGGCTCGCTGTAGACGACGTCGTCCATCGGGCTGCCCAGCGCGCGATACTCAAAACCGTAGCTTTCGCAGATGTCGCCAACCGACGCATTGAGCAGCAGACCCGAGCGCGACAGGATGAGAATATGGTCGAGAAGCGACTCCACGTCGTGCACCTGATGGGTGGAGATGATGAGCGTGCGATCCTCGGTCATGTTGTTGGCCACCACGCGGCGGAACTGTGTCTTCGACGGAATGTCCAGCCCGTTGGTGGGCTCGTCCATGAGGAGCAGCCTCGTTCCCGCAGCAAGGGCGAAGCTCATGAAGACTTTCTTCTTCTGTCCCATTGAGAGAGCATTGAGATGAAGTGATGTGGGCAGTTCGAAATCTTCAAGGCAGCTCCTGAGCACCTCGCTGCTGAAACGGGGGTAGAAGGGCTTCATGATGCTCACGTATTTGTCGAGCGTCATGGCGGGCAGGTCGAATTCCTCGGGTACGATGAACAGTTCCTCGAGCATGGCGGGCAGACGCTTGCCCGACTCCATGCCGTCGACGGCGACGCTGCCCTGCGTGGGGCGCAGCAGTCCGGCCAAGAGGTAGAGCAGGGTACTCTTGCCCGTGCCGTTCTTGCCCAACAGGCCGTAGATGTTGTTTTCGCTGAGCTGAAGGCTGAAACCGTCGAACACGAGTTCCTTCGAGCCTGCATATCGATAGCTGAGATTCTGAATGTCGATCATGGGTGTATCTTTTTTATATATGTGTTCTGTTGATGATGATTCTGATGTTTGTGGGTTGCTGGTGTCTCATTTGCTACAGTAGTGGCAGAGGTTCGCTGCTCTGTGCTCTTCAGCCTTGTGGCAGGCAGAGGCGTTGTCTGTAGTTTCCTGGAATCCTGCCACTACTGTTGCTCCTTTTCCAAGGCAATGGCGCCTCACTTTTTTGCCAGCAGGATGTCGTTCCAGGTGTTGCTGATGGTCAGATGGTCTATGGGATGGAAGTCGCCTCGGTGGTCTCTCTTCAGATAGTTCACGGAAACGAGGTTGTCCAAGCTGAACGTATAGACGGCCTTCTCGTCCACGTTTTTCCATTCCTGGGTCTTGCCGTTCCAGTCGCTGTGTGAGAGTTCGTAGCCGTTGTCGGTGTAGCAGAACTGCAGGCGATAGTCGGGCACGAAGCGGTTTTTCCAGGTGTCCCATCGGCTGACGGTCTTTTCCACGAGGCGGCCGTTGGCGTCATAGCTGAACTGGCACGTCAGTTTGTTCTGAAGCATGTCGCCTTGCTGGGCGTACACATAAAGGGTCTTCACTGCGCCGTTCTCGATGTCGGCGTTGTAGTAATAGTCAGAACTGTTGCTGTTGGCAGCGTTGAAATACATGCTGAGCACGGTGAACACGGTGATGATGGTTTCCATAATTCTTGTATTTTTAAATTGTTATTTTAAAGGTGTTTTAGTGTACTACTTTAATAGTACACCGCAAAGGTAGGCTGATTTCGCTTTCCTTCCAAATTTTTCCGAGCTTTTTTTTCGGAAAAGGCCGATATTTAACATTTGTTAGTTCTTTGGGCTTGGTTTTTGCGTTTTTCGGTCTTGTTTTTCAAGGTTTGAGCACTCTTTGCCTCTGCCTGTCAAGAAGAAACCCTGCATGGGTGAAAGCAAAGAAGACGAACTTGCTTTCTGCCCATACAGGGTTTCTGTTCTCTTTATCTTGCGGTCCAGGTCTGGGGCCTGGGCCTATGCGCTTCGCGCGTACCTATTTACTTCTTCTTCCCCCAGAATGTGGTGGGATTGTTGCGGCTTTGCGGTGTGTAGCCGGCATACACGATGGTGGCATGGCGCGGGTTGGCCTCCCAGTCCACCTCGCGGGCCACGCAGAGCTTGTAGTTGCCAATGGTCAGGATGTTCTTGGCCGGATCGAAGCTCCACTTGGCTGCACTGAACGGTCCGCCGCTCACGGTGTGGTCGGCGCTGAAGGTGGCGCTGACCGACGAAATCTGCTGTCCGTACTTGTAGGTGATGGACAGGTGGTCCCATGTGCCAACAATCTCGGCCTCGCTGATTTCCTTCTGCGGCACGGCGCCATAGCGTTCGGGCAGCACCACGGGCCAGCCGTCCTCAGTCCAGAGGATGCGGCGCACGTGACCCAGCATCACAGCGTTGGGCGCCCACTCGGGCATCACAGGATAGTCGGTGGGGAAGCGGCCCTGGCACGAGAAGAACCAGTTGTCCTGTCCGTCTTCCCACACGGCGCAGTGGCTGATGCCCACCCATCCGGCATCGCCCGCAAACTTATACGGGTGGGTGATGATTGGGTAGGCGTCGCCGCCGTTGGTCACGTCGTTGCCCTGATAGTTCAGGTAGGGTCCGTCCACCTTGGTGGAGCGCACCACGCGCGTATTATAAGGAATGTCGAGTCCGTCGTAGGCCATGAACAGGTAGTAGTAGCCATTGCGATAGATCACTTCCGGAGCCTCGGAGCCCTGCCAGCGGTTGCCGTTCTCGCGGGTGTACACGCGCTTGCCGTAGTTGGCGGCATTGGCGGCGCCCCACGGGTTGCCCAGTTCGTGCATCGGCTTGCCGGTGTCGGGGTTCAGCTGCACGGCGGGGAAGCCCGAGTGCCACGAACCGTAGATGAGCCAGTGCTCACCGTTGGGCGTGATGATGTACGACGGGTCGATGGCGTTCCACCTGTAGTAGCAGTTGCCCCAGTTGTCGGGACGCACGTGGAAGTTGAGTTCGCGGTCGCTGTAGTTGGTGATGACGAAGCCTTTGTCCTGCCACGACCTGATGTCCTGTGGCGTGCTGGTCTCCATAAGGCCTATGAATGCGCGCTCGCCCCAAGAGTTGTTGGTGCCGTCGATTGTTCCGTCGATGGTGATGACATAGTACATGCGGTAGAGATTAGCGCTTACGCGACGTGCGCAGGGTGCCCAGTAGCCGCACTTGTTGAAGTCGGCCTTGCTGTCGCCCAGCCCCATGGCAGCGTGTATCTCGTTGAGCTTTGTCTTCACCCATGAGGGCAGTTCGGTCATCGTGGCTCCCATGTATTCCCAGTCAACCATGTTCTTCGAGCGGCGGCAGTGGAAGTGTCCGTGGCCGTCCTGCGGGTTGCCGAAGCCGGCATCGGTCTGATACATGTAGTAGTAGCCGTCGTCGGCCTTCATCACTGTCGGGTCGTGAACGTTGGCCAGGTTCCATTTGGCGCGGTCATTCCAGCCGGCAAACGAGCGGTAGTCGTCCTTATAGGTGGGTGGTGTGTAGCCGATGAGCGGGTCGACATAGGGTTTTTCACTGGTGGTGAAGCTGGTCTGCTGCGAGTAGATGGTGCCCTGTGCATTGGTCAGGAAGGCGCGCACGTAGTAGGTGGTGCTTGGTTCCAGGTTGGTCAGATAGGCCGTCCAGCCCGACGTGAGCGATGCCACGGTGGCGTTCAGGGCGGGATTGGCCGAGGTGCCGTAGCAGAAACCGTGCTTCGTCATTCCCGAAGCGCTACCCGTAATGGTGGTGGTCAGCGTGGCCGATATCTCGGTGATGTCGCTAACGGTGGGCACGGCCAGCGAGGTGGTCTGAGGTGCCGGCTCCGGATTGTCGGGGTCGTCGCTGTCGCCGCACGATGCAAACAGCCAGCTGACGCAAAGCAACAACACAGGCAGCACACCGCCCAGCGTTGTGCAGGTGAATAAAGATGATGATGGTCTTTTCATGATTGTATACCTTATTTTAAATATTTGTTCACGTTCGGTTTGTTTTCTGGAGTCTTGCGACTGAGTCTTCCGCAATCTCATTGTTGCATGCAAAGATAGGGAATTTTAGGCAAATGGCAAAGGAAAAGCACGAAAAACATGCAGGCATCTCCACATTCCTCGTCTTCATTTTGCCAAACAGACAAACCGGCAACGCCATTTTCAAACACCGAAACCGCCAGTTCTTGTAAACGATTCCATTGGAATCGTCGAACAATCCCATTGATTTCGTTGAACGATTCCATTGGTTTCGTTCAACAAATCCATTGGTTTTGTTTCGCAATTTTGCCGAAATGCCCGTGTCGTTCTGCCCTTTTTGAACTTTCATTTCAACGTTTTGCATCAGCTGCAATGTAGGTTAACGATTACTAAATATGGAATTCACTTGCACATCTCGATTCTTTTTCATAACTTTGCATGTAAATATTAACGCTAACAATTTTTTAATGAAAAGATCTACTTTATGGTTATTGGCGACGCTGCTTCCCCTTTTTGCAGCTGCGTATACGCTGAATCGCGTCAGTGTTCACGACCCGAGTGTGGTTTGGGATCCATCGACGCAGTCGTACTACATCTTCGGTTCTCACCGTGGTAGTGCGAAAACGACCGACATGATGAACTGGACAACCATTTCCGTGCCTTGGCAGACGGCAACAAGCAACAACGCAGCCAACAGGTATGCCTTCACCACACCTGCGGTGAAGAAAGTGAAGAAAGGCGGGGTGGAAGTTGACTTCCCTGCCTTCGATGCGTTTGCCTGGTCAAAGCGAGGAAACAGTGCCTACAACATTGACGGTAATCTTTGGGCACCCGACGTCATCTATAACAAGGCCATGAATAAGTGGTGCATGTATATGAGCGTGAATGGAGACTTCTGGTATTCCAGCATTGTGCTGCTAACGTCAGACAAGATTACCGGGCCCTATCTCTATCAGGGACCGGTGTGCATCAGCGGATTCTCCTCTGGCACAAGCTATAAAGACACCGATCTGGAGCTGGTTCTCGGCGAGTTGAGTTCACTGCCCAGCCGCTATAATGTGGGAAACAACTGGGGACGACGCTACCCCAACAACATCGACCCTTGCGTGTTCTACGATGAGCAGGGCAAACTGTGGATGTCGTATGGCTCATGGAGCGGTGGTATCTATATGCTGGAACTTGACGAAGAGACAGGCCTGCGCGACTACGATGTGACGTATCCGCTGACCGGGTCTGGCGACGGCATCACGACAGACCCCTACTTTGGCAAGAAGATTGCAGGAGGTTACTATTCTTCGGGCGAAGCATCGTATATCGAATACATCAATGGCTACTACTATCTGTTTGTAACCAATGGCGGTCTTGCTGCCGGCGGCGACCCCAACGACTATAACAATGGTGGCTACCAGATGCGCGTATTCCGTTCGGAAACGCCCGATGGTCCGTATGTCGATGCCAGTGGATTGAGCGCACTATACAGCAGTTACATGCTGAACTTCGGCCCGAAAGCGACCACCAATCGCGGTGTGAACATCTTTGGAGCATACGGCGAATGGGGCTATCAGACGACGGGCAACATGGGTGAACGTTCGCAAGGCCACAACAGCATAATTGCCGCTGAGGACGGGCGAACCTACCTTGTCTACCACACGCGTTTCCAAAACTGGGGCGAAGGACATCAGGTGCGCGTCCACCAGGTGTTCCAGAACGAAGACGGATGGCTGGTGGCAGCGCCGTTTGAGTATACGGGCGAACAGGTGAAAAGTGCTGACATAGCAACCACTCAGCAGATTGCAACCAATGATATTCCCGGCACCTACAAGGTGCTCATACATAAGTATAAGCTCGACCACACAAAAAAGGAACAGGTAAAACCCATCACGGTGTCGCTTAATGCAGATGGCACCATCACCGGCGACAACACCGGCACATGGGAGGTTCAGGAGGGAACGTCATACGTGAAGATAACTCTTCGCGGCAACATCTACAAGGGAGTGATGATAGAGCAGACGATGGAGCCGACCACGCAAAAGGTTCCCGCCTTCACTGCTATGAACAAGAATGGCGTGAGTGTGTGGGGATACAAGTACTCCAGTGCGACAGCGCCAGAAGATCCCGTTGAGGCAACATGGAAATACTATCAGGACTTCAGCTCTACCGACGGGCTGACCATCGTGGGCGGAGGTTCGTTTGTTGAGGATGCCACCTTTGGACATGCCTTCCAGAATGGTGGCGGCGCTGTTCGCAGCCATTACCTGCTGCTGCCCGAAGATGTGCTCTCGCATTCTACGGAGACTCAGCAGATGACCATCGGCTTCTGGGTGAATGCAAAGAATGCGGGCGATGCATCGGCCTACACCTACGCGCCGTTCTTTACGGCCTACGGCAGTGCTCCTAGCCCGGCCAACAAGGCGCCGATGCTTGCTTTGGAAAGCAGAGGAACAGTGCAGATTAACTGCGCAGGCTGGTGCGATTTCACTGGCGCCAACCATGTAGACGGCAAGGTAAATATCTACAACCAGAACGCATGGGAGGCTGGCGATGCTGCCTTTAACTTCGTGAACAACTGGCTGGCTGATGGCAAATGGCACTACTACACGATAACTTTCAAAGGCAAGGAAGTCATTCAGTATATGGATGGCGAGGTAACCAACTGCTGGATACTCAATCCTTATGTTGAGGGCCAGCAGGTGACAGGCCTGTTCAGCAACGGCGCCGACCTGAAATACATCTGCCTGGGCGGCAATCAGGCTTGGGATTGGGCCGACAGCGACGCGAAGTTTATGTTTGCCAAGCTGCTCATTCAGAACAATGCCATGTCGGTAGATGATATCAAGAACCAGATGTTTATCGACAACACGACAGGCATTAGCACCGTGAAAACAGACAGACAACACGATGGCTACATCTACGACATGATGGGACGTCGCGTGACTGACACCTCGCACAAGGGCATCTACATCGTCAAGGGCAAGAAATATGTTAGGTAGTCGTGTGACGATGCACTATTGATGGCATTGCAGCCAAGGCAGCACAATAAAGAAGAAAGCCATTTCAATACTCGGTTCTGAGTAGCGAAATGGCTTTCTTTGTATGGATGGTCAGGCCGTTCCCTATGTTCAAAGACATTCATGAACACTTGCCTGCATCGTCGTCTTTGAGCACCCATAAGAGTAGTTGAAATTCATTTTGTCTTATAGGCTTTCAGTAAGGCTACTGCTGACCATCGGTAAAGGTGACAATATAGCAGTTGGCATCTCCGCAACTTCTAGAGCTGAATGAAGATTTGTTTTCAGTTCCGAATGTGTTTTCCATCTGTGCGCAGCCACTCCCCTCCCATTTTAGGGGAGGGGTGCAGGGGTGGGGTTACAAATCTTTTGTGCACAAGGTTTACGCATACCCCACCCCTGCCCTTCCCCTGAGATGGGACTACTCTTTATACACATTTGTATAGGCAATACAATTGGCAACGAATACATAGCTTTCAATGGTTAGTGGAGAAGACGGCCTGCAAGGCCAACAGCAACCAGCCCAGGGCAACGCCCTGGGTATTATATGATGGCCTATGTACGCCCTCCAGGGGCAAAAGCATTGTTTATCTTCATCTGGAAAACGCTTTTGCCCTTCTAGGGCGTTAGTAACACACGACCATAGTACCCAGGGCGTTGCCCTGGGCTGGTTGCTGCTGGCCTTCCA
>JAFWQE010000122.1 GCA_017509155.1 Prevotella sp.
ACAGCCTGGTATCGCGTGGCTGGACAGCATCCTTTTGCCACCTATCCTCCCCTCTACCAACTGCTGGCAACAGGCTGGATGTGGCTCGCAGGTGGTGGTTTGGTGGCCGTCAGAAGCCTGAACCTGCTCATTGCCTTCGTGCTGGGTACCCTCTGCCTGCGTCCTTTCCATAGGTTGTCACCACCTACGGCCGCCCTGTTTGCACTCTTGTTTTGGGGCACCAGCGAGATGGCGTGGATGTATCGCAACGGGCGGCCTGACCTGTTGTGCGCGTTGGTGTTTGTCATTGCGGTCCAGGCCATGCAATGCCATCTGAAGGCGAAGTCGACGGCAACCCGCCTCGTCGTTGCTGCCGCCTCGGTCCTGACCGTGTGGTCGGGTTTCCAGACCGCTGCCTGCCTGTGTATCTTCTGCCTGTTCCTGTTCGTCGTGTTGAAAGGACGTCGCAAGCAAGTTGCCGCCCTCATAGCCATCGTACTGGCTGGCCTCGTGCTTGGAAGCGCTCTCATGGCCTGTTTCATGCTTGCCCATCAGCGGTTATTGGCATTCGCCTGTAGCATAGTGCCTTATTCGGCCGCGCTTACGGCCATAGCCTTGGCGGTGCTTCCTTGGGCTGGCGACGTGTTTGGATTCCCGTCGATGCCCTATGTCCAGAAGCTGCTTCAGCTTGGCCCACAGACAAGTCTTGGACAGCAAATAGCTGCTTTCGCAGGCTATCGTAGCTTCCTCGTGCTGGCCGTAGTCACGCTTTCGGCCTATGCCACTTGTTTCCGCCATCACCTGAGAACACTGATGCGTGACTGTGGATTCCTGTCTCTCCTGTTTGCGCTCGTAGTGCCTGTTGCCATGATGTTGGCTGGCCGTTTTCCCGCTTACTACCTCTGGATGGCATTCCTCCCGTTGCTGATGGCCGCAACTTCTGTGGCAGCCAGATACCGTCGATGGCGTGTTGTTCTTACCGTGGTGGCATTGGCGATGACAATGGGTTGCATCAGGTCGATGCGGCCTCCGCGACATTGGAACTACGAGAACCTTTGCTCGTTTGTCGCACGCCAGCACTTCCAATCTACGGATGCCGTAGTGAGTCCGTTCTCGTTGTTCTACGAGCTGAAGCCGGTGTGCGACACTTGCTACTTCGTGGGAATCTTTCCTACAGAATATCTTGAACGTGTTGACTACATCGTTGAGAGTACCGGTGGAGATGAGTTTGACCAGCCCATCACCGGCTACCTGGACAAACTCAGGGAAGACACCGGCTTCGTGGTTACTGCCATCGACCACTGCCATCGGCCTTCGCTAACCCTCTATAAAGTAGAGAAACGCCCATGAACAAACACGTCATCACCTTGCTACGCCCGCAACAATGGCTGAAGAACTTCTTCGTCTTTACGCCCCTGTTCTTCGACCGACACATTACTGACTGGCACTATGCGTGGCCATGCATAGTGGCATTCCTCGTGTTTTGCCTGACCGCCAGCGGCATCTATTGTCTCAACGACATACGCGATGCTGAGGCCGACAGCCGTCATCCTGTGAAGAGGTGGAGACCTGTGGCCAGCGGACAGGTCAGCAAAGGCGCTGCCTATGTCATGATGGCCGTCGCATGAGCTACGGCATTCGCCCTCGTTGCCATCTTTGCCCTGTATCCCCTTGCTTCCACGTTGTTGCTCTACATCGCCATGAACATAGCCTACTGCCTGAAGCTGAAGCAAATGGCTCTGCTCGATGTCCTCATCATAGCCATGGGCTTTGTGATGCGCATCGTGGCAGGTTCTCAGGCCTCAGGCATTGCCCTGTCGCCATGGATTGTCATCACCACATTCCTGCTGGCACTCTTCCTGGCACTGGCCAAGCGTCGCGACGATGTGGTTATCTTTCAGACATCGGGCATCAAGGTCCGGAAAAATGTAGAACGCTACGACCTCGTATTCCTCAATCTGGCAGTAGCTATGGTGGGCAGTGCCACCATTGTGTGCTACATGCTCTACACCATATCGCCAGATGTCGTTGGGCGATTGGGTTGCCCGCATCTCTATGCTACGTCGATTTTTGTCTTGGCAGGTATTCTTCGCTACATGCAACTCGCCTTTGCCAGCAACAAATGTGGCAGTCCGACGAGGGTGCTACTTCACGACTGCGGCCTCCAACTGTGTGTGGTAGGATGGATCATAGTGTTTGCCATTATTCTCTATCGGTAAACGATGGTAGGGTGTTGGGTGATGGGTGTTGATGGAATGTAGGGGCAGACCCTCCTTTAATACTCTGCTTCGCTACAAAAGGCTGCGGGAAAGGCTGCGGGTAGGCGCGCCAGCGGGAATGGGCAAACGTAGTTCTTCGACTAACGAAGCGGCCAAGGAGATGGCAGAATTGTTAAGATTTTTCTGTGGCTTTGGGGTGGTCTTTTTAGCAAATGATGATGGTGCTGGCTTTTCCTTATTTCGGTTGCCAGTTACTTTCTCTCGTCCTTACGGAACAATACCCATCGGAAGGCATTGGTGAAGAGGAGGTTTTGCGTGGCATCGATGAAACCTTCGTCGCCATGTCCCATGTTGAGATAGACCATGCGATAATTCTTGTTTGTCCAGACAACGGGTATGTCGCCGCGGATGATGATGTCCTTGATGCCCAGGGGATAGTTCTTCGGTGAGATGCTGACGAGTACCTCCACATCGGCGTTGGCACGTGGCGAGGGGTGGAACTGATAGAACTCGCTGGCTGGTGCCACGAACTCGCGGGGCAGGGAACGTGTGATGGGGTGATTGGACGTTTCCACATCGACGAGGACGGGCTGCGGCGGCCAGTTGTTGGCATAGAAAGGACCACAGCCGAGGAACTCGTTCAGCCAGGGCCATTGCGTGCGCTCGTCGTTGTAGCCCGTGAAATGGAACCCCATCCAGCCGCCTCCCTGTTCCATGTACTGCTGGAAGGCAAGCCGCTCGGCATCGCCATGGGGTAGGGTGTTGAGCATGACGACGGCATCGTAACGCTGCAGCGTGTCGAGGCTGGCGGGGTGGTCGGTGCGCACGTCGTAGGTAAAGCCTTTGCCGTAGGACAGCTTGTGGAAGAACTGCAGGGCTTGCTGGTCGAAGTCGACATGTGCCGACTCGGCGTATGGATCCCAGATGAACAGCACGTTGAAGCGCACGCGGTCCTTGGCATAGTCGGCCACGTAGGGAATGTCCTGTGCCTTGCACAGGGTGGATAGTAGCACAAAGGCTATGAGTAGCCATGGTCGTTGTTTCGTTGCCATATTGTTGGGTGTTGGGTAATAGGTAATAGGTGATAGGTAATAGGTGATTTTTCTAGGTGTTGGGTGATGATGGGATGTTGTGGCGGGCAGGTGTTTTATGGGTGGTCAGACACGGGAGTCTGCCCCTGCATACCATTAACTACCTATTACCTATCACCTATTACCTATTACCTAGTTCCCTAGTTCCCTCCTCCTGCCTGGCGGTAGAGGAGCAGCTTGTGCTGCAGGTCAGCGTATGCCTCGGTGTGGCGGTCGCAAGCCTGCTGGTAGAGGAGCTGGGCTTCGAGCAGGTCGGCCATGCGGGCGGTGCCTACGCGGTAGTAGTCGCGGTTCAGGCGCAGGTTCTCGCTGGCTTGGTCGATGCCCTGACGGGCGAGGGTGAGCTGCTGCTGGGCCTCTGCGACGTCGTTAGCCGTTTTCTGTAGGCGAATGGCCAGCAGCTGGGCGTTGTCGTCGAGTTGCTCCTGTGCCTTTTGCAGTTGCAGCTTCTGGCGCTTCACGGAGTGCGAGCCGCCCCACCAGTCGCTGATGGGAACGCTGACGGTGGCGAACACCATGGCGAAGGTGCGGTTGTTGTCGAGCAGGTTATGGTAATTGTAGCCTGCTCCCACGGCCACGCTCGGCAGCTGCTTGCCCACGGCCATCTTCTTCTGCAGCTCGGCAGCCTCCACCTGCTTCTGCAGGAGGGTGTATTCGGGGAGAAGGCCCACCCCTTCCCTCCCCAAGGGAGGGAGTTCTGGAATGTCTTGCTGCGAAAGGTCGGGCTCATCGATTTCGAAAGAGTAACGGCTCCTCTCTCCCTTTGGGGAGAGTCTGCTGGGCTCAATGCCCGCATACTGTCCCAACGTCATCTTCACGATGTCGATGGCATTCTGGAGCTTCAGCTTCTGGCTCTGGATGTCGTTCTGGCGGAGCTCCACCTGCAGGAGGTCGTTGCGCATGGCCACACCGGCACGCACGGCCACATCGACATCCTTGTGGATGTCGGCCAAGAGCGTGTCGACAGCGGCAAGGGTGCGCTGTTTCTCATGGAGCGACACCAGTTGCCAGTAGTATTGGCTGACGGTACGCTCCACCTCCTGCTCGGCCAGCTGCAGCTGGAGCTGGCTGACCTCCTCGCCCACGCGTGCCAGGCGGTTGCCGTTGATGATCTGTCCACCGGCAAAGACGGGCTGCATGGCGGTGACGGAGGCGATGGTGCCATTTTTCATCATCGTCATGTCCATGGGACCGGCCAGTGCGGCGAGGGCTTCGGGCGGGAATGCCTGTGCCAGTGCGGCACCCAGCTCGGGCGAAATCATCTGCTGCGGGTCGAGCGTCATCTTCGCCATGCTGCGATTGGCGTTGAACGTGGCAGCGGTGGCGCTGACGTTGGGGAAATACTTCGTGAAGGCCTCGCGCCGCTGCTCGTGTGCCGCCTCGATGTCGTGGTGTGCCGACCGCGTGGCGATGTTGTTCTGCAGCGCC
>JAFWQE010000123.1 GCA_017509155.1 Prevotella sp.
AATAAAAATGAATCCTTATATATTATTTTTACTATTCTTTTGCCAATCGATAATTAGTGAAAGAATAAATTACGTCAATCCAGTTATAAGACTAGATGCACCAGATCCATCAGTAATAAAAGGAGATAATAATTGGTACTATCTTTATGCAACAGGTGAAAGAATCTATCGAAGTTTGGATATGGTTCGTTGGGAATATGTTCGTAATGTTTTCGATGGTAAACCTCGTCCATCATTTGTAGATGTTAATAGTTATTGGGCACCTTGTATAACAAAACAAGGTAATTTATATGTATTATATTTCGCTTTATCAACCTGGGGTGGAGTCAATGAAGCTGGTATTGGTGTCGCTACAGCATCAACACCAGAAGGTCCTTTTGATATTGCTAATGGTAACGGTAAACTTTTCGTAAGTGGAGAAGTTGGTGTAACAAATTCGATAGATCCTTTCTACATTGAAGAAGGTGGAGCTAAATATATTATATGGGGTAGCTTTTATGGTATATATGGTATCGAATTAAATTCAGATGCCCACCTTCTCAGCCGTAGACTGAATGTACTCCACGACGGCCTTCACGGCCTTGTCGATGCCTCGCTTCAGGTCCATGGGATTGGCGCCAGCGGTGACGTTCTTCAGACCTACGTTGATGATGCTCTGAGCCAGGATGGTGGCCGTGGTGGTGCCATCGCCGGCATCGTCGCCGGTCTTCGAAGCCACGCTCTTGAGGAGCTGGGCACCGGTGTTCTCGAACTTGTCCTCGAGCTCCACTTCCTTGGCCACGGTCACGCCGTCCTTGGTGATTTGCGGAGCACCGAACTTCTTCTCGATAATGACGTTGCGGCCTTTCGGGCCAAGTGTAACCTTCACTGCATTTGCCAGCTGATCCACACCGTTTTTCAGCAGGTCGCGGGCGTCCATGTTGAATTTAATATCTTTTGCCATGATTTCTGATTTTTTGATTCTTTACCTGTTTCCTTAACCCTCGATGACGGCCAGCACGTCGCTCTGACGCATGATGAGGAACTTCTCTCCCTCGAGCTCAAGCTCGGTTCCGGCATACTTTCCGTAGAGAACGGTGTCGCCCTCTTTCAGAATCATCTGCTCGTCCTTGGTTCCGTTTCCAACTGCCTTGACGGTACCGCGCAAGGGTTTCTCCTTGGCTGTGTCAGGAATAATGATACCTCCGATTTTCTCCTCAGCGGGTGCGGGGAGAATCAGAACTCTGTCTGCTAATGGTTTAATGTTCATTGCTATGATATTTTTAAGTTATTGAAATCTTTCACCCTCCTAACTGCAAAGAGCGTGCCAAAATGTCGTGTGACAAGAATGTCAGCGAGCGACTGACAAAAATGTCAGTTCGGAAAAGATAGGGCGGTTCATGGAGTTTGGGAGATTCTGGGAGTTTAGGAGTTTGGGAGTTTAGGAGTTTGGACGATACTTGAAGCGCGTACAAAAAAGGGAGCAAAGAGAACTATTGTCCAAACTCCCAGACTCCTAAACTCCTAAACTCCCAAACACTCCAAACTCCTTTCTTCAAACTCCTCCAACAAAATTTTGCTTTTCGCTCATATTTTCGTACCTTTGCCCAAGTTTACGAGAATACACATTTATATATAAAAATAATGTACGCATGAAAGAACTGTTTCGCACGCATTTTCCGCTGGCCATTCTGGCAGGTCTCTGCATCTCCATTGGCGGCACGGTGTATCTTCGCGTGGGCGGCGTGGCTGGTGCCGTGCTGTTCGCGTTTGGCCTCACCACGGTTGTCTACTACGGTCTGAAGCTCTACACGGGCACGGCAGGCTTCATCCGCCGCCACGGCGACTGGTCCATGCTCACCATCGTGCTTCTGGGCAACATCGTGGGCTGCCTGTTCTCGGCTCTTGCCATTCGCTACGCCTCGCCCGACTGCATCGAACCTGCGGGAGCCATTCTCGCGGGCAGGCTCTCCAAGGGCTGGCTGGCCTGTTTCCTGCTCGCCATCGGTTGCGGATTCATCATGACGACGGCCGTGGAATTTGCCCGCAAGGGGAAGATGCTGCCCCTGCTCCTGGGTGTGCCAGCGTTCATCCTCTGCGGCTTTGCCCATAGCATCGCCGACGCCTTCTACTTCCTCACGGCACCCGTAGAAGACCTCCTTCAGCCCATGGTGCTGGTGGTGTATGTGGCAGAGGTGCTCGGCAACTTCGTGGGGTGCAACCTCTATAGATGGGTGGCGCCGTCGAAATAAGAAAACGCCCAAAAGAGCCGACGGGAAAGGAAAAAGCACGAAGAAGAAAAAAAAGTTGCCTTTTTGTGTAATAAAATGGAAGAATATGCGTTAATAAGATAAATGCTATTCTTTTAACAAGTAGATGAACAAATATGGTTTATATATTGAACACAGAGACACCGAGACGCAGAGGTCTTGTGCCAAGAAGAAAAACTCTGTGGCTCTGTGTTCGGTTTATCATATAAGTTCATTATGATTCATTACCTAAAACAAATTTTGCCTATGATGCATTTTACACATGAAGAACTTTCACCGTCGGAAAAGACTCTGAACCTTATCAAGCAAATTGCCTACACCTATCGCGCCCACCGTATGGGGAGCAGCGTTCAGATGTATTGCCTCAACTAAGGAGGTTCACCCCAGAAAAGAGTTTACAACGGTAAAAGAAAAAGAGAAAAAATGGCTACAATGGTTTCGCCGTCGCTTCTCGCGGCAAATTTCCTCGACCTCAAAGGCGACATAGAGATGATCAACAAGAGTGAGGCCGACTGGCTCCACCTCGACGTGATGGACGGCGTGTTCGTCCCCAACATTTCCTTCGGCTTCCCTGTGCTCGAAGCGGTGGCCAGCATCTGCCACAAGCCCCTCGACGTGCACTACATGATTGTTCACCCCGAGCAATACATCCGTCAGACCGCCAAGCTGGGCGCCATGATGATGAACGTGCACTACGAGGCCTGCACCCACCTGCATCGCACCGTCCAGGAAATCCACGATGCGGGCATGAAGGCAGGCGTGACGCTCAACCCGTCGACACCCGTCAACATGCTCGAAGACATCATTCGCGACGTGGACATGGTGCTGCTGATGAGCGTCAACCCGGGATTCGGCGGCCAGAAATTCATTGAGAACACCATTGAGAAAGTGAAAAGGCTGAAGTCGCTCATCAATGACAAAGGCGCACACGCCCTCATTGAAGTCGACGGAGGCGTTAACGCACAGACAGCTCCACGCCTGGTGGAGGCCGGTGTCGACGTGCTCGTCAGCGGAAGCTATGTCTTCAAGGCACACGACCCCTACCAGGTCATTCACGACCTCAAAAGCCTGCGGTGACAACGAAATTGTTTTTTGACAACGAATTGTTTTTGACAACGAATTAGTTTTTTGACAACGAATTAAACGAATTAAACGAAAACCACGCAATGAAAATTCGTCACATTCGATAAATACGTTGTCGAAAAATACTCAGACCCTTTGTTTTAAAACAACGAATTAAACGAATTAAACGAAAAACCACGCAATGGAATTTCGTCACATTCGTCAAATTCGTTGTCGAGCCGCGATATCCGAAGAATCCGAGTCATCCGTGTTCGTTTGTTTTATGAACACCGATTACACGGATTGGGGATTTTTTTTCTAAGGATAAGCAATTCGTCAAATTCGTCAGATTCGTTGTCGAAATAAAATAATTCGTTGTTGAAATGCGAACAATCGTTGTAGAAATGCGAACAATCGTTGTCAGGCGTATTGCAGTTCGATGTGCTTTTCGTGTGCGATGCGCCTCATATTCATCAGCGCATACCTCATGCGCCCGAGCGACGTGTTGATGCTCACCCCAGTCGTCTCGGCAATCTCGCGGAACGACATGTCCTGATAGTATCGCATGAACACCACCTCGCGCTGGGAGGGCGGCAACAGGTTCATGATGAGCTGCACGTCCTGCGCCATCTGAGCACTGACATAGCGGTCCTCGATGTTCGTGTCGAGCAACTCCTTCGAGAGCAGGTTCGTCAGGTCGTTGCAGTCCGTAGGCTCCACGATGTTCTGAGCCCGCTGGTCGCGATACGAGTCCATGATCACGTTGTGCGCAATCCTCATGAGCCACGCCGAAAAGCGCCCCGAGCAGACATACTTGCCCTGGTGAAGCTTCGTAATCACCTTGACAAACGTCTCCTGGAAGATATCATCAGCCTTGTCGTGGTCTCTCACGACAAACATGATGTACGAGAACAATTTTGACTGGTTGCGTTCCAACAACAAATCAAAAGCCCTATTGTTACCTTCAATGTAAGACATGGCCAACTGCTCGTCGGTCATCTCATTCATTTTGTCCATTTCATTGTACGTTATTGTTGAAGTAACAATGTTTCGATAGGCACTTTGTTTTGTTGTTAATACTATTTTCGTTGCAAAATTAAACAGTTTTGTCGAATTACGCAAATTTTTTGATAAAATAAGTGCGATTTCTTTGTCAATTCGTAAAATATGCGTAATTTTGCAGCACAAAGGTTCGCTATAGACGCGATTAAAAAGGGAACGAGGTGCAAATCCCCGACTGTCCCGCAGCTGTGAGTTCCATTATGCACTCTGGCGACAACACCACTGCCCAAGGGCGGGAAGGTGCCAGAGATGTGGAACAAAGTCAGAAGACCTGCCTTTCGTTCAAGCCGTATTCCCTCGATGTAAGGGGTAATGGCAAGTAAGAAATAAACTCGGAGAACAGAGCAGAATGGGAGCAGTGGCCCCGTTTCGCCCGGTCATGACAAGGTTTGATACCTAACCGTACGTGTATTATTATATAAGTTTCTTCAGGAAAGGGCGGTGCGCGAAGCATCGCCCTTCTTCATGACAAATTCCCGAAAACGTCACACGTCCCAACGTCCCATCGTCCCATTAAGGTACTCTAACAACAAGGAAAAAAAGGGAGAATTGAGTTTTACTAAATATATAATATATAGTAACCATATAATCCTTTATATTTCTCTTTTTGCAACCTCCTTAATGGGACGATGGGACGATGGGACGCGGGACATTTTTTAAACATAAATCGTCGTAAATCTATCATTAATCCGCTCGGTCGGATTTGAAATCCGACCGCTATAAATATAAGCATTTGTAATGCGAAAAAACGAAAGCGGATGAGAAGGAGACCTTCCCCAGCCCCTCCGAAAACCTCCCCCGACCCCTCCAAAGGAGGGGTGGGCCTACCGGGCAGACGTCGCGCCACTGAACTCCCCTCCTAAACAGGAGGGGTTGGGGAAGGTCTCCTACCGGGCAGACATCTGCGCTACTGGACTCCCCTCCTTCGGAGGGGTTGGGGGAGGTTTTCGGGGAGGTCTCCTTCTCCCCTCCTTCGGAGGGGTTGGGGGAGGTTTTCGGGGGAGGTTTTTAAAAAAGGGGTTGGCACAGGACGCACCAACCCGGAATCGATTTCGCAAATATCGAAATCATAAATAAGATGGCGCAAATATAGGACTATTTAACGAAAAAAACAAGGAAAAATGAAGAAAGTTTTCAATTTTAACATTTTGTGCGCACACATTTCTCCACAGAACATGTGTTTTCTCATTTTTTCTTCGTACCTTTGCCGCCAGAACTTAAAAACAAATCAAAAGCATTTCAACAAAATGAAGTATCTACAGACACTGTTGCTCGGTCTGCTGATGCCTGTGGCCATGATGGCCGGTGTGTGGGACACGCAGTACAAGCAGATAGAGCAGAGCATCCGCGAACCGCAGTTCCCCGACCGCGAGTTCCTCATCACGAAGTATGGCGCATCGCTCAAGGTGAACGACGCCGCCAAGAACCAGAAGGCCATCAACAAGGCCATCGACGCCTGCTCGAAGGCTGGTGGCGGCCGCGTCATCGTGCCGGCAGGCACCTGGAACACGGGGGCCATCACGCTGAAGAGCCACGTGAACCTGGTCATCGAGGAGGGCGCCACGCTGCTCTTCGCCTTCGACCGCAAACTCTACCCGAACGTGCCGACGCGATGGGAGGGCCTGGACTGCTGGAACTACCAGCCGCTCATCTATGCCTATCAGCAGACCGACGTGGCCATCACGGGCAAGGGCACCATCGACGGCAACGGCTCTGACGAGACGTGGTGGCTGATGAGCGGGAAGACGCCCAAGAGCAAGGACATCGTGGTGCCGGAGAAGCAGCAGAACCCGGGCGGAAGAGCCGACCTGCTGCGCTATGCCGAGGACGGTGTCGACATGGACCTGCGCGTGTTTGGTGCCGGCAAGGGCCTGCGCCCGCAGCTGGTGAACCTGAACCAGTGCGACGGCATTCTCATTGAGGGTGTGACGATGCTGCGCTCGCCCTTCTGGGTGATGCACCCGCTGCTCTCGAAGAACGTCGTGGTGAGAAACGTGACGGTGTGGAACGAAGGCCCCAACGGCGACGGGTGCGACCCGGAGTCGTGCGAGAACGTGCTCATTGAGGGCTGCACCTTCCACACGGGCGACGACTGCATCGCCATCAAGAGCGGCCGCAATGCCGACGGGCGCGCTGGGGCCACGGGGCGCTATGCAGGCATCCCGTCGAAGAACATCATCGTGAGAAACTGCGTGATGGAAGACGGACACGGCGGCGTGGTGATAGGCTCGGAGATTTCGGGCGGCTGCCAGAACGTGTTCGTGGAGAACTGCCAGATGGACTCGCCCAACCTGGACCGCGTGCTCCGCATCAAGACCAACTCGTGCCGCGGAGGCATCATCGAGAACATCTACATGCGCAACGTGGAGGTGGGCCAGTGTGGCGAGGCGGTGCTGAAAATCAACACCGACTACGAGCCCAAGGAGATTTGCTGCCGCGGCTTCTACCCCATCGTGAGAAACGTGTACATGGAGGACGTGACGTGCAAGAAGTCGAAGTATGGCGTGATGATTGTGGGCTACGAGGCCGACTCGCTGGCCTACACCGTGAACAATATCCACGTGAAGAACTGCCGTTTCGACGGTGTGTTCAGCAAGCCCATCATGCAGACGGGCAAGGCTCAGAACCTGCATTTCGACAACCTGATGATCAACGGCTCGCTGGTGCTTCAGGAGAAGCCTTGGAAGCACTATTCGGAGTGGCTCACCTATTCGGAGATGAAGCGCGTGCCCCGCTCCTACCTGCTCGACTTCTCGACGAAGCCCAAGTGGAGCTACGTCATGGGCATCGAGCTGGAGGGAATGCTCGACACCTATCTTAATTATGGCGGTGAGGACATTCGCCGGTATTGTCAGGAATACACCGACACGATGATCAACGCCAAGGGCGACATTCGCGGCTACAAGCTGCTCGACTATAACCTCGACAACATCCGCACGGGCCACTTCGTGGCGCGCATGTATGAGCACTGGCCCGAGGCCAAGAACCTGACGGCCATGAAGACCATGATGAAGCAGCTGGAGAAGCAGCCCCGCACGAAGGCCGACCGCGTGTACTGGCACAAGGCCATCTACGCCTACCAGGTGTGGCTCGACGGCATCTTCATGGGTCTGCCCTTCTACGCCCTCACGGCCCGCGACCTGCTATCGCCCAAGAAGGCGCGCAAGATCTACGACGACGCCCTGCACCAGATAGCCATCACCTATGAGCGCACCCTCGACCCGAAGACGGGACTCAACCGCCACGCCTACGACGAGAACCGCGACATGTTCTGGAGCGACAACGAGACGGGGCTCTCGCAACACTGCTGGGGACGCGCCCAGGGGTGGTACTCCATGGCGCTCATCGAGCTGCTCGACGCCCTGCCCGAGGACTACGCACGGCGCCAGGAGGTGATAGACCTGCTGAAGAAAGACCTCGACGCCGTCATCAAGTGGCAGGACAAGAAGACGGGGGTGTGGTATCAGGTGATGGACTCGCCCACACGCGAGGGCAACTACCTGGAGAGCACCTGCTCGGCCATGTTCGCCTACGTGCTGCTCAAGGCCTACAACAAGGGCTATCTGGGCGAGAAATACCGCGATGCGGGCATCAAGGCCTACAAGGGCATCATCGACAACTTCATCCGCGTGAACGCCGACAAGACCATCTCGCTCACCAACTGCTGCTCGGTGGCCGGACTGGGTCCGGGCATCAGTCCCTCGGTGCTGAAGGCCGCGCCCAACGTGAAGGAGAACCGCCGTCGCGACGGGTCGTATGAATACTATCTGAGCGAGCCCATCCGCGACAACGACGCCAAGGGCGTAGGCCCCTTCATCTGGGCTAGCCTCGAGATTGAGCAGATGGGATACGACGTGAATTCATTCAACAAGTAAGGAGGGTTTTAAGGAGTTATTCAAGGAGTTGCAGGAGTTCAGGAGTTGCAGGAGTTGCAGACGTTACTATTATCCGCATCAAGTATCGTCCACGACTCCCAGACTCCTCAAAAATGGAATCGAAAAGACCTATCGTCCAAACTCCCAAACTCCCAGACTCCTAAACTCCCCAAAAAGGAAGCGAAAAGAACTATCGTCCAATCTCCCAATCTCCCCAAAGAAACTCCAAACAACAAACATTTTCATCAATACAAATATGACCTCAAAGAAAAGAACATCAGCACTGGCAACAGCCCTCTTTATGGCCCTTTGCACATGGGCCCAGGCTCCCGCATTCCCCGGTGCTGAAGGCCACGGACGCTTTACGACAGGCGGACGCGGCGGCGAAGTGAGACACGTGACAACCCTCGAAGACGACGGCAAGACCAGCACCAAGGGAACCTTGCGATGGGCCGTCAACGGGTCGACGAAGAAAACCGTGGTGTTCGACGTGGGCGGAATCATCGCCCTGAAGAAAGAGCTCGTCATCGGCAACAACACCACCATAGCCGGACAGACCGCACCCGCGCCAGGCATCACCCTGCGCTACTACACCGTGCGACCGGGCGAGAACAACATCATACGCTTCATTCGCTTCCGACGCGGTGAGGAGGTCGACGTCAATGACGGCGCCGACGCCACATGGCAACGCGAGAAGAAGAACATCATACTCGACCACTGCTCCTTCTCATGGAGCATCGACGAGATAGCCTCGTTCTACGACAACCGCAACTTCACCATGCAATGGTGCACCCTCGGCGAGGCACTGGCCAACCCTGGTCACACCAAGGGCGAGCACAGCTACGGAGGCATCTGGGGAGGCAAGGGAGCATCGTTCCACCACAACTTCCTCTGCCACATGCAGAACCGCGCTCCCCGCTTCTGCGGCGCACGCTACGGATGGACCGGCTACGACAACACCCAGTACTCCAACCCCATACAAGGCGAGATCGTGGACTTCCGCAACTGCGTGATGTACAACTGGGGCAACGGCAACGGCTGCTACGGAGGCACCGGCGGCGGCAATATCAACATCGTGAACAACTACTACAAGGCCGGTCCCGCCACTTCGAACAAGACACGCGTGACGCAGGTCTCGGTGGCAACGTCGAGCAACGCCTCGGGCTCTGCCTACATGGGCTATTGCGCACGCTACTACATCAACGGCAACTATGTGGCTGCCGCAGGCGACAAGGCTCAGGACTACGACTGGCAGGGCGTCATCTACGACTCGGGAACCTCCACCATCAACGGCGAGCGCTACTGCCCCGACGCCAAGCACCTCTACGGTGAGAACGTCACCTACGTGAAGAACACTGGCGGCGTGGATTGCGTCAGCATTAAGCTCGACCAGCCCGTGCCGACCGGCGAGGTGACCACCCATAGCGCCACCACCGCCTTCGAGAAAGTGCTCGCCTACGTGGGCGCATCGCTACATCGCGACAACGTGGACGCACGCTACATGGACGAAGCACGCAACGGCACCACCACCTACATAGGCACGGCCGCGAAGACCGGCGACGGCAAGACCATTCAGCACCGGCCGGGCATTCTCGACTACGTGCGCGACCAGGGACCCTATGAGCTCGCATCGACATCGAGGCCCGAAAACTGGGACACCGACCAGGACGGAATGTCGGACGAATGGGAAACGGCCAACGGGCTGAACCCCAACGACGCCTCCGACGCCAGCCTCTTCACGCTCGACGGCAAGCAGTGGTATTCCAATCTCGAAGTCTACCTCAACAGCATCGTGGAGCCCATCATGAAGGCAGGCAATGAAGACGCGTTACAGGCCGTGGAAGAATACTATCCCGCATGCGTCAACACCGCCATCGCAACGCCCTCAGCCGGCGGCGACATCAGAAAGGTGGAGTTCTTCAGCCCAGACGGCACGCGCCTCAGCTCGCCGCAGAAGGGCGTCAACGTCCGACGCACCACCTTCAGCAACGGGCAGAGAAAGTCGGAAAAGATTGCATTGTAGAAAGGTGATGTTGATAGACGGTTTTGAGCATTGTACCTAACTCTCAGGAGTTCAGAAGTTCAGGAGTTCAGAAGTTCAGAAGTTACTTTTTGTCCGCATCAAGTATCGTCCAGACTCCCAAACTCCCAGACTCCCAAACTCCCCAAAAGACTGCCAGAAATAGTCAAATAATACAATTGTCAATCAATCGTAAATAGTAAATAGTCATATAGTAAATAATAAATTAGGTACGCGCAAGAGCCTCCTAAATATAATAAAGTATAATTAGTAGCAATGCAATTTGGCGCATTGCTACTTTTTTTGTAACTTCGCGCACAAATAGTATTATTAACCATTTAAAACAAGTAAGACATGAGAAAAACATTACGCTATTCATTGCTTCTGCTTCTCACCATGCTCTTTGGGCAGGCGCAGGCCGCAGAAGTGAAAATCGACTTCAACGCCATGAACGTGGCCACGTCATCGGGCTCGGGCGAGAACTATGTGGCCGACGGCGACATCAATGAAACGTGGACCTACACGCAGGACGGCGTCACCATCAGCGTGTCGCCGAAAAACGAGGACGTGACCAATCCCAACCGCTTCTGGGGCACCAACAACGGCCCTCAGCTGCGTTGCTATTCGGGCACCATCACCGTTTCTGCCTCTGAGACCATCTCGTCAATCGAGTTCGCAAAGAACCAAAGCAACTTCAACCTCACGCCCTCAACAGGCACCCTCGACGGAACTGTGTGGACGGGAAGTGCCAACGAGGTGGTGTTCACCGTCAACAAGAACACCCAGCTGAACAGCATCACCGTGACACTGGGCGGCGGAGGCACCGTTGACCCGCCACAAGACGAGGCCGTGAACATTGCCGGATTCAAGACACTCAACAAGGGCGATGAAGCCACGCTGAAGCTCGAGAACGCCCAGGTGCTCTTTGCTTATAACAAAGACATCTTCGTACGCGACGCCAGCGGAGCCATTGACTTCTACAACACCAGCCTCGCCTACGAGACCAACGAGATGCTCAACGGAACCATCAAGGGCAAGTTCGACGTCTACAACAACATGCCCGAACTGGTGGCTGGCGGCAACTTCGAGGTCAACGTGACCGCCACTGCCGGAAGTGCCGCCAAGCCCGTGGAACTGACCATCGCTCAGGCCAACATGAACTATGCCTGCGACCTCATCACCATCAAGGGACTCACACTCCGTCAGGACGGAAACAACTGGTATGGCGACGCCAATGGTGCCAGCATTCAGGTGTACGACAAGTTCCGCCTGGGCTATACGCCCGAGGAAGGCAAGACCTATGACATCACCGGTATTCTGGTGCCCTACAAGGAGAACTTCGAGATCTGCCCGATTGCAGACTTCACCAGCGGCGTGACGCCCGAGCCTCCCACCGGTGACATTCTCAATGTGACCTTCCTCGAGGACCTCGGAGGCTTCACCATCGACGACGGCCAGCTGCCCGAAGGCATTAGCTTCGTATGGACTCAGGATTCTCGCTATGGTGCCAAGGCTTCTGCCTATGTCAACAACACCCGCTACGCAACCAATGCGTGGCTCATCTCGCCTGAGGTAGACCTCACCGCCTACACCGACGTGATGCTCACCTTCGAGCACACGGGCAAATTCTTTGGCGAAATGGACAGAGAGGCAACACTCTGGGCCAAGGAGGTTGGCGCCAGCAACTGGAAGCAGCTCACCATCAACACCTACATGACAGGTAACGACTGGACCTACGTAACCAACGAGACCAGCCTCGGCGACTACAACGGCAAGAAGATGCAGTTTGCCTTTGTCTACAAGAGCAGCGACACCATTGCAGCCACATGGGAGGTGAAGAACGTGAAGGTGACTGGCAATGCCAACACCGCCATTCAGGCCGTGAACGCCGACCGTCAGGAAGGCATTCGCTACAACCTCAGCGGTCAGCGCGTTTCTGACAACTACAAGGGCGTAGTAATTGAGAACGGCAAGAAGATGATTGTCAAGTAATAACATTCACACAACAAACTGATAGCCAACAAGAAAGCAGTTAAACGCTCAACTGGCTATCAAACCAGATTTCATCAGCGGAGTATCTCGGCAATGAGGTGCTCCGCTTTCCTTTTCTTCATCCATCCGTCTCTACTCCAGAACTCTCGAAAGTGAAGTAAAAAACAAAAATAATGTAAAAAGTACACGCCTTTGAAAAAAAAACATTAACTTTGTGCCCACAAACTTACTTTCTAAAATCGAACAAACATTCATCTATTAAAAACTAATTACAAATCATCATGGAGAAAAAAAGAAGATGGGGCCTTTTGTGCCTCTTGCTGATGGCAACGTTGTTTGCCTCGGCACAGACTTCGTTCAAGGATTTCAAGGTCGACCTGACCAACGGAAACCTTCTGAGCGAAACGGAGATTTCCAACAAGTCTGCCGTCTCCCTGGGCATTGCCGTGGCCGATGATGGCACCGTGAGCCGAGTGGCAAGCGATGCGTCCGACGCCGTGGCCGTGCTGAGTGGCAAGTTCCATTCCAACGAACACGGATGGCAGAACTTCTCGTCGACAGTGAGCGTTCCCGGCCCAGTGAAGATTACCTTTGGCACCTGCGCCTGGGGAGGCGACGTCACCGTGAAAGACGCCTCGGGGCAGGCCGTGGCCACGTTCAACACCAACACCGGTGCCTGCTACCACCAGAACAAGACCGACAACATCGTGTCGGGCTATTACAAAGGCAGTGCCACCACACTGACCATCTCGGGGGGCAGCTATGTGCCCTACTTCGCCGTGGAGCAGGTGGACGAAAGCGAGATTCCTTCAGACATCAAGATTGCATTCTCGCTGGGCAACAACCAGGCCGAGGGAACCCTGCCCTCAGAAGAAACGGCCGCCATTGGCAGCGACTACACCCTTCCCCTCAACCGCACGCTCTATGCCGAGGGAAAGACCCTGACGGGATGGACCGACGGACAGACAACCTACAAGCCCGGCGACACCTTCAAGGCTGGCGACACCAACATCACGCTGACTGCCGTGTTCACCGACAATGCCGTGACACTGGCCGACCGCACAGACGCCGTGACGCTCAACTGGGACTTCCAGCGCAAGAACGGCGCGCCATTGCTCAACTATCAGAACAAGACCGGCATCTACGTTACTCAGGCCAATGTCAACGGCCAGGTGATTGACGTGAAGCTCGACTTCGACACCAACAACCAAGGCAAGCTGGCCAACGGCAACTGGACCGACTGGGCTCAGGTGAACGCCGGCACCAAGTTCACCGTACCCTCGTGCAAGGGTGCCGTCGTAGCGATGGAAGCCTACAGCGCCATCACCACAACGACCATAGACGGACAGACCGACTACACACAAGGACAGACCATCAGCTACACCATTGCCAACACGGCCGAGACCATCGACATCGTCATCGGCGACGGTTCCTACTATCGCTACATCAAGGTAACACTTCCCGTAGTGGAGCAAAGCGGAGGCCAGACCTTCGACAATGCGGCCTCCAACATTGTGTGGGCCCTGAACGACGTTGACACCTACGCCATGCCCAACACGCAGGAACCCGACGGTGCCTTCTCGCTGGCCACCGTCAGCGTGGGCGACTTCACTGTGTCGGTAGATGCTCCGTCGGCAGGTGCCAACTCAGGCATCAAGATGCTGAAGCTTCAGCCCAGCGGCGACAACACCTCGATAGAGTTTATCGTCAAGCCCACCAAGGGCCTTACCTTCACTCCCACCAAGGTATCTGCCAAAGTGGCCCGATTCGGCACCGATGGCGGCACTATCGACGTGTCAGTGAAGAATGCCGAGGGCGAAACCCAGACACTGGCAACCGGACTGATTCCCGCCCGCAACAACAAGACGCAGGCTGACGACGCAAAGGGCAGCGACCCCAAATACACCACGGAGTTCACGTTCGACGTGCCTGCCACACTGGCCTCCAGCGAAAGCTTCACCCTCGTGGTGACCGAGAGCGGACTGGCCAACACGAAGCAGTGGGGCATCGGCGACGTGCACATTGAAGGAAAGGTGAACGGAACCACCGAGGCCGTGGCCAAGCACACCTTTGCCATCAAGGCCAACCCCGAACAGGGAGGCTCCGTCAACGTTTATCCACAGGGAACTGAGTTCGACGAGGGCACAGAGCTCAAGCTCACCGCCACAAAGAACTTCGGCTACAAGTTCATCAACTGGACCGATGCCGCCGGAGCCGTCGTCTCCACAGACAACGTGTTCAACTACACACTGATGGCAGACGCCGAGCTGACAGCCAACTTCGAGGCCGTGAACACCCACGAGCTGAAATATGCCGTTGAGGGCGGTGCCAATCTCTATCAGGTGCAGCCCTCGCCCGCACCCTTCGTCACCGCCGACGGCAAAAAGATGTATGAGGAAGGCACCGAGGTGACACTCACCGCTTCGACCAACCCCCTCGTGAGCTTCAGCAACTGGAGCAACGGCGACACTTCGTCGGAAATCAAGGTCGTGATGGACAACGACGTGGAGCTCACCGCCACCTACTCGGCCATCGACTACATCGTGGGCTGGGACTTCTACCTGCCCGGCAACAGCAGCCGCGTGGCCGACTTCTACAGCACCAGCGACAACGACGCCACCCAACTCATCCTCATCGACGAGGACGGCAACACGCAGGCATGGCTCGACAAGAGCACGCAGGGCGCTGGCGGCTACGAGACCATGGCGGGAGCTGCCGTCAACTGGAAAGAGGTGGGCCGCTACCACTTCCAGACGAAGATGAACGCCAAGGACTTCACCAACATCAAGGTGAAGAGCCAGCTGCTCTACAACTTCAACGCCCATCCGCACATCACGCTCGACTGGTCGGCCGACGGCGAGAACTGGCAGACGGTGGGCGAAGTGACCATGGAGACCGCAAAGACCATCTACGACCTCGACGTCACCCTGCCTGCTGAAGCCGACCACTGCGAGACGCTCTACATACGCTGGATGCCCGACACGCAGAGCACTCTGGTAGGTTCGGCCTCTGAAAACGACGGAACGTCTATCTCCAACATCTTCGTCATTGCCGACGCTGCTATCTTCGACGATGGCACGGCCCCGGTGCTTGTGTCTACCGTTCCCGAGAGCGGAGCCACCGGTGCATCGGCCAATGGCCGCATCGTTCTCAACTTCGACGAGAAGGTGAAGCTCACCGACAACGCCAAGGCCACGCTCAACGGCGACGCACTGGCGCTCACGGCATCGGGCAAAACGGTGACGGCCGCATACAAGGGCCTGGCCTACAGCACCGACTACAACTTCAAGCTCGACGGCGGATCCGTGAGCGACCTGGCTGGCAACACCCTCGCCACGGCCATCACCCTCGGCTTCACCACCATTGCCAAGCCCACCGTGCAGAAAGCACTCTACGACTTCATCGTGCCCGATGACGGAACCTTCAAGGAGGCCCTCGCGGCTGCCGCAGCCCGGTCGGACAAGAGCAAGCGCTATCGCATCTTCGTGCGCAAGGGCGACTACATCATCCCTGCCAACAAGGACAACATGGTGACCGGCAACGACGGCAAGAGCTATCCCGACCCGAAGACATCGTTCGGCACGCCCAACGTATCCATCATCGGCGAGGACATGGAGGCAACGACCATTGCCAACCAGATGCCCAACGACCTGTCGGAAAATCCCAGCGCAGGAGCTGGCGGCATGGCCAACCCGCTGGAGGGCATTCGCACGAGCGGACTGCTCTACCTGACGAGCAACGCCACCAACACCTACTTCCAGGACATCACGCTGAAGACAAACACTGCCGACGCTACGGGACGCAACGTCATTCTGGTTGACGGCAGCAGCAAGACCATCTGCAAGAACGTCTGCCTCTGGGCCTACCAGGACACCTACGTGAGCGACAACACCCGCGGCCTCTACTACTTTGAGGGCGGACTGCTGCGCGGCCGCACCGATTTCCTCTGCGGTTCGGGCGACGTGTTCTACAACGGCGTGACGCTGCAGATGTGCGAGAAGGGCGGCTACCTGGCCGTTCCGCGCGACAACTCTCACTATGGCTACGTGTTCAAGGACTGCACCATCCGCGGCGAACAGGCCAGCGTGAACGGCAACTACTACCTGGGGCGCCCATGGACCGAGGGGGCTGAGGTCTACTTCATCGACACCCGCATGGAGGCCGTTCCCCTTGGTATCGGCTGGGCAGAGATGAGCGACGGCGGCTGCACCCGCATGGCCGAATACAACAGCATGTCGGCATCGGGCAACGCCATCGACCTGAGCGGTCGGGCCACATCGCTGGGCAAGAAGACGCCCCACGAGAACAACCCCGTGCTCACCGCTGAGGAGGCCGCCGTCATCGGCAACATGCAGAACACCTTCGGCGAATGGAATCCGCGCATGAGCACCGAGCAGGCTCCTGTGCCCACCAACGTGAAGCTCAAGGGCAACACCCTCACCTGGGACGACAACGACTACACGCTGCTCTGGGCTATATGCCAGGACGGAACGGTTGTGGCCTTCACCACAGAGCCCACCTACACCATAACCGACAGCAACGCCCGCTACACCGTGCGCGCGGCCAACGAGATGGGCGGACTCAGCGAACCATCGGCCGAGGCCAGCGACCCCGTGGGAATCCAGGAAATAGACAACGATAACGACGACAACGTGGCCACCACCTACTACAACCTGGCAGGTGAGCGCGTGCCCGCAACGTCTAAGGGAATCGTCATCAAGGTCAGCACCTCGAAGAGCGGAGAGAAGAAGGCCGAGAAGGTCATCAGATAATCCCGCATCATCTATACAACAAGCGCCCACCCTGCCCTATCGGAAGAGCACGGGTGGGTGCTTTTGTCTTGCAATGAATTCTATCAGGAGTTACAGACGATACTTCTAGCACGTTTAATTCCATAATGGAGCAAATAAACTAACGTCTGCCGCTCGAACTTGTTCGCTCTGCTTGCAAAGAACTCCTGTAACTCCTGAACTCCTAATTCGAACTCCCAAAAAAAACGCCAAATAAACGTTGTTTTCCCGGCAAATAAAATGCTTTTTTCTGCCGTTTTTTTTTCGCTTCTTATCCGTTGTTTTCTGCATCGTTATAAGCCATAGCGACACTTCACTCAAACCTTTACGTTAAATGAAAGACACAAAAAGTTATAAAAATTTTGCGATGTTCTTTTTTTTTGTTACCTTTGCAAAATATAACGAACTACAACGCGCATTCCTATAAAACAAATATGGTGTAAGCGCAAGCAACAATCACGATGCTATCTGAGAAGAAAGACAACTTATTTAATAACTAATTAATAACATTTATGTCTGTACATTTGAAAAGTTTACGAACAGCGCTCGTACTGTCCCTGCTATTCATTGTGGGCTGTATTCAGGCGCAAACTGTCAATGGTACGGTGACGGACTCGAGTGGTGAGGCCGTCATCGGCGCCACGGTGATGGAACGAGGCACGAAGAATGCGGTGGTCACCGACTTCGACGGAAACTTCTCCATCAAGGTATCGGGAAACAATCCCATCGTCATTTCATACGTAGGTATGAAGCCGCAGACCATCGATGTGAAGGGCAAGTCGCAAGTGAGCGTCGTGCTCGAGGACGATGCCAACACGCTGAACGACGTGGTGGTGATCGGTTATGGCTCTGTGAGAAAGAAAGACCTGACGGGTTCGGTGGCCACGGTCACGGGTCAGGACCTGGTGAAGGTGCCGGTGTCGAACGTGTCGGAGGCTCTGACGGGTAAGATGGCCGGTGTGAACATCACCACAACCGACGGTTCTCCCGATGCCGAGGTGCTCATCCGCGTGCGCGGTGGCGGCTCCATCACGGGCGACAACTCCCCGCTCATCGTGATCGACGGTTTCCAGGGCGGATCGCTCAGCGACCTCTCACCCAACGACATCGAGGACATCACCGTGCTGAAGGACGCATCGTCGACCGCCATCTACGGTTCGGAAGGTGCCAACGGTGTTATTCTGATCACCACGAAAGGCGCCAAGGGCGGCAAGACGGTGGTGAACTACAACGGCTACCTGCAGACGAAGACCGTGTCGAAGCGCATGGACGTGCTCAATGCCTACGAGTATGTCATGTCCAACTATGAGTATGCAGCCCTGCGCGGCGAGAGCGCGCTCAACTCTTTCTACAAGCAGTTTGGCGTGTTCGACGACCTCTACCTCTACAAGAGCATCGAGGCCATCGACTGGCAGGAAGACCTGTTTGGCCAGAACGTGCTGTCGCAGAGCCACAACGTGAGCCTGCAGGGTGGCACCGAGAAGACCAAGTTCAACCTCTCGGGCACCTACGACTTCAACGCCGGCCTGATGCCCAACAACGACTTCTCGCGCTACGCCTTCCTGTTCAAGCTGAACCACGACATCAGCGACAAGCTGAAGTTCTCGCTCACAGCCCGTGTGAACGACCAGACGGCCAACGGACAGGGCACACAGGGCGGCACCTATAAGGTGCGCACCGAGCAGGCCCTCTATGGTGTGGCCACGAAAGGTCTCTCGGGAATGATCACGCCCGACTTCTCAACCATGTCGGACGATGAAATCGTGGAATGGCAGCGTGCAAACATGTCGCTCGCTGAGCAGTCGGAGCAGTACTGGCGCCGCCGCAACAACCGCGGATTCGTGTTCAACGGCTCACTCGACTGGACGACGCCTCTCAAAGGCCTGAAGGCTCACCTGGAAGGTGGCTACACCTACGGTTTCAACGAGGTGAAGAACTGGTATGGAGCTACCACCACGCAGGCTTCGTATGTGGGTGGTGACCCGCTGGCCGACTGGCAGAAGACCAACACCAGCAGCATCCGCGAGAGCTTCACGCTGACCTACGACACCAAGATCAACAAGATACACCACCTGAACGTGATGGCCGGACAGGAGTTCCGCACAAGCCGCTCCAACTACAACAAGATGGACGGCAACAACTTCAGCCAGGCCTTCACCGCCGACCAGGTGTTTGCCAACTACGGCCTGGGCACCATGCAGGCCATGACCGGCAACGTGGCAGCCAACCAGAACAAGGTGTCGTTCTTCGGACGTATCAACTACACGCTGATGGACCGCTACCTGCTCACGCTGACCCTGCGTGAGGACGGCAGCTCGCAGTTTGCCGACGGCCACCAGTGGGGCTTCTTCCCCGCAGCAGCCGCATCGTGGCGCATCATTGAGGAGCCCTGGATGAAGGGGGCACAGAAGTGGCTCTCCAACCTGAAACTACGCTTCTCCTACGGTAAGGTGGGTAACGACAAGCTGCCCAGCTACATGTTCAGCCAGCTCTACAACACAAACAGCGGCTCGAAGCGCTACGGCGTGGGCGACTCTTCCAACTCGCACCTGGCCGTGACCAACGTGCTGGCCAACCCGCTGCTCACATGGGAGAAGAGAACCACGCGCAACCTCGGTCTCGACTTCGGATTCTTCAACGAGCGCATCAACGGTAACATCGACGTATACTGGAACGACACCGACGACCTGCTCATCAACCACAACATCGCAGCCCCGGGCTACACCACCGTGTGGGAGAACTCGGCCTCGACGAGCAACAAGGGTGTGGAACTCACCGTCAATGCAGCCCTCGTGCAGAAGAAGAACTTCACCCTGATGGCCAACTTCAACATAGGCTTCGACAAGTCGAACGTGAAGGGCCTGGCCAACGGCCTGCAGGAAATGACCTTCGCCTCGGGATGGGCCAGCACCGACAACAAGAACCAGCAGGACTACATCGTCCGCATAGGCGACCCCATCGGACTGGTGTACGGCTGGGAGAGCGACGGCTACTACACAACGAACGACTTTGAGAGCTATGACCCCGTGACCGGAGCCTACAAGCTGAAAGAAGGCGTGGCCACCACATCGCTGCTCGGAGGCACCATCGGCATACGCCCAGGTGCCATGAAGCTGAAAGACCGCGACGGCGACGGCAACGTTGACGCCAACGACATCACAGTGATTGGCGACACCAACCCCGACTTCGCAGGCGGTTTCGGATTCAGCGGAAACCTCTACGACTTCGACTTCAACGTGAACTTCACCTACAAGGTGGGCAACGACATCTACAACGCCAACAAGATACAGACCACGTCGCGCTATCGCGCCGGTACCTATCCCAACATGCGCGCCGAGATGAGCCAGAGCAATGCCTACTCGTACATCAACCCCGAGACGGGCGTGCTGCTCGAAGAGCTGTCTGACCTGGCCTACTGGAATGAAGGCGGCAACGGACAGGCTGCCAAGGCCATGTGGAGCCCGTTCTCCACGGGCGACGCCGTGGTGGTGCCCACAGACTGGGCCATGGACGATGCATCGTTCCTCCGCCTGCAGAGCCTCACCGTGGGCTACACGCTGCCCAACAAGCTCACGCGCAAGGTCGGCATTCAGCGACTCCGCTTCTACGTGACAGGAACCAACCTGTTTGTCATCTCCGACTATCCCGGCTTCGACCCAGAGGTCAGCTCGTATGCTCGCAACAGTAGCTATTCGGGACTCACACCGGGCATCGACTTCTCGTCTTATCCCAAGAGCCGCGCATTCACCTTCGGCGTGAACGTGACGCTTTGATCATTCCAAACACATAACGCATAATTCATAATCAAAATGAAACTGAGAAACAAATATATAGCTATTGCAGCTGTCGGAGCCTTGACGCTGACATCGTGCAGCGATACGCTGAACGTTGACTCTCCGTCGCAGATGGACCAGACTATGGTTTACAACTCGACAGAATTTGCAACCAACGCCATCAACGGCGTATATGTATTGTTCTGTGAAGACCCATACACATCGCGTATGTGCGGCGTATGGATGCAGAACACCGACGTGGAAGCCATGGGCGTGAGCGCCACCACAGCCACCAACCACCGTAACGCTGTGTGGCCCCTTCAGGGAGCTGGCAACGTGGGATGGAGCGACGTGAAGAAGGTATGGGACAACAACCTTCAGGCTATTGAGCGTGCCAACCAGGTGCGCGCTGGTATCGACAACAGCAGCATCGGACAACAGGACGAAATGCAGCAGATCAAGGGTGAAGCCACCTGTCTGAAGGCTTATCGCTACTATCTGATGTGCAACTTCTTCGGCGATGTGCCCTACTATGACATTGCTGCCAAGTGGGGCGATGAGATTGACAAGCCTCGCACCGACAAGAACGTCGTCTACAGCCGTTGCCTTCAGCAGCTGGTAGACATTGAGCCCGCCATGAAGTGGAGCGACGTGAACACCGGCGGCATTGAGCGCATGAACCGCGACTTCGCCATCGGCCTCATTGCCCGCATCGCACTCTTCCGTGCCGGCTACGGCATGACCAAAGACGGAACCATGAAGCGCGCCGACGAATATCTCGACGTGAATGCAGACTCGCTCACCGTGACCTATAAAGACGTGAACGGCGCCGAGAAGACCGCCCGCACCTACACCGAATACTATCAGATGGCCAAGGACTATTGCCAGAAGCTCATCCAGCTGAAGCCCCGCGACCTGTATCCCGACTTCGAGCAGTCGTTCATCAACGAGATGAACTACTCGCCCGAGAACAACGCCGAGGTGCTCTACGAGGTAGCCTTCGTCCAGAACTACGGTGGCGACATCGGCTGGAGCTTCGGTGTTGCCAACACGGGTAGCTGCGCCAAGGGTAACACCACCGCCCAGGTGGCCGTCACTCCTACCTACTACATGTCGTTTGCCGACAACGACTCCCGCCGCGACATCTGCTGTGCCAAGTATAGTCATGAGAACGACACAGTGAAGGCATCGGCCGCTACCGGTCTCTACGCCGGCAAGTGGGACCGCTCGCGTGCAGCCAAGGAGCTTGGCTCAGGCTCGTCGAAGGGCACCGGCATCAACTTCCCGCTGATGCGCTATTCCGACGTTCTCCTCATGCTGGCCGAGGCCGAGAATGAGCTCAACGGCCCCACGGCTCTTGCCAAGGAGTGCCTCACCAAGGTTCGTGCCCGCGCTTTCGCCAACAGCCCTACCTACGCTGCCGACGTGACGGAATACGTGGCCAACCTCAACTCTAAGGCCGCCTTCTTCGACGCCATCGTCAACGAGCGTGCTTGGGAGTTTGGCAGCGAGGCCCTTCGCAAGTTCGACCTCATACGCTGGAACCTCTATGCCAAGAAGATCGAGGAAGCCATGCGCACCGCCCTCTGCTGGGGTATTTCTACCAACGAAGACCTGCTCAACGACGAGGCCGTCATGGCCAAGTATCCCGAGGCCATCAACTACGTCAACTGGGCCAACAAGCTCTGGTATGTGAAAGTTGCAAAGAACAACCTCAAGAGCGACATCAAGTGGTACAACGAGAAATACAAGATTGAGCAAGACGACGCCACCATGACCTCTGAAGGCTGGCAATCGGTGAACTGGGGTTCGCAGATGATCAAGCGTACGCGCACCTATATCTATGGTGGCACAGACTACGGCACCACCACACCGACCAAGACCGACAACGGCGACGGCACCACCACCTACGTGCTGGGCACTGCTCCCAACACGAAGAGCGTGACCGTGACCAACGGCGAGCCCACCGGCATCACACGCAAGGACGTTTATGCCGCCAGCGACTACTTCACACGCCTCTACCGCGGCTACTCCAATGGTGCGCTCACGGGCAACGGCGTGGTGCCCTACCTGCTGCCCATCACCACTGAGACCATCTCAGCAAGCTCTGTACTCAACAACGACGGCTATCACATCCTGGATGCAAACATGGACGATGGCGTGAACGTCGAAGTGGCTACAATTGAACGCGATTACAAATAACATCCGACAGAAATTATGAAAAAGATAATCAAATCCATGTTGCTGCTTGCAGCAATCACCGCAGGAATGGGAACGCTCGCCAGCTGTGGCGACGACGAAGACCTTACGACGGCCGACGCCCTCTTCCGCCCCATCATCAATGAGACCGACAACATCGAGCTGGGCCTGGACGAGAACAAGATTCCATTCATGATCATCAAGTGGGACAACTACACCAATGCCGACCAGTACACGGTGAAGGTTGAGGCCATCGACGGTTCCGACACTCAGGAGGTTACCACCAGCGACCTGACCTGCCGGTTCAACAATCTCAAATACGACAAGGAGTACTATGTCTACATCAGCTCGGCCAACACGGCCACGGGCCTTGTCTCGAAGCCCTTCTCGCTGACAACGATCACGCCCGACTACCCCACCTCGCTCACGACGCCTGCCACCACCGACCTCATCGACACGCAGGCACGCATCAAGTGGGCCGAAGAGGTGAGCTACGATGAGCTGAAGGTCTACAAGGACAGCAATGACTCGCTGGTGTGCGACACTCTGCTCAATGCCGACATCAATGCCGCCAGCGAAATCATCTTCAAGGGCCTGCAGCCCAAGACCACCTACCGTGTGGAGGCCTATCAGAACGGCAGCTACCAGGGAAAGAAGCGCTTCACCACGGCAGCCGCAGAGAAGTATGAGGGCGTGGTGGTAGACCTGCGCGGCGTGTCAGGCGGCGAGACCTACATCACTGCCGACCAGCTGGCAGCCGACGTGGCGGCCAACCCCGACCAGGACATCACCTATGTGCTTGAAGGCGGCACGCTCTACAAGATCTCGGGCGGCACCAACATCCCAGGCACAACGAAGACCATCCGCTTCGTCACGGGTCTCACCCTGAAGGGCAACGCCATCTTCCGCTCGGGCGGCGGCATGGGCGGTGTGGCCGGACAGGACATCAACAGCATCGTGTTCGAGAAGATAGACTTCATCAGCGACAAGGCCATTGCCGGAGGAGGCTATGAGGTGGAAACCAACCACGATAAGGGATGGGGCGGCCGACAGGTGTTCAACATCAACGGCTATGGAGCCACCATCAGCAACCTCACCTTCAAGAACTGCTCCATGACGGGCTATCGTGCCGTCGTGCGCTCGCAGAAAGATGGCGACAACATCACCAACATCTTGTTAGAGGACTGCCTCATCAACGCCATCGGCGACCAGGGCGTGCTCACCACAACAAACAAGAGCGGTGACTGGAAGAACGTGACCATGCGCAACTGCACGGTCAACAACATCGTGCTTCTGTGCGACTTCCGCACCACCACCAACAAGCTGACGTTCAACATCGAGAACTGCACCTTCTGCTATGCTCCCATCGAGACCACGGCCAACGCCAACACGCCGATGTTCCGCCTGGGTTCAGGCAATGTGGTGCTGAACGTGAAGAACACGCTCTTCGGCCCGTCTATGAAGACCTTGAACTCAGAGGGTGGCGACATCTATCCCTATGAGGCTGGTACCGCAGGTTCTATCTTCCTCACTGGCACACCCGACAACTTCGTCGTGGAGAACAGCTACAAGACCAACTTTGCCTGGACCGACCTCGGTGCAGAAGAGCCGAAAATCTACCCGCTCGAAGGCCTCGGAGAACTGGGTATCAGCGAGACTGAGCTGTGGAACAATCCTTCCAAGGGAACGTTCAACATCATCGGTAAGGTCTCTGGTGTTGACTTCAGCAAGCTGGGCGACGCCCGCTGGAAGTAATCCCGTCAAGTAAACCGAGACAGTGTCTCGGTAAACACCCCAAGAGGACACGCCCCACTGCGTGCCCTCTTTTTTTGTCCTTTAACACCAACTATTCGGCCAAACACTTTGTCATTTGCGAAAATATGCTTACTTTTGCACAAACTAATTGAACAACAAACAAATCGAAAGAATCATGATCAGTCATTTCAACAAAAAACCATCTTCTCCCCTGTCCTGTGATCCGCGTTTTCTCGGTCCACTACTGTCCCTTTTGCTTCTGCTTTCCGTCGTTTCCGTTGCGTCGGCACAGCAGGAAAAGACGCCCGCTTTCCCTGGCGCAGAGGGTTTCGGACGATATGTCACAGGTGGCAGGGGCGGTGCCGTCTATCACGTCACCAACCTCAACAACTCCGGTACTGGCTCACTGCGTTGGGCCTTGTCGCAGAATGGCGCTAAGACCATCGTCTTCGACGTCTCCGGTACCATTCACCTAACATCGGCGCTCAGCATTGGAAGCAACACCACCATCGCCGGACAGTCTGCTCCAGGCGACGGTATCTGTGTTGCCGACTATCCCGTCTCCATTACTGGCAGCAACGTCATCGTGCGCTACATGCGCTTCCGGCTGGGCAACAAGAACGTCACTGTCAATGGTGCCGACGGATGGGACGGCTTCGGGGGCTTCGACAGCCGCGACTGGATGATAGACCACTGCTCCGTCAGCTGGAGCATAGACGAGTGCCTGTCGGTGCTGGGCAACAAGAACACCACCGTGCAATGGTGCCTCGTGGCACAGAGCCTCGTGGATGCAGGCCACTCCAAGGGCAACCACGGCTACGGCGGCAACTGGGGTGGCAGCGGAGCTTCGTTCCACCACAACCTCATTGCCCATCACACCTCGCGCACACCGCGCCTCGGTCCGCGACCCACCACGCAGCTCGACGAGCGCATGGACATGCGCAACAACGTGATCTACAACTACGGCTCTAACGGCTGCTACGGCGGCGAGGGCATGAACGTGAACATCGTGAACAACTACTACAAGCCCGGGCCGGGCACACCCTCGGGCAGCACCTCGCGCGACCTGAAGGCCAAGCGCATAGCCGGCATCGGCGTGCGCACCAATTCCTATGTGGCCACCTATCCTGCCTATGCTCCCGCGCTCCACCTGTGGGGACACTACTACGTGACGGGCAACGTCAACTCCAAGTATGCCGACGTCACCCAGGACAACTGGAACATCGGCGTCATTCAGCAGGTAGACGCCTCGGGCTGCGACGGCACCTTCACCGCTGTCACCCAAGACACCATCCACCTCGCTGAGCCCATCCCCTTCATCCTCACAACCACTCACACCGCACAGCAGGCCTACGAGCGCGTGCTATCCTACGTAGGAGCTTGTCTACACCGCGACTCATTCGACGAACTGATGATTTCCGACACCCGCAACGGCGTCGCCACCTATACAGGCAACAACCTCGACAGTGGCTTCATCAACTCTCAGGACGACAACAAGCCCGCAGACGCAGGCAGCGACTGGTCAGCTTGGCCCACCCTCAACAGCGCACAGGCACCCACAGACACCGATGGCGACGGAATGCCCGATGCCTGGGAGACGGCCAACGGACTCAACGCCAACGATGCTGCCGACGGACGCGCCTACGACGACAATGGCTACACCAATCTCGAGAACTATCTCAACTCGCTCGTCGCTGACATTACCGAGGCACAATATGAAGGCGGCACTTACGAAGGCGATATCGAACTCAACGAAAATGGCGGGCCTTCCGACGAAGAAGGCATGCAGATTGACGCCGAAGGCACTGTCACATGGGCGTTCGGTAGCGGAACGGCAGGCCAGCTGGCACAATACGCTTCTGCCGTGGCTACCATGCTCTCTGCCGACAATGTAACCCTGGGCGAGAACGTCAGCTATGCCGGAACTCGAAAGATGAATAACGTTAACTACACGCTCATCCAGCCAAAAATCAAGAACGAGAGTGCAGCCAACAGCGGCAATGCGGTTACTTTCAGCTTCAACGCAGAAACAGGCTACTACTTCCGCCCGACAAACATCAGCCTGAAGGCATCGCGCATCGGCACCGACGGTGGACTGCTCGACATCAGCTGGAAGAACAGCAACGGCACCTACGAGGTGGAAAGCATGCTGAAGCCCGAGCGCAACAACGCCGTCACGGACTTCTCCAAGGACATCACCAACATCCCGTCGGCAATGGGACAGAGCAGCCTCATCGTCAACATCTACAAATTGGGCAACGACAAGCAGATAGCACTCGCCAACATCGTCGTCACCGGTCAGGTGTTGTCCGAGAGCACGGGTGTCACCAACATCCTCAACGGCTACCAGCTCCGGGGCGCCGACTACTACACACTAGAAGGCCTCCATGTTGCAAACCCCACTCGCGGCATCTACATCGAAGCCATCACCCTCTCAGACGGAAGCCGCCAGTGTCGCAAGGTCATACTGAAATAACACTGCAAGCATAACCATGAATACCAGATGCGCCGCCCTGCTGAGGGTGGCGCTTCTTTGTATGAACGGGACAACAATTATAGAACTGAAAGGCGAATAATGTGGCAGAGAAAATACATTTCCGCACCACTATTATCCATTGAAAATGAGAGATTTACAGGCTACCATTATTGTCCTACTTGAATTCCGGCAATGCAGGACTCGAGTCCGAACGCCAAAAGGACTCGAGTAGTACGGCAAACGGACTCGTGTAGTATGGCGAACGGACTCAAGTAGTGTGGCGAACGGACTCGATTGGCATGGTATGGGGACAAAAAACGAGCATCAAGAAGAGTTTTGCAAACAATAGAGAACACTGTCTTGAGGTACCGAAATCTGGCAAGATAAACATAAGACATGCAGCCATCGTTAGGAAAAAACACGCAGGCAACACATAGAGACATCATCCTTATCATCGTGAACTCTGCGCTGTCTATTTGGGCATGCGCAAAGGAAAGAGAGTGTTTTTCGCAACTGATTGAATGTTTTTTTGCTACACTGTGGGCTGTTCCAGTTTTTTTTCTTAAATTTGCAGGACAATAGCTCTATATCGAAACAATCATTCAAAAAAATAATATGAAAAAGACTATAATGACCGTTTTGGCGGCGCTTGCCCTGACGCAAACGCAGGCACAGATGCTGCCCTACCAAAACCCTAACCTCAGTCCGCAAGAGCGAGCCGAGGACCTTTGCTCGCGGCTCACGCTCGACGAGAAAGTGAAACTTATGATGGACCAATCGCCAGCTATCCCGCGACTGGGCATCCCACAATTTGAGTGGTGGAACGAAGCGCTCCACGGTGTTGGACGCAACGGCTACGCCACCGTGTTTCCCATTACCATGAACATGGCGGCATCGTTTGACGACCGACTGGTGTTCGACGTGTTCACAGCCGTGAGCGACGAGGCTCGCGCAAAAAACGCCGAGGCCAAGCGGACGGGCGAGATGAAGCGCTATCGCGGACTCTCGTTCTGGACGCCCAATATCAACATCTTCCGCGACCCACGATGGGGACGAGGACAGGAGACCTACGGTGAAGACCCGTGGCTGACGTCGCAGATGGGACTGGCCGTGGTGCGTGGCCTGCAAGGCTACTCCTACGAAGGCGTCAGGCCCGATTCGCGCTATATGAAGCTCTATGCCTGTGCGAAGCACTACGCCGTGCACAGCGGTCCGGAATGGAACCGCCACGAGTTCAACATGACCAACCTGCCCGAGCGCGACCTTTGGGAGACCTATATGCCGGCCTTCAAGGCGCTGGTGCAGCAGGGCGACGTTCGCGAGATTATGTGCGCCTACCAACGCAATGACGGCGAACCATGCTGCGGCAACACCCGTTATCTGCACAAGATCCTTCGCGAGGAATGGGGATTCAAGGGACTGGTAACCAGCGACTGCGGCGCCATTCGCGACTTCTGGGCTCCCGGCTATCACGGTTTCTCACCCACCAAGGCCGATGCCGCCGCCTCGGCTGTCATTGCGGGCACCGACGTGGAGTGTGGCAGCGAATACAAGTCACTGCCCGAAGCAATGAAGGCAGGCAAGATTACCGAGGAACAAATCAACACCAGTCTGAAACGACTACTGGTGGGACGATTCGAACTGGGCGACTTCGACAAGGACGAACTGGTGCCCTGGACGCGCATCCCCATGAGCGTGGTGGCCAGCAAAGAGCACAAGGACCTGGCACTGCAGGTGGCACGTGAAGGCATGGCACTGCTGCAGAACCGCAACAACATACTGCCACTGAATCGGAATCAGAAAATCGTAGTCATGGGACCCAACGCCAACGACTCCACCATGCTGTGGGGCAACTACACGGGAACACCCACACAAACCATCACCATCCTGCAAGGCATCAGGCAGAAAGCGCCATCGGCACGCTTCGTGCAGGGCTGCAGCCTGACACGCAACGAGGTGTTTGAGAGCCTGTTCAACAGTCTACAGACGCCCGACGGACGGCAAGGCGTGAAAGCCTCCTACTGGAACAACGAGAGCTTTGAGGGAGAACCGGCTGCCACGACGGTGAACACGTCGCTCATCAACCTGAACAACGGCGGCAACACGGCCTTTGCTCCTGGCGTGTCCCTGGAGCACTTCTCAGCACGCTACGAGGCCGACTTCTGCCCCAAAGAGGACTGCGAAATCACACTCAACGTTGCGGCTGAGGACTATCTCGGCGTTATCTTCGACGGTGATACGCTCTACGACAAGTGGAACGGCCACGGCGTAGTGTACAAACAGTTCAAGAGAAACGTGAAGGCCGGACAGACCTACCACATCGAGGCCAACTACATACAGCAAGTGGGACTGGCGCTCTTCGGTCTTGACATTGCGCAGAAACAAGAGACCTCGATGCCTGACATCCTCAGACAGGTGGGCGACGCCGACGTAGTTGTTTTCGTAGGCGGCATATCCCCACGTCTGGAAGGTGAGGAGATGAAAGTGAACGAAGAGGGCTTCCGCGGCGGCGACCGCACCAGCATTGAACTACCACGCGTGCAACGCGAAATGATAGCCGCTCTCCATCAGGCAGGCAAGCGTGTGGTCTACGTGAACTGCTCGGGCTCCGCCAATGCACTGGTGCCAGAAAGCCAGAACGCCGATGCCATCGTGCAGGCATGGTATGGCGGTGAACGCGGAGGTGAGGCGCTGGCCGACATCCTCTTCGGCGACTACAACCCAAGTGGCAAGCTGCCCATCACGTTCTACCAGAACACCGAGCAACTGCCCGACTTCGAGGACTACCACATGAGCAACCGCACCTACCGATACTTCAAGGGACAGCCGCTCTTCCCCTTCGGCCACGGACTCAGCTACACCACATTCGCTCTGGGCAAGCCAAGCTACAAAAACGGAAAAGTATGTGTAAGCGTTAAGAACACTGGCAGCAGAGAAGGCACCGAGGTGGTACAGGTGTACGTGAGGAACCCACGCGACGTAGAGGGACCACAGAAGACACTGCGAGCATACAAGCGGGTGAACCTGAAGCCCGGTGAAACGCAGATGGTGGAGATTGACCTGCCGCGCGAACGCTTCGAACTGTGGGACACTAAGAGCAACACGATGCGCGTTGTGCCAGGTAAACACCAGATCATGGTGGGAACATCATCGGCCGACGACAAGCTGCAGACAATTGTAGCAAACATCAAATAAGTAGAGTCGCGATATACTGCGGCACGGCGTGCCTAAATGATAAAAGAAAAAGAAAAATGAAAATAATAAAGAATCAAAGACTGGCAGCAGTGAGCTGCCGAGGGCTGCTGATTACTCTTGCGGCCTTGCTTTCCTTGTGCATGGAAGCCCAGCACCTCTCGCCCTGCGGAAACTTTGTCAGTCCCACCGACAAGAACATACAGTATGTGGGACGCATCAACTTCTCCAACCCAGAACGCCCTTATTTCGTGTACCCAGGCGTGCAGATTATCGCATCGTTCCAAGGCACAAGCCTGCGCATGATGGCCAAGCCCGAGAGCGGCTACTTCATGGTACAGATAGATGAAGCAGAACCCTTCAAGGTGGCCTTCCGCGGACAGCAAGACAGTATCGTCAGTCTGGCCACGTCATTGCCAAAGGGCACGCATCGTGCACACATCACCTACTGCATTGAAGGCTATGAGTTGCGGCCAGAGTTTCGAGGGTTCTGGCTCGACAAAGGGTGCCAGCTTGTTGCCTCTCCTCCCCTGCCCGACCGCCGCATTGAATTCATTGGCAACAGCATCACATGCGGCTATGGTGTGGAGAGCACTAATCCCAGCGAGCATTTCAGCTATGAGACAGAGAACCACTACTACACCTACGCCGCCCGTACGGCAAGGGCTCTCGGGGCTCAGTATCAGGTTGTGGCGCGCAGTGGGATAGGCATCTATCGCAACTACGACGGACCAAAGACCGGAAACAGCGACAACATGCCAAACGAATACCCTTACACGAACTATCATGACAAGTCGCAGCTATGGGATTTCAGCCGTTTCACGCCCGATGTGGTGTGCATCAATCTGGGCACCAACGACACATCGACCGGCACTGCCGACCAGAAAAGGCTTGAGAAGGCTTACGGAGATTTCCTGAAGACGCTGCGGTCGAAATATCCGCAGGCGAAAATCGTGTTCCTCACGGGAGCCATGCTCAACGGCAAGGAACTGTCTATCGTGAAGGCAGCCTTAGACAAAGTGGCTAACGATGCCCATCATCAAGGAGACGAAAATGTGTACCGCTTTGACATGACACCACAGAACGGCGACCTGATGATCGGTGCCGACTGGCATCCCAGTGTGTGGCAGCAAGAGAAAATGGGCCACGAACTGACTGGCTACCTGCGCGGACTGATGAAGTGGTTTTGAGAATTAGGAGATGGGGGTTGGGTGATGGTGTGTTGTTTTAATTCGTTGGGTGTTGGTGGCTTTAAAGCACCTATCAACTATTCCCCCAACACCTAACAACCATCACCTGACGCCCAACGACTGTTATACTACCTTAAATCGAATACGGAACGAGCGCTGAGCTTCGTCCCAATTGGTGCCAAGCATCTCGAATCGGCCAATCTGAGCCGTTGAGCGCACATGCTTGCCAATGCACGGACAGACGTCGTAGTCACCGATTCTGACCAGACGAATAGTGTCTGGCGCATCGTCGGGAAGTCTGTCTGCAGACAACAGCGCGTCAGGTGATCCGGGCGCTGCCTCTCGTACAAGCCTCTCCAGTTCTGAGCGTGTGACGAATTCGAACGTCACGGGCATGTCCTGATCTATCAGTTCATTCATCTGACGTTCGATTTCCTTCTCGACCTTTCGGTCGGGTTTCCGCTCTAGAATATAGCTGATCTTGCTTTTCTTCCGCTCTATATGGGCATTGCTTGATCGTTCACAGCCAAACATGCGCGCCATGAGCTGGTTGAGCAAGTGTTCCGCCGTGTGGCTGGGGGGAAACTCATCTTTATTGTGTTCGTTCATAAGGCGTGTTTGCTTTATTGGTATAGAGCCATCATCATTATTGATGCTCAGTGTTATTTATGATTAATCATGAATTTGTAGACTCGAGCCGACAATGCACCAATGGTGATGGGAAGCGGTTTGTCAGGACGCAGCACCACTTTCATCTGCTCTTTGGTGACGAGGTCGACGGCAGTGGTTTCCATTTCCGGAATCATCAGATGGGTGAACGCATGACTGGGCACAACGACAGAGGTGGCAACGTCGAATGAACCAAAATTGGCCACCACGAGAATCATCTCGTCATCGGCTTTGCGAATGAAGGCAAACTGCTGTTCGGCCAACTGCGGGTTCACATACATCAGGTCGAAGGAGTCACCCTCACGGATTGCCTTTTCGTTGATGGCCATGTTCAGGATGTTCTGATAGATGGTCATCAGACTGCGCTCACTTTTCTTCATACGCCGTCTGTCGAAATAGCCGCGCATGAGCGATGGAACGCACCAATAGTCGAAGATGGTGGTGCGCCCGTCCTTTCCACTAAAGCCCTCCTCGTCCATGCCGGCTTCGCCAAACTCCTGTCCGGCATAGAGCATGAAGGGATTGCTATAGAGCAGCACGCTGACGTAGACGGCGGGAATGGCCTTCATGGCCTCACCGGCAAAGAAACTGCTGGCGATGCGCTGTTCATCATGGTTTTCAAGGAAATAGAGCATGTGCGGCCGCAGACGGTCGGTTGTCTGCCATTGGCGCGTAATGTCGGCAGCGGGACGCATTCCACAAATGACGTCGCGCAGGCAGTCATACATGCCCACCTTGTCGTAGAGATAGTCGAAACCAGCACCGATGTAGCGATCATACTGGTTAGGGTCGTAGACCTCTCCAACGAATATTTTCTCCGGATAGCGATATTTCACCTTGTCGGTTGCCCACGCCCAGAAGGCGGCGGGCACCATCTCAGCCATGTCACAACGGAAACCGTCGACGCCTTTTTGTGCCCAGAAAAGGAGTATGTCGGTCATCTTGTTCCATGTGTCTGGGATGGGGTCGAAATGCTCTGAGCGACCTCCTGCATCGCAGTAGTCAATGCCGTAGTTGAGCTTGACGGTTTCATACCAGTCGTTGGGTGTGGGCTTGTTTGAGAACTGGTCGTTGCCTGTGGCCTTGGCAGGAAACTCATTATATGTGTTTGTCGTTTGGCTGACGATATTTGAGAGATCGAGAGGCTGTCCCCAGCAATAATAGAAGTTATTAGCTGTAGAGAAATGCTTCGTGGGGTCGTCGTTCTCACCCAGGTCTTTGATGCCCTCGGGCTTGCAGATGCTTTTGTATTCTCGCGCCACATGATTAGGCACGAAGTCGATGATGGCCTTCAGCCCAGCCTGATGTGTGCGACGAATCAAATCCTGCAGTTCGTCCATGCGCTTGTCAACGTTCACGGCCAGGTCGGGGTCCACGTCGTAGTAGTCGGTAATGGCGTAGGGCGACCCGGCCTTGCCTTTCACCACGACATCGTGCTGACGGGGAATGCCGTAAGAAGAATAGTCGGTCTGCGTGGCATGGCGGATGATGCCAGTGTACCACACATGGGTGACGCCGAGCTTGCGGATGTTGCTGAGCACTGCGCTGTCAATGTCGTTCATCTTTCCACATCCGTTCTCCTGAAGTGTTCCGTCTGGTTTGCATGTAGTGTTGCGGTTGGAGAACAGGCGTGTGAATATCTGGTAGATGATGATTTTCTCTTGTTTCATAGTTTTCAGTAGTTTGCAAGGAAAGGTCTGGAGGTGACTACCTCCAGACCGAATGGTTTTGTGGTCAGGCGATGCCGTGTACGTTGACGTCGCGAGAAATCTTTACAATCATGCCTTGCAGGGCCTTTCCTGGTCCGCACTCCGTGAAATCATCAGCACCGTCGGCAATCATGTTCTGCACCGATTGCGTCCACCTGACGCTGCTTGTGAGCTGAGCGATGAGGTTTTTCTTGATTTCTGCGGGATCGGTGTGAGGCTGTGCATCTACGTTCTGGTAGACAGGACAGTTGGGCTGTTTAATCTCCGTCTGCTCGATGGCGGCCTGTAGTTCGTCCTTGGCAGGCTGCATGAGAGGTGAGTGGAAAGCGCCACCCACCTTGAGCGGCAGTGCGCGCTTGGCACCAGCTTCCTTCAGTTTGGCACAAGCCTCATCGATGGCCTCAATGTTTCCGCTGATGACGAGCTGTCCAGGACAGTTGTAGTTGGCCGGCACGACGACACAGCCTTCGCGGCTCACTTGCTTGCAAATCTCCTCGACCTTCTCATCGGGCAGTGCGATGATGGCTGCCATGGTAGAGGGAACAGCCTCGCAAGCCTTCTGCATGGCCATGGCACGGGCATATACCAGTTTCAGACCATCCTCGAAGCTGAGTGCCCCAGCGGCGGTGAGTGCCGAGAACTCTCCGAGCGAGTGACCGGCAACCATGTCGGGTTTGAATTCATCGCCCATGCAGAGTGCTGAAATGACGCTATGTAAGAAGACTGCAGGCTGTGTAACCTTGGTCTGCCTGAGTTCTTCGTCAGTACCGTTGAACATGATGTCGGTGATGGAGTATCCGAGAATGTCGTTAGCCTTCAGGAAGAGTTCCTTGGCTTTCGGATTCGTGTCGTAGAGGTCTTTTCCCATTCCTACGAACTGTGCTCCCTGTCCGGGAAATACAAATGCTTTCATCTTTTACTTTACTGTTGTTTTTACACCTAATTGATGATAATCGGCTGCAAAGGTATAAAAAAAAGTGAAGAGTGAAGAGTGAAGGTCTATGAAATCAAAGGGAAAAAGAAGAAAAGAGGCAATTAAATATGTAAAGTC
>JAFWQE010000124.1 GCA_017509155.1 Prevotella sp.
GCGAGTCAGAATATCCGACAATTGGACCTTTTCGACGCTCAGGAGGGGTTACTTTTGGATACGAAAACTTAATTCGCCTGTTTAAAGGCGTTTTCAAACGAAGATTAATCAAAACCGATTTTTATCGGACAGCAATAATTGTAAATAGCTAAATCGTAAATTGAGTTTATTTGGCAGATAAATTGCATTTATTTGGCAGTTTTTTCATCGACACTTCTGCGCCTTCTTATGTTTATAGATGAGTCCTTCGTTTCTTTTCATTCAATACTTTCCTTCTGAATAGTAAAAAAAGCAGTTTTTTCTTTGTACTTCGCTCACTTATTCGTATCTTTGCATCGAAAAAGACGGGAAGCCGTATCGGTTCGATTGGGATACTCATCAAAATTTTACAGAAAACCGAGACCGCATCCTTTGCCAATGGCGGGCCACATAAAGCCTTCGGGCCTAAGCTGTAGAGCCGGTGGATTACAAAGGCAGGGAGCCCTCAAAACTTTCAATCTCGGAGTTTCATCACATCATCGTGCGGCTTCCTTTTTAAGTGAACAAGTGACAAGGAGGAACCCCCAAGCCCCCGATGGGGATGTTTAACTGAGGGGAAGAGTCTTTTAAGTATTAGTTTTTTACAATCTTGCAAACAGCCCGAAATATGTTTTCTGGAATCATCGAAGAGTTTGCCTTGGTGGAGGACATCAGGCATGACAAAGACAATATTGACTTCACCTTAAGGTGCTCATTCGGTCATGAACTGAGCATCGATCAGAGCGTGGCACATAATGGTGTGTGCCTTACCGTTGTGAAGACGGATGGAGACAGATATGTGGTGACTGCCATGCGCGAGACACTGGAACGCAGCAACCTGGGAAGCCTGAAAGTGGGCGACAAGGTGAACGTGGAACGTTCCATGAAGATGAACGGACGGCTGGACGGCCACATCGTGCAAGGACATGTGGACACTACGGCTGAGTGCATAGACAAAAGAGACGCTGAGGGAAGCATCTACTTCACCTTCAGATACGCATACGACAAGGAGATGGCACGGCGAGGCTACTTCACCGTAGACAAAGGAAGCATTACCGTGAACGGCGTCTCGCTGACTGTATGCGAACCTACGGAGGACACCTTCACCGTGGCGATCATCCCCTATACGCTCGAGCACACCAACTTCTGCGACATTGCCGTAGGGACAAAAGTGAATCTTGAGTTCGACATCCTTGGCAAATACATCGCAAGGCTTCAGTCTTTGCGCGATATGGCGTAAAGATGCCAACGAGAGTTGACAGTTCATTGTTTAAGTAAAGACAGGACAGTTCCCAAAGATGACACCGACCGAAATGCGCAACGAACGTTTAGGCCAGAAAGTTGTTGAGAACCTGAAAAGAAGAAACTTCGAGGCCTGTTACCTGCCTTCGGCAAAAGATGCCGTAAGGAAGGTGATGGAGCTTATCCCAGAAGGGAGCAGCGTGACATGGGGAGGTTCGATGACCATCAGAGACAGCGGACTTACCGAACATCTGAAAGGCGGCAACTACCATGTGATAGACCGAGACACGGCCACAACAGCCGAAGAACAGACGGCGTGCTATCGGCAGGCGTTCAGCTGCGACTACTACCTGTCGAGCGTGAACGGCATGAGCGAGGATGGCGTCCTGGTGAACATCGACGGCAACGGCAACCGCGTGGCTGCCATCACATGGGGACCACGACGTGTCATCTTTGTTGTTGGCATCAACAAGATTGCCCGCGACGTTGAGAGTGCGCTGTCGCGTGCACGCTCCACGGCAGCTCCCATCAACGCTTCGCGCTTCCAGCCGAACACGCCCTGCCAGAAAGACGGCATCTGCCACAACTGCCTGTCGACTGAATGCATCTGCAACTACGTTCACTTCCTGCGCAATTCCCATCCGGCCAAACGCCACATCGTCATCATTGTTGGCGAGTCGCTCGGCTATTGACCCACCAAGAAGAATATGAACAAGAACAAGGCACTCTTCAACTTATTCCACATCATCTGCTGGGTGTGCGTGTTTGTGCCCACGGTGCTGTTGGTTCCGCGGTATGACAAGGACGACGTGGAGATCTACAGCCTCCGCATCGTGTTGCCCACGACCATGTGCCTGATGTTCTACATCAACTATTTATGGCTGGCGCCGAAATATCATCTCAAGGAGAACAAACAAAAGACGAAGTACCGCTTGCTGAACCTGTTCTTTCTGATTCTCTTCGTGTTTATCTCGCATGTTTCCTTCAGCATCATCCACGACCGCGAAGTGTTGATGGGCTATACGCCCAAAGAAACGACGAAGGCCATCAGCTTCCTGCAAATCCCTCTTGCCATTATACAGCTGACTATGGCCATTGGCATTTCCGGAGTGCTGGCCACCTTGCTGCGCCATTCGCTCAGCATCCAGATACAGGAAAAGACCAACAGAGAGTCAAAGATCAAACGCGTGGAAGCCCAGCTGAGCAGTCTGCAGCTCCAGACAAGTCCCCATTTCCTGCTTAACACACTCAACAACATCTATGCACTGGTGGAACTTGACCCCCGCAAGGCCAAGAAAGCCATTCAGGAGCTGAGCCAGCTGTTGAGAAAGATGCTCTATGGCACTCAGGACACCTATATACCATTGACAGAGGTCACCAGCTTTCTTACGGACTACACGGAGCTCATGAAACTCAGACTTCAGGAGAATGTAAAGGTAGAACTCAACATCGACATTCCGACGCCATGTTCCTATAAGGTGGCACCGTTCATCTTCCTCTCACTCGTTGAGAACGCTTTCAAGCATGGCGTGAGTGCCACAGAGGACAGTTTCATCAAGATCAACATCTCTGCAAACGACGAACGGATAGAGTGTTTCATCCAAAACACCAATCACCCGAAGAGTCAGGACGACCACAGCGGACACGGAATAGGACTGCAAAACGTTCAGAACAGACTGGACATGTGCTACCCGGGCAAATACACTTGGACAAAAGAAATCGACAAAAATAATATCTACTCATCTAAAATCACACTTTATGAAACTAAGTTGCGCAATTATTGACGACGAGCCACTGGCCGCGAACATGCTGGCCTCGTATGCTCAGAACACGCCGTCGCTGAACCTCATTGGCACCTACAACAGTGCCATTGCGGCCATTCGCGATTTGCGTGAACATCCTGTTGACCTGCTGTTCCTCGACATTCAGATGCCCGAGCTCAGCGGCCTTGAGTTTGCGAAAGTACTACCTAAGAACACAAAGGTGGTATTTACGACAGCCTTCGAACAATATGCCATCGAAGGATACAAGGTAAACGCACTCGACTACCTGATGAAACCCATCAGCAATGAGGAATTCCTGAAAACAGTGAACAAGGCCATCTGCTATTTTGAGGAAAAGAAAAGACAGCAGCTGCTCACTGACGACCAGTTCATATTCGTGAAAAGCGACTACAAGCTGGTGCAGGTCCGTCTGAACGACATTCTCTACATTGAAGGATTCAAGGACTATGTGAAAGTGTTTGTTGAGAACAGCGAAAAACCCGTTGTGTCGCTCATCAACATGAAGAAGATTGAAGAGTTCCTCCCCCACCCTCAGTTCATGCGCGTACATCGTTCCTACATCGTACAGATGAAGAAAGTGAAGATCATCGACAGAGGGCGCGTGGTGTTCGGCAGTGAGTTCATTCCCATCTCCGAGAGCTACAAGGAAGAGGTACAGAGATACATTGACGATCACACTTTGGTCTGACAATCCCTTCAGGTGGGTTCTATTAATTCGCTTTGTCAGATTTCTGAGCTGTTTTTGCTTTCAGTCTGTAAGTTGAAGAGGGAGTGTAGCGGGTACACGACTGATGAGACTTACAGAATGGAACAAAAAGAGCCAGAAAAATGACAAAAGGTTAACAACCCCCCAGCAATGTCAAACTTAACCGTGGGAATTAATAGAACTCACCTTCAACAATAGCATGACACCTCAGAAACTGTCAATCAGTTCCTGAGGTGTTTTTGCATACATCGTGGCGCCATTGCTTTCAAGAAATGAACGTTCGCGGAATCCCCACAGCACGCTGATACAGGGCAGTCCGCTATTGCGCGCCGTCATCAGGTCCACCTCGCTGTCGCCCACATAGACAGCTCCTTCCTTACCGACACCCAGCTGACGCAAGGCCTCTTCCACGGTGTCGGGGGCGGGCTTCCGTCTGATGTCCTCTCGCTCACCAATGGCAATCTCAATCGTATCAGGAAAGAACGTGCGGCAGAGCTCTTGTGTGGCAGCATAGAACTTGTTGCTCACCACCGCCAGGTTGCAACCATTCTCTTTCAGTCGTCTCAACACGTCGGTGATACCCGGGTAAGGCTGTGTCGTATCAAGTCCGTGCTCCAGATAGTGTTTTCGGAAGATGCCGAGCACCTGTTCTGTCACATCCATTGGCGTTCCCTTTGGAACCGCTTTCTCTATCAGCACTCTGACGCCGTTTCCCACAAACTGCCTTACCTCGTCAATGCTTCGCACCGGCATGCCCATTTGTTGCAAGGCATAGTTCGTGCTACTGGCCAGATCATTCAGCGTGTTGAGAAGGGTTCCGTCCAAATCAAATATATACGTCTTATACATTTCTCTCTAAGCTTGTCCTTTTGCTCCTTTCTATCATCGTTCTTAACTTCAGATTGAACTGCTTGGCGTCCATCAGTTCCTCCAGACTCACATTCATCCGGTATTTCCACTGATTATAGCAGTCGTAGGGACTGTTCACCCGTTCCTTCGACACATCTTTTGAGCGAAGCTGATTGTCCGTAGCAAGCCAGTCCTGAATGCTGAGAAGACAGAGCATTGCAGGACAATACAGATGGCGAGCGACGATTTCCTCTGCCACACGAGCTGGCATTTCCTTTGGTGCCCTACCCTCTTTCTGGAGCATTGTTGCATAATAGCGCTGGGTGCGTCCTGCATTCTCTTCCCACCAAAGCCGCATGGGGGCCATGTCGTGAGTGGAGAACGTGGCCACACTTCGATAGGGATAGGCGTCCAGATGGGCAAACTCGTAGCCATGTTCCTTTGGCATGTCTTGCACCTCGAGCGTCAGCATCCGCAGTTCATCGAGGACATCTGGAACACATCGCGGCAGGAGCCCAAGGTCTTCAGCACATACCAGCATGTGTGTCTTTTCAAGAAGCTGCGAAAGCTTACGCCTGGCCTTGTCTGCCCAGAAAGCATTGTGGCGCTCATAATAATAGTTGTTGTAGAGCCGCATGAACGCATCCTTCTCGTCAGCACTCAGGATCTCGTAGACAGGTTCGTTATAGATGCCAAAACGCGGATGATAGAGTCCTGGCTGACGGTCTTCTACAAAGAGCACATTCGTAAGCAGCCGGCACAACCCTTCACAGATCCAGAGAGAGTTCTCATCTCGCAGACCTTCGAAATGGCGGCAGATGTCCTGTTGGTTGCGATAACCAGCTTTCATGCGGTATATGCCATATCGGTCTGATTCCAGGAAATGCTCACGGACATAAGGAGCATGAATGCCAAAGACCTTCTGCAACACGTTCTCGTTGATAAACGGTCGCGTCATCAGTTCCTTCCTGAACGCAAGTCCCCAGTGTGCTATTTCTTCTTCGCTGAAAGGAAGACCGGGCGAGAAATGGCCCATGGTGCCTGTCTGGAATCCTTCGGGAATGGCCCACACACGGAAGAAACTCACCACATGATCCAGACGGATGGCATCAAAGTATTGCTCCATCCATTCCAGCCTTCTACGCCACCAGTCCATCAGTTCTTTTTCTTCCCATCGATAGGTGGGGAAACCCCAGTTCTGTCCTCTCGGCTGAAACTTGTCGGGCGGCGTTCCCATCTGTTCGTCCATATTGAAGAACGCCACATGTGTCCATGTTTCCACACTGTCTCGGTAAACGCCGACGGGCAGGTCTCCCTTCAAGGCAACACCATGTTTGTGAGCATATTCGGCAGCATGCTTCAGCTGCCTGTGCAAATGATACTGTACATAGAAGGTTTTTCGCATGGACACGCTCATTGGAGAGTCTTCAGAGAGAAGACGTGCGGGCAGCTTTTCATCGTAGAGGCTGTCATCTCCCCAATCGGCGGTGCGAGCTGTTCCGTACTTATCGCGCAAAGCACAGAAGGCGGCGTATGGCATCAGCCAGCTCTTGCTATTCTCAAAGAACTCACGAAACGAGTCCGTTTGCAGGTCCTTGTCGCCATATAGTTTGAATGCAATTTCAACATAGCTTTGCTTCACGCGGCAGACAGCAGGATAGTCAACCTCGGCGAGTGCATTCAACTCTCTACGTTGACGGGCAAAAGCCTTTAAGAAGTTCTCGTCGTCAACAGTTCCGAGCTGCTGAAGGTCGAGATAGACAGGGTGGATGGCAAAACAGGAAATCGCGTTGTAGGGATGGGAGTCTGTCCATGAATGGGTTGCCGTTGTGTCGTTCAGCGGGAGCAGCTGTATCATTCTCATGCCCACATGACTGACCCAGTCGGTCATTTTGTTCAGGTCGCCGAGGTCGCCAATGCCACACGATGTTTCCGTGCGTAGTGAGAACAACGGCACCACGACACCCGCACCACGCCAAGGCATCTCGCCCAGTCTGAGTCCTCCGCCATCGAAGACAGCCACCATACCGTCTTCCACGTCTGTATCTACAGTTCGGTTGTCTCCTTCTTCCCATTGTTCGAGCTGGTTCGTCTTTCCGTCAATCACCACATATTTATATTCTAATGGCAACGACATACCATCCACGTTCACACTCAGCATCCATTCATTCTCCTGAGCTCTTGTCATTCGCAGATAGCGCGTGGGGTTCCATCCTCCCATAGCAGGATGACTGCCCACCAGTCCCAGCATGTCACCTTCCTTCAGCTGAGGTGCAGAAACCTTGAAGAGAAGAGTTTTCCTGAACAAGGGAAGCACCGTCACCTCCTGGGAATTCTTTTCTTCTCGAAGGGCGTTGGGCATATAGGCTTTTGTGTAGAGATAAAAGTTCAGCGGTTTGTCACGCCAGCCATCAGCAAAGACATAGTTCTTGCTTTCATCCACGGCATAGCAACGCTCCGTCATGTTCCATTCCCTGCGTACCACACCACCATCGCCGTCTTCCACCTGATATACATAGCTGAGCGATTTCAGCCGACGCTGTCTGTGGCTCATCTTCGTTGTTTCTACAGTCCACGCCATACCGTCTTGCGTCTGCATCAAGACGTTCTGATGCTCTTTGCGCCCATCGGCATACGTCATTGTCAGTACCACATGAAGGCTCTGCCCCCATTCTGTATGATAGTTGATTAGAAATTTAAGTTTCATACCGCAAAAGTAATCAAAATCTGGCACATTTCAGCATTTTTCTCTTTTTTTTCTTCATTCATCCTCCATCAATCCTTCATCTCC
>JAFWQE010000125.1 GCA_017509155.1 Prevotella sp.
AAGGCAGGGACGCAGAGGGGAGGCGGAGGGGCGCGGAGGGCACTGCGGCACTGCCGCAGTCTACATGACAGGGAGGAAGGGAGGGGCTGCGGAGGTACCGCAGCCTACGGAACCTGAGGGAAGGGGGAGGCGGGGAAGAAGACGGAGGGAGGGAAGACTAAAAGGAGGAAGGAAAGGACGGAAGCTATTTCACCAAGACTTTCTTCACCTCACCGTCCTTCTGCCTGACAATGTTCAATTCCCGGCACTGACCTGACTGTCGCAAACCTTCAATGTTGAACCATTCCTTCTCTTCGATGCTACTAAATGGAACGCCCCTGACTTCCGTTGACAAGTTGGATTTCAGTGTGAAATACCCCGGATTATCTGGACCGCCATCCACATGGGCATAGTCAGCATCGGTATGTTCCGGGGCATAGACCGTTCCCTCACCGCCGACAAGACTTGTACATTCATAGAACACGTTATGGGAATCGGACGCGTTATCCACACTCCATTTTTTCCCAACATAAATGGTCTTCAAGTTTTCACAACCATAGAACATTTCACTTATGTCTATGTCACCCACCAAGCTAGTATTCCAACTACTTAGGTCGAGACTCGTCAGGATGTTACTTGTTCTGAACAGGCTGAACTATTAGAGAACGATTGTAGATTATCCCTTAGAAAGTCTATGGATGAGGAGAGAGGATGTATGCTCGGTTGATGCGGATGTCAGCAAGCGGCCGGTTGTTGTTGTCGGTCTTTGCCTGCTGTATTCTATCCACTACTTCCATTCCTTCGACGACCTCACCGAAAACCGTGTACTGGGTGTCGAGATGCGGCGTTCCTCCCTGCTTGAGATACACATCGGCAAGTTCGCTGGGAAAGGTGACGAACTTCTTTGTGTCTCGGTAGATACGCTCCTCTGCATCTTCGAGCATGTTGGCATTGAAGCGGCGTCCAGTGACAATGTAGAACTGACTCATGGACGACTGCATCTCCGGATTGGTGTCGTTTCCCTCTCGCGCGGCAGCCACTGCCCCACGCTTATGGAAGAGTTGCGGCCATCTTATTTCTGCAGGTATCTTGTAGGTTTCATAACTGCTCTCGCCGAGCAGCTCTCCAGGCTGTGCATGTCGGCTGGCACTATCGCCCGTCTGAATCATGAAACGGTTGATGACCCGGTGGAAGAGGACGCCATTGTAGTAGCCCTCGGCCACCAGTTTCAGGAAGTTATCGCGGTGTTGCGGTGTCTCGTTGTAGAGCTGGATGATGACATTCCCGCTATCGGTTTCGAGTACTACCTGTGGGCGCACATCGCCCGACTGAGCCCAGGCTGCAATGGGCAGGATGAGGGAAAGAAGAAGGGTCTTAATTCTTGTAGTCATTTCTTTGATTTATTGAAGGTGGGGACGAGGGCTGCGGCGGTGCCGCAGCCTACGCAAAGCCCTTAATAGGATTCTCCGTGAGTGAGTTCTTTGGAGGTGAGTTTTTTCTTGTCGATGGCACGCCATGCGTAGACGATGTAGGCCAGGACAAAGGGAATGAGAAGACTGACGACAGCCATGGTTCGGAGGGTAAACTCAGAACTGCAGCTGTTGGCTATGGTGAGCGAACTCTGCAGGTCGGCCGTGGAAGGATAGTAGGCAGTGTGGTTCCAACCAGCGCATAGAAGCAGTGCGAGCACGGTGAGCACGACGCCAACGCCAGCAGGCCAAATGCCCTTGATGTAGTTCTTGTCCATGATGGTCTTGACGATGCCATAGAGCACCATCACCACGCCAACGAGCAGGAGCACAAGGAGATACCACATGTCGATGAGGTTGTGCAGATACTTGTTTGGTTCCATGAAGATGGCGCCGTTTTCAGGATTCCACGCATAGCCGTCCTTGAGCAGCAGGTGAACCAGATAGGCTACGAAGAGCACGACGAAGGGAACGGCCGTCCCCAGCAGTCTGACCGAACCGCGACTGCGTATGTCTTCGTCGTCAACATTGTTCATGACATATAGAATGCCGAGCGTTCGCGCCAGGAAGACGACGGCAAATCCGAACACGACCACCCAGGGATTGAGCAAAGCGTCGAGTCCGTGGGAGGCATTCGCCCAGCGGCTGATGATGGGCGTCAGGGCACCGGCATCGACCAGGCTCTCCTTTGCGACGATGAAGTTGCTACCCTCGAAGAACGTGGCCACAGCGCCACCGAGCAGCAGCGGTCCCACGATGCCATTGAGCACGAGGAAGAACTGGAACGTGCGCGGACCGAGCAGATTGCCGAGTTTGTTCTGAAACTCATAGCTGACAGCCTGCAACACGAAGGTGAACAGGATAATCATCCAGAGCCAGTAGGCCCCGCCGAAGCTGGTGCTATAGAACAACGGGAACGAAGCGAAGAAGGCTCCGCCAAAGGTGACCAGCGTGGTAAACGTCAGTTCCCATTTCCTGCCCGTAGAATTAACGACAAGCCGCTTGCCTTCTTCCGTCCAACCGAGCGAGCGCAAACACGAGTTTGCTCCTTGAACGAACAGCAGGAACACCAGCAAGGCACCGAGCAGCGACACGAGAAACCACCAGTAATGCTGCAGAAACTCGTAAGACAGTATTTTGATTTCTTGTAATTCCATCTTCTTTCAGATTTATAGTGTTACATATTATATGATTGGTATTTCGGTTGTTCTAAACTGTTTTGGAGTTTGGGAGATTGGGAGATTGGGAGTCTAGACAATAGACTTTTCCCATCTTTTTGCCGGGATTCCTGGAATCAGGACGAATGCCTAAACTCCTTGACTCCCAGAGTGCTATACTCCTGCTTGAACTTCCGAAAGTGGAGTTATATGGTATCATTCAGCATCCTGCACGGCATGCTCGGGCCCTTTCTTTATCTGCTTGAACATGATGTTCAGCTCTACAGCCAGCATGGTGGTGAAGAGTGCGAGGAAGATGAAGAACGTGAGAGCCACCGACCCAGCCGAAATGTCGCTCACCGACGCACTCACGGGCAGCATGTCCTGTATGGTCCACGGCTGGCGACCGAACTCTGCCACAAGCCATCCGCTCTCACTGGCGATGTATCCCAGCGGCACCAATGCGATAGCACAGATGTGGAGCCAGCGCGGCTTGGTAAGGTCTTTCTTGTAGCTGAAGAACAACACCAGTGCAAAGAAGGCGATGAAGAGACACCCCAGTCCCACCATGATGCGGAAAGCCCAGAAGTTGATGGGGATGAAGGGCACGAGTTCGGCCTTGTCCTTGATGTATCCATAGCCGAAGTACTTGAAGTTCTCGTCGAGCACCTTCGACTGTTGCTGTGCCTCCGCCTCATTGCCATCGGCCTTGGCCTTACGATAGGCGGCCAGTGCCGCGATGGCTTTCTTTCCGGCAGCTATCTTCTCGTCGAACGACGGCTCAACAGTTCCGTCCTCCTTGGTGTAGCCGTTCCACAGCTGTCTAATGCCTGGCACGTAGCCATGGAAATCCCTTGTTGCGAGGAACGACAGCATGTTGGGCATGCCGATGCGCAGCGGAGCCTCGTCTTCGTTCATGAAATCGGGCTGTTCAAAGGGGTTCACCCATGCCACGGCGGTCAGGCTGACGTCGTTGCCTCCGTCATAGAGCGCCTCCATGGCGGCAAGTTTCATGGGTTGTTTTTGTGCCACCTGATAGGCACTTTCGTCGCCTGTGAGCGCAGCAAGCAGCGAAGCCACGAGCCCCACGATGGCAGCAATGCGAATGCTCTGCAGCGACATCTCGCGCTCGCGCTTCTTCAGCAGATACCAGCAGCTGACGGCCACGACGAAGATTGCCCCGATGATCCACGCGGAAATGACGGTGTGGCAGAACTTCATGACGGCGAAGGGCGAGAGCGCCACGTCGAAGAAGCTGACCATCTCGTTGCGAACGGTGTCGGCATTGAATTCACACCCCACGGGACACTGCATCCACGCATTGGCCACCAGTATCCACCATGCGGAGATGGTGGCGCCGAGTCCGGTGAGCCACGTAGAGGCCAGATGGAAGCCGCGCGACACTTTGTTCCATCCGAAATACATCACGGCCACGAAGGTACTCTCCATGAAGAAGGCCACGATGCCTTCTATGGCGAGCGGCGCACCGAAGATGTCGCCCACGAGCCATGAATAGTTGGACCAGTTGGTGCCGAATTCAAACTCCAGGATGATGCCCGTGGCCACGCCCATGGCGAAGTTGATGCCGAAGAGTTTCTGCCAGAAGCGAGCCGTGTCTTTCCAGAACCGCTTCTTGGTGCGGTAGTAGCATGTCTCCATGATGCCCATGATGACGGCCAGGCCGAGCGTGAGCGGCACGAAGAGCCAGTGGTAGATGGCGGTGAGCGCGAACTGAGCGCGCGACCAGTCAATCGTACCAGCGTCGATGTTTAAGAGGAAATGCGTCATAAGATAATGATTAGCGGTTTGACATTTCGGTTGCTCTCTGCTCAAACTGCGCCGAAACGTAGTCGGCCTCTCCTCCCCTACCCGCCTGCTGTTTCAGGAAATTCGGGAAGAAGAACACCTTGAGCACGGCAAACATGATGAAGAGCTTGATGGCGATGACGAGCCAGAGCGTGCGCCCCAGCGTCATGTTGCGAAAGCCATCGTAATAAAGGTCGAAGGCACGATACCAAAAACCTGACTTCTTCATAGGTTTGACTCGTTAGAGATTTCAAGCACAAAAATAGATATTAAAAACGAAACGGCCAAAGAAAAATGCAATTAACTGTAATTTTTTGTTATAATAGACCGTATTGTGGGCAGTTTGATTCTTTTTTTGCCGTGACAGGGGAAGGGGACGAGGATGGTTGCGCAGATAGCGCAACCCACGAAGACCGACGGAAAAGGCGTCTGGACTCGATCGGCAAGCACTACTGGCTTGTCGGTATTTTTATGCACAAAAGAGGAAACGAAATGTTAAAATTGTGCAGAAATCTTTACACCACTTTTTCGGGCATTCCTGAGAAGAGGGTCAAAGAGGTCGACATGGTTTACACCCTCCTTTTGCAAACCCGACATGGCAAACCAGCACGTTAACGTCGGCAAAAAGCCAAAAAAGGAACATAAAGACGGCAATTAAACGCAAAAAAACTGGCACTTAAAGTGATTAACTACTAAAGTTTCCCACCCCTGATTTTACGGCGAAATCGAGATGTATATAGTCTTGGATTGCCTATAAACAGGGGAATTCCGCGACTTGTCAAATATATGTTAAATCCAGGGGCTATGCCCATTCTTGCAGTGGGATGGGCA
>JAFWQE010000126.1 GCA_017509155.1 Prevotella sp.
AAGCGGATAGGCAGGTCATCGAATGTGTTGAGCAACAGGCTTGTCATCGCCGTCGAGTAGCCACCACCCGTAATCTGATGGTCGAAAAGGAATTGTCGGATGGCATGAAGGTCTTTGCGAATCTCTGTAGGCATGATGTGGAACGATCCACCCAGCGTGAGCACAGGATACATGTCTTCGATATGGGCATCGAACGAGAACGATCGATGACCGCTGATGCGATCGGCTGCTGTCAGTTTTTCCATGTCGATGACCACGGCGATGAAGTTACGCAGACCGGCTTGGTGAAGCATGGCACCCTTGGGCTTGCCCGTTGAGCCTGAGGTGTAGATCATGTAGGCAAGGCCGTCGGGCTTCGACAGGTCGATGGGTTCGCACGTGCCGCTCTGGCTGCGCTCCTCAGCCATGAAGTCGTCGATGAAGAACGTGCGGGCCTGGGCGGTGTCGAACTTGCCTTCCGCCTGCTTGGCCTCCAGCACGTCGTGCGAGGTGATGAGCACCTTCGACTCTGAATTCTCGAGCATGTAGTTCAGTCGCTCGTTAGGATATTCGAAGTCCAAGGGTGTATAGGCAGCACCCGCCTTGTGAATGGCCAGTACGGCCAGTGGGAATTCCTTGGTGCGGTCGAGCATGACGCACACAAAGTCGTCGGGCTTTACGCCGAAGTCAATGAGCTGGCGGGCGAGCGCATTCGAATAGCGATCCATCTCGCCGTAAGTCAGTTCGCTGTCCTTGTCCACCACGGCAGGAGCATCGGGCGTTCGCCGAGCCTGTTCCGTGAAGAGGTTGGCAAAGGTCTTGCTCAGGTCCACGTCGATGTCCTTGCCTGTTCCTATCTTGATGATTCGCTCGGCCTCTTCGTCGCTCACGATACTGATGCTGTCGATGGCATCGTCGGGATGGGCCATCATCTGTTCCATCGTAGCCTTGATGGCATCGGCCATCATACGCATGGTCTTGCGGGTGTTCATGGCCAGACTCGACTCCATACGGATGTCGTAGAACTCGCCCTCCGAAGGCGCAGCGCCGGCCACAGCTGCTCCGACGATAAAGATGTGTGCCAGCAAGTCATAGAACACGTCGCCGCGGTCTTGCTGCACAAACGGGCAATGTCTGTCGCCGAAGTGGTATTCCTCTTCCCAGCCGGGCAGGGCAGTGAAGTTGAACGAGATGCCGGGCTGTACTCCCAGGTCGCGGCAGAAGTGCGAGAAGGGGTAGGCCAGCTGCGACAACGTTGCCTTCATCTCCGTGTGAACGGCGTCGACGTACTCACGCACGGACTGTTCTTTCTTTATTTCCATCATAAACGGGATGGTGCGCACAAACATACCATAGGCCTGGCGCACTCGCAGGTCGCGACGCCCGTGGTAGATGGTCGTGTAGGCCACCTTCTCCTCGCGCAGCAGGCGGGCGAGCACGTAGCTGAACGCAGCCTGGAGCAGCTGGTAAGGTGCAAACCCGTTCTCCTTGCACCAATCGTCGACCTTCGTTCTGCTGATATAGGCCGATTCCTGCCCCATCTCGCCCACGGGGTTCTCTGGTCGTGCCGAGAGCGTGGCCAAATCTACGCCCGCATATTTCTCCTTCATCACCTCCTTTGCCCGCAGGTATTCCTCGTCGCCCAAGCGTGCAAACTCGTCCTCGGCAGCCTCCAGCATACCGTATTCCTGGACGGGCAACGGCTTGCCTTCGTATGCCAGTGGTAAGTCGCGCTGGGGGAACAGCACCAGGTAGCTTGTGCCGTCGGTTACCATGTGGTGGATGTCCACCAACAAGTAGCTTCTGTCTGGTGTCGTTACGATTTCAGCCCTTATCAACGGCTCGTCGCCCATGATGTCGAAAGGTCGGCAGAACTCGTGATGGGCATACTCCTGGAAATCGGCTTCCGCCATCTCGCGACGTCTTATGGTCAGCCTCTTGTTGTCGTCGACAAACTGTCGCGGTTCGCCCTTCTCGTCGATGAAGAAGCGGATGCGCAGTTCCTTTCTTGCCGCAAAGATAGCCTGAAGAGCTACCTCCAGGCGGTCGAAGTCGATGTCGTCTGTCAGGGGGACAATACAAGGAATATTATATTGCTTTACCTCTGGATATTTCAGGCAGTCGTAAAAGACGCCCAGTTGCGACTGGAGCAATGGATAGGACTTCATAATAGAATGGATTAAGTTGTTCAGTTCTAAGTAATAACGCTGCAAATATACACAAAAAAATGAAAACCTCACTCCTTTTTACCCAAATAATTGTCAGTCCGGCCACTTTTTTAGGTTTTTGGGGAAATGTGACAATAACAATGATCGACCCCTACTATGCAAAGAGATGGGCAGACCCTTGTATATGGCCGTTTGAGTGGGTTTTTGTTGGGAGCGGGCGGGCAGACACGGGAGTCTGCCCCTACGCGTTGCCACCACTCTCTCGTTCTGCTCCTGCACGTGGGGATGGGAATCCGCTACAGGAACTGCACGCAGACGGCTCTGCTGACGGGAATGTCGTTGCCGGTGTCGGTGAGCAGGCCGGTCGACTTGTCGCGGCGGAACACCTGGATCTTGTTGCTGTCGCGGCAGCAGCAGAGCAGGAAGTGGCCGTTGGGGGTGATGTTGAACTGGCGTGGATGGGCTGCCGTGGGCTGATAGCCGACAGGCGTGAGCAGGCCTGTCAGTGCGTCGACGGCGAAGATGGCGATGCCCTCGGCCTTCAGGCGGTTGCTTGAGTAGAGGAACCTGCCGTCGGGACTGAGGTGGATGTCGGCGCCGCCACGTGCGCCGACGCTGTCGGAGACAATCTCTTGCAGTGCCTCCAGCCGTCCGTCGCTATAGCGGAAGACGGTGACCTTGCCCGACAGCTCGCTCATCAGGTAGGCAAAACGGCCGTTCGGACTGAACACGAGGTGGCGCGGACCGGAATCGGCACTGACCTTGGCGGCCAAACCGTTGGCGATGACGTTTTGCCCTTGCAGGCGATAGGAAAGGATGCGGTCGGCGCTGAAATCGGTGGCCAGTGCATAGCGGCCGTCGGGAGCGAAGCATGCGCAGTGGACGTGCGGGGCCTGCTGGCGCGATAGGTCGGGGCCTCCCTTGGACCCGAGGAAGCGCGTGGTGAGGCTGGCCTTCGTGCCTTCATCGCTCAGGCTGAACACGCTCATGGAGCCACCGGAGTAGTTAGCTGTGAGCACCGTCGTCCCGTTTGTGGCCACATAGCATGGGTCGCCTCCCTCGGTGGCTGCCGAGCTCAGGAGCGTCATCTTTCCGCTGCTGGCGTTCAGCCTGATGGTGTTCAGCGAAGCCTGGGCGTCGTTGGTCTCGCTCACGGCATAGACAATGTGCTTGCGGGGCGAGACGGTCAGGAACGACGGATTGGTCATCGGCAGCGAGTCCAGGACGAGGGCTTCGCCCGTCGAAGGGTTGAACCGATAGGTGTAGATGCCGTAGCTGCCGCCGTCGGTGTAGGTGCCGACGATCATCGTCAGCCGTTCTTGTGCCTGCAGTTGGCCGACGAGGCCTGTAAGTGCGAGCAGCATGCACCCCATGTGCTTGGTGATGGATTGTCTGTAGATGTACATAGCGTGATTCGTAATTATAGCCACAAAAATACAAATAATTGGACAAAAATGAGTATCTTTGCAGAAGAAATTTGTGAAACGGGCTGCACCTCGGCAAAAATGCCGGTACACGGCAGGCGAAAGCCAACGCGGGGAATGCCTGACAGACGATGCGTATGGAGATGATCAGAGCAACAAGAACGGCGGAGCAGGCAGGTGCCTACTATGTGCGCATACAGGCCATGGCAAGGAAGCATCGGATTCCGCTCGACGTGGAATTTGACGAGCACGACACGCCGCAGACGAAGTATGTCGTCATCGTCGACGACTTTCTGCCTGTGGCCACCTGTCGGCTGTATGCCATCGACGACGCGCACGTGATGCTCGGCCGAATCGTCGTACTGCCGGAGTATCGCCATCGGGGACTTGGCACGACGGTGGTGCGTGAGGCTGAGCAGTGGGCGATGGAACTGGGCTATCAGGTTGCCGTGGTCGAGAGCCGCGACAACAAGATTCCCTTCTATGAAGCGCTGGGGTATGTGGCTGACTACTCACGGAAGATTGTCGGCGAAACCTTCACGTGCTTCAGGATGGAGAAAAAGCTGGGTTAGCCGAATTCTTCATTCGGTTTTTGCATCGTCTTTGACAAGTCTTTCGGTAAGGTTTGGAAATACTACAATCATATAACAAAGGAAATTATGACTTACAAAAAAATGCTTCTCATGGCCGGATTGACAGCCTTCGCGGCTGCAGTCCAGGCGCAAGTGACCATCGACATCGACGCCCAGCAGCGCGGTCCGAAGGTGAGTCCAATGCTCTACGGCATCTTCTATGAAGACATTAACCATGCTGCCGACGGCGGCATCTATGCCGAGCTGATACGCAACCGCTCGTTCGAGGACGGTCCTCGCTTCGGTGCGCCTGCAGACATGCAGGGATGGTCGACGTATGCTGCCGCTCCGTCGCAACTCACGGCAAGGCTCATACAGCCTTCGAAAAAGACGCCGCTGCTCAACAGTGTGCAGCACAACGCCTTGGAACTAGACGTCAAGGCCACGGCAGCGATGCCCGTATGCCTGGTGAACGAGGGCTATTGGGGCATCAATGCGGTGCAAGGTCGCAGCTATCGCCTGTCGTTCTGGGCCAAGGCACCGAAATACAAAGGCACTGTGAAAGCCACGCTCTGCTCGCAGGACGGCTCACAACTCTATGCTGAGACGGAGGTTGGAGCATTTCCTGCCGCCAAGGCCAAGGGCTGGACGAAGTACGAGGCAACCTTTACTGCCAACGACAACGACCCGCAGGCGCAGTTTGCACTGGTGTTCGACGGTGTGGGAGTGGTGCAGATAGACATGGTGAGCCTCTTCCCGCCAACGTTCAAGAACCGCGCTAACGGCATGCGTCCCGACCTGGCCAATATGCTGTGGCAGATGCACCCGAAGTTCATGCGCTTCCCCGGCGGTTGCTTCGTGGAGGGGCAGGAGAGCCCCGACAACGCTTTCCGCTGGGAACGTACCATAGGACCGATAGAGGAGCGCGAGGGCCACTGGAACGTGAACTGGGGCTATCGCACCACCGACGGACTGGGCTATCACGAATACCTGCAGCTGGCCGAGGACCTGGGCGCCAAGCCGCTCTATGTGGTCAACGTGGGCTTGTGGCATGGTGGCATGACACCCTACGACAGCATACAGCCGTGGATTGACGAGTGCCTGAACGCCATCGAGTATGCCAACGGCCCCATCACGACGAAATATGGCGCCATGCGTGCCAAGAACGGTCATCCGGAGCCGTTCGGACTGGAATACCTGGAGGTGGGCAACGAGAACAACCAACCCGACCCGCGCCAGCAGAGCGACCACTACTACGAGCGCTACGACCAGTTCTACAAGGCCATCCGAGCCAAGTACCCCGATATGAAGATTGTCGGTAACGTGGTGGCTTGGGGCGACGACAACCCGAAGTGGAACTCTACGCTGCCCGTCGACCTGCTTGACGAGCACTACTACCGCTCGCCTGACTGGTTTGCCGGAGCCTTCCATAAGTACGACAGCTACGACCGCCGCGGACCGAAAGTCTATGTGGGCGAATATGCCGTGACTAACGGATTTGGCAACCTGGGCAACATGAACGCCGCCCTGGGCGAGGCCGTCTATATGATGGGCATGGAGAACAACTCGGACGTGGTGCAACTGGCCTCGTATGCACCCATCTTCGTCAACGAGAACGATGCCCGCTGGCGTCCGGACATGATACGTTTCAGCAGTAGTCGCGTGATGGGCACCCCCAGCTACTACGTTCAGCAGCTCATGCCTCAGCACATCGGCACGCAAGTGGTGAAGGTGGCACAGAACGACCCCTACAAGGACAAGGTCCGCAAACAGCTGACACCCAGGCAAAGTAGGGTGGGGTTCGGAACGTGGGGCACACGCGCCTCGTTTGAAACCGCCAAGGAGGTGGAATACGTCAATGGCGACTGGCAGAAGGACGGCAACACCGTCAGCCAGACGAGTCGCAAGGAAGCCACCATCTGTCTGGAGAAGGACCTCGTCGATAGCGACCATTACACCTGTAAGTTCCGCGCCCGCAAGGATGGCGGTGCTGAGGGTTTCCTGATCATCTTCAATTATGTGGACGACAAGAACTATTGCTGGCTGAACTTCGGCGGATGGGGCAACACCCAGCACGCCATCGAGCAGATCAGCAACGGCGGTAAGCTGCAGACTGTCGAGAAACGTGGACGTGTGGAGTCGGGACGTTGGTACGATGTCACCCTGCAGGTGGCTGGCGACAGCGTGAAGGCCTGGCTCGACAACGAACTGGTGTTCGACACCGTTCTGAAGCATGACGTCACAAAGGGCATCTTCTCGTCGGCTACCATCGACGAGGCCAGCAGCGAGCTCATCGTGAAGGTGGTCAACACCGGCGACGTGGCAACCACTGCCCGTGTGAACCTGAAGAACTTCTCCCCGCAGTGCGCTCGTGTCGTGCGCTTGGCAGCCAACGACGGCATGGATGAGAATACGCTCACTGCCCCCACCACGATTCATCCCGTGGAACAACTGCTCTCGCCCGAGGAAGGTGGCGTGCTCCTCGACGTGCCCCCGTATTCGCTGAACATCGTCAGGGTGAAAGGAGCTAAAACGAAGTGATGCCCGGCGCTACATTTGGCACCCAAAAGATGGGCCAAGGGTGTTTTCCCTATTCAAGTTTAGGGAAAACACCCTTTCGCTTTAGGAATATTCCTTTGTGTATGTCGCAAAAAATGCCGTACTTTGCAGCGTGATTAGAAGCAATAGTGGTTAGGAAAAGGTTATGAATTGGTTAGGAAAAGGTTAAGAATTGCTTAGGAAAAGATTATGAATTGGTTAAGAAATGGTTAGGAATTGATTATGAACTGAAAATGACTTGATTATGAACTTGCTATGAACTGATTATGAACTCTATATATGCCTTGGCAAAGGACCTGAGGGGAATCTCCA
>JAFWQE010000127.1 GCA_017509155.1 Prevotella sp.
CTTTGTCAGATTTCTGAGCTGTTTTTGCTTTCAGTCTGTAAGTTGAAGAGGGAGTGTAGCGGGCTACACGACTGATGAGACTTACAGAATGGAACAAAAAGAGCCGGAAAAATGACAAAAGGTTAACAACCCCCAGCAATGACAAACTTAACCGTGGGAATTAATAGAACCCACCACATAAAAGCCGCCCCGGCTGCAAGACGCAGTCGGGGCGTTTTTCAGAATTGCGAACCATGGAAATAGAAACCAGCGAACTCATTCCGCTCAGCGACCTCGCCGACCTGACCACCGGCCAGCAGCAGGGCCATGTGCTCTGCGCGCTCTGTCTGCACGGAACCGCCAGCTTTACGGCAATGGGGCGGCAGCATACCGTCACGAAAGGCGACCTCATGATGAAGCCCTGCGGCTGCCAGCTGACAGACATCAGCGCGTCGGACGATTTCCGGCTCTCGGCTTTGCTCGTGTCTGAACGGCTGTGGCCCCAGCAATGGCCGGTCGTTTCCGATGCCGGTGAGGGCCTTGTGCTGCATGTTGCCGAGACTGACGCGGAGCGCTGCCGGTGCGACATCGACGTCATCAGCCAGCGGCTCCGTCATCCCTACCACAGCTACTATGCCGACGCGCTTCGCCGATGCGTAGAGCTGCTCGCGATGGATGTGCACGACATCCACGCCCGCACGACAGGACAGGCGCCCGAGAGCGTCAGCCAGTCCACCCGGCTGCTGCAGCGCCTCGTGGCCTATCTGCAGGAAGGACGCTACAAGAAAGAGCGCAGCGTGGAATACTATGCGTCGCTCCTGGGCATCACGGCCAAGTATCTGAGCGAGGCTTGCGTGGCTTCCAGCGGCCACAATGCGTCCTACTGGATTGAGCGGTTCACCATCGACGAGATAGCCCGCCAGCTGGCCGACCGCGACAAACCGCTCACCGACATCGCCGCCGACCTCAGCTTCTCCTCCCTCTCCTACCTGAGCCGCTACATCAAGCGCGCATTCGGGTGCACGCCAAGCAAGTATCGCCAGCGGATAAGGTAGAAGTGCCACCAGCATTATACATAAAATGTAGAAAGGGATTAGTGTTGTCGCAAGTCCATAAAATCAAAATACATCAGGCGAGTTACCTGAGGAACTACTGCCTTGTCCTTGCGAGTGCATTTCGATTCTTCTTCCTCTGACGGAAACAGAAAGGAAAATCCGTTCCTCTCATAATAGGCCAACGCGTCTGGGGCATTGCGGGCATCAACAATCAAGAACCGGCAACCTGTCTTCCCTCCCAGCCCAAGCCATCGCTTAATAAAAGTCATCAAGGCTGTGCCAATGCCTTGATGCGTCAGGGACTTATTGACTGCTAGTCTTCCTATCAGTACACCAGGATAGCGCTTAAGCCGTTTTTCGCTGAGGTCATTATCCTCGCGAAAAGCCTCCTGTTTGCGGTTGGAGAGATCCGTGACCCGCAGGCTGTCGTTAGAAACAGAGAAAGCGCACGCAATCTGTCGGGGATTGCTGTCGGCTCGAAACACATAGGTGCGACTTACCATCCGACGGGTGTAGTCTATCGCATCTTTTTGGAAGTACTCATCGAGATCGTCTATTCCACAAGAAAAATGCTCGCACTCAGTGAGCACTTCTGCTGTAAGTTCAGAGAACTTGAACCTTTTCAAGAATTCGTCATCGGTCATAGAGGCATTCCTGATTCTTTCATCATCTGAACAAATGCCTTTTCTTCGCTCTCTGTATAAATGGAGATGTTGCGTGGATTGCGCTCACGTTCCTCTGCACGCTCAATGAATGCCTTTGCGGCTTCACCGTGCAATGTCGGGATAATCTTTATTGGTGTTGCCATCTTAAATGCTCATTTGGTTACTTCTGCAAAAGTACGAATTATCTTCAAATAAGCAAAAGGAAAATGAAGAAAAACAGCCTTTTTGAGGCTTTTTTGAGTGTGCGGTCTTAAAAACTAAACAAAAAAGTACTGATTTCGTTTTATTTTCAGTACCTTTGCAGGTGCTTCTTACCACGCCGTGCCGTTGTCACTATGAGAAAACGGAGCGGTGAAGAATGGGGGAAAGGAGCACTACATGATAGAAAAAGTGTTTGCCAACGCTTTGGCTTTGTCCTTTTGAACGTAGGAAACTCAAATTTGGAATACGAAGGCATAGCAGGGTAGACGCTACGGGTAGGTATATACTGTTCCCGTTGGTGTGCCGACAGCTCGGAAAAAGGCTGTCATGCACACCTTTTGGGACATGCTATATATGCCAACAGCGTGGGTGTCAATTCTGTTTGTTTTATTTCAAGGGCATCCTACGGCCTAAAAGGAGAACAAGCAGAGGCCAGATACCCCGCTTTTCTTTTTTGTAGTTGGCCGAAATGCAAACTCCGTCTGATCTGGGTATTCTGCGGACGTATAATGATTGTGACGGAAGAGGCATAGCATGCTTTTCAATTCTTTCGAGTTCTTGGTTTTTCTGCCAATAGTGTTCCTGCTCTATTGGTTTGTCTTTCGTGGACGGTGGTGGCAGAATCTGCTTGTGGTAGTTGCCAGCTATGTCTTCTATGGCTGGTGGGACTGGCGTTTCCTTCTCCTGATTGCGCTCACCTCCTTTTGCAGCTACGGCAGTGGGTTGTTGTTAGAACGGTTTGAAGGACAACGCTGTCGACAGCAATTGGTTAGTGCAGCTAACATTGTGCTCAATCTATGTGTTCTTGGCATCTTCAAGTATTACAATTTCTTCGTGGAGAATTTGGATGTCTTGTCTGGCATGATGGGATTCCACTTGGATTGGGTGACGATGAATGTTGTTCTGCCTGTAGGGATCTCGTTCTACACGTTTCAGGCCCTCAGTTACACTATTGATGTCTATCAAAAGAAATTGCGGGCCACTCATGACATCATAGAGTTCTTTGCCTATATCAGTTTCTTCCCGCAGTTGGTGGCTGGACCTATTGAACGAGCTACAAATCTGCTTCCCCAGTTCCAGCGAGAAAGACATTTCGACTATGTCAAGGCAGTGGATGGTATGCGTCAGATGCTATGGGGATTCTTGAAGAAACTTGTCGTTGCTGATAATTGTGCAGCAGTCGTTAATGAATACTGGGGGCATTATCAAGATTTACCTGGTGTCTCGCTTTTCCTTTTGGGTGTTTTGTTCACTTTCCAGATTTACTGTGATTTCTCGGGGTATTCTGACATCGCAATAGGCTGTGCCCGTCTGTTCGGCTTCAACTTGATGCGTAATTTCAACTTTCCTTATTTCTCTCGCAGTATACCTGAATTCTGGCGGCGCTGGCACATTTCGCTGACTACGTGGTTCCGCGATTACATATATTTTCCTTTGGGAGGTAGCCGGTGTGGGAAATGGAAGACAATCCGCAATGTATATATCGTATGGGGTGTTAGCGGTCTGTGGCATGGAGCCAACTGGACTTTTGTCTGTTGGGGATTGTTCCATGCCACATTGCTCGCCGTTTACAACATGATGGATATAAATACGAAATACAAGGATGTCGTGGCTTATGGGCGCAGTATTCCCAGCGTTAAAGAGACTTTGCAGATGGCCTTGACCTTCTTTCTGGCAGTTATGGGCTGGATTATTTTCCGTGCAGAAACAATGACGCAGGCGGCAGACTACCTAAAGTCCATGTTCACAAACAAGTTCTTTGACTTGACTTTGCTTCATGGCGAGAAGTATTGTTGCTTTGGTTTGCTCCTTTTGTTCGTTGAATGGATACAGCGCGACAAGCAGCATGCCTTGCAATTTCCCTGCGTATGGCCGTTTAACCATCGCGTTGTCCGATGGGGCATTTATTACACAATCCTTTTTATAATAGCAAAATTTGCGGGCTCAAGCCAGACATTTATTTACTTCCAGTTTTAGAAAATGATGATAAAGTTTATAAAGTATTGTGCCACTTTTGTCCTGCCTTTCCTGATAGCAGCTGTGCCTTTGGAGTGGATGTTACGTCAAGTTCCTAATCCATACAAATATAAATACGAATGGATGCAGAAGAATGCCAGCGACGTTGAAATTCTGATTTTTGGAAGCAGCCACACGTTTTTTGGCGTTCGTCCTCAGTTCATCAAGGGAAAGGCCTTTAGTCTTGCAAATGTTAGTCAAAGTCATAAGGAGGATTACTATTTGTTGAAGTACTGGGCTGACAGATATAGGCATTTAAGAACTGTTATTGTTCCTATATCTTATTTTACCTGGTTCAGCCAAGGCTTGGAATCAGGAAATGAGTCCTTCCGTTGCCGATACTACAAGCTATATATGGATTGTGACTTGTATCCAGACAGCCCCTTCTACAACCTGGAACTATCACATTTCGGTTCTGCAAAGGGGAAGGTAGACAAACTGTTCTCGGAGGATACAGATCCAGGGTGCGATGATTATGGTTGGGGTAATGCGTACAAGCTGTCGCTGAAAGACACCGTCTCATGGTCCAGCGGGACAGAAGCCGAGGCTGCGGTTGAAAGGCATAAGGCAAAGGACTGGAACTCCATCGGAACAAACTATGAGCGCATGAAAGAAATGGCTGAATTCTGCAAGGAACACGGCATCCAGTTGGTGTTGATTACGACTCCTTGTTGGCACTCTTATTACGACAAACTGGCCAGAGTGCAACTTCAGAGGATGTATGAACTTACACGTAAGTTCCAAAAAGACTCTGGAGTTCTATACCTTGACTATATGAGAGACACTCGTTTTGTTGCGGATGATTTCTTTGATAGCAATCACTTGTCAGATGTCGGTGCAGAGAAGTTCACGAAAATCCTGGATAAGGACATAAAACGCCATGGACGTTCACAATAGTAGTTTTTTTTTAAAAAAAGCTTTCGCATTTCTCAGAAAACAACTGTATCTTTGTAGCCGAAATCCAAAACGAATAATTATGGCAAACGCAGCAACAGTTCCTGCAAAGGGACAAATTTTGGTCGACATAGAGGACATGTCTCTATTAAAGGACATCAAGAAGGCCATCGGACTAATGCGAGGTGTGGGAAAGATTACTGTGCCACGCCAGCAACGAATGTCTTCTTACGAGCGTTCTCTGCGTGATATCGAAGAGGGGCGAGTGTACAAATACGAAAGCCTTGATGAATTAATCAAAGATATCGAGGGATGAAAACGAAATTCGAACTTCATATCACTGGCGAGTGCAAGAAGAACCTCAAACTATGCAAACGCCGCGGTTTACCAATGGATAAACTATGGTATGTCGTAGGAAAAACTGCTTAATGGTGAAACTCTCGAAGACAAATACCAAGCACATATTCTGACAGGTGACCGTAAAGGACAATGGGAATGTCACATCCTACCTGACTGGCTACTCATTTGGGAACAGCACGATACTGAACTCATTCTCGTAATGGTCAACTCAGGTTCTCACTCCGATTTGTTCGGCAAGAAGCAAAAGAAATAATCATGATAAAGCAAACCATACCGCCCCATGCGCTACCTTAACGCATGGTTTATTGTATGCAGCAGACTAAAAGAACAAAGACGCCAATAATACCATAATGAAAATGAAATATTAGACCTACCATCAACAAAACTACATTAATCCTCCAAATCTTTTCGTCATGTCAGTTTTTTTTCGTAAGTTTGCAGACGTAACGAGAACGGGATGCCGGGGAAGAGAAACGCATCCGAAAAAACACAAACTACATGATTACAATTGAAAACGCACTAAGGATTGCCATTCAGGCACACGAGGGACAGAAAGACCTCGACGGGAAGCCGGTCATCTTGCACCCACTCGCCGTGGGGCTGGCCGGAAAGACGCGCGAAGAGACCATCGCAGGGTTTCTTCACGACGTGGTAGAAGACAGTTCCTACACCTTCGAATCGCTGCAAGGCATCGGCGTGGACAGAGAAATCGTCGACGTGCTGCGCCTTCTTACCCACGACAAAAGCATCGACTACTACGACTACGTGCAGCACATCATCGACTCAGGAAACGCAACGGCGCTGGCCGTGAAACGCAATGACCTGAACCACAACCTGATGCGCGGACGCGCCGGCAACCACACCAAGCAGGTGATGAAACACGAGAAAGCGCTGGCCATGCTCGATAATGCGGCGAAGGCTGCTGGCGAAATGCCCGGATGACAGCGACTCATGACACGCATCGAACGAAAAGGAATCAAGCATACAATCAACAATCGCAATATGACACACACACTGAGAAAAGCCGCCGTTGCGGTGGCCATGCTCTGCCTATGCGCAACCACATGGGCAGCACAACGACAGATGGCGCCTGCCACAACGTCAACAAACGCACAGCAACACGAGCTTCGTTCGCCCGACGGACAGCTCAGAGTGAGCATGAACATTGACAAAGACGGCCTGACGTGGCGTCTGGAAAAGAACGGGCAGACGGTGATGCTGCCCTCCAGAATCGGCCTCGTGGTGGATGGCAAGGAGGCCATTCAGGGCAAGGCGCGCGAGACAGAATGCCGCCAGGTGAACCAGTATTTCGCCACCGAGTTCTACAAGAAGGCTTACGTTGTCGACAACTACGCCACGTTGACGCTGCGCTTCGCCAAGGCCAGTGTGGAGTTCCGCGCCTACGACGATGGTGCCGCCTACCGCATTCTCTGGCAGGGAAAGCAAGCCCGCGTCGACAGCGAACAGGCGCAGTTCTGCTTCAGCGGCGACCCGAAGGCGTTCATCCCCTACGTCAACGACAACCGCGGCGGCGAGCGCTACTGCTACTCCTTCGAGTCGTATTATGACGAAACCGCGCTCTCGGCCATGTATCGCGACTCGCTGGCCATCACGCCGCTGGCCGTCTGTCTTGACGGCGGACGCAAGGCCATCGTGATGGACTGCGGCGTGGAAGACTATCCCGGTATGATGCTCGTGCGCGATGAAAGCACAGCCCGCACGTCGGGCAGCGAGCTGCTGAAGGCCGTCTTCGCCCCGCTTCCGCTCGAAGAGACCGTGGGAGGATTTGACCGCCTGAACCTCGTTCCCACCAAACGCGCCAACTATATCGCACGCATCGGCGCCCGTCAGCAGCTTCCCTGGCGCGCCGTCGTGGTGACCGACCGCGACGCCGACATCCTCGACTGCGACATGGCACAGCGGCTGGCACCGCCATGCAGGGTGAAGGACACGTCGTGGATCAAGCCCGGCAAGGTGGCTTGGGACTGGTGGAACAACACCAACCTCACAGGCGTGGACTTCGCATCGGGCATGAACACCGACACCTATTTATATTATATAGACTTCGCCGCAAGGAACCACCTGGAGTACATCATCATCGACGAGGGCTGGAGCGGCAAGGAGTCGCTCATGGAAGACCTGAGCGACGCCATCGACCTGGACCGCCTGATAGCCCACGGACAGCAGAAGGGCGTGGGCATCATCCTGTGGTCGAGCTGGCGAAACCTCATCGGCAACCGCCCGACCGACGGCTACGACCAGGCCGAGGCGGTGATGAGCCACTACGCGCGCCGCGGCGTGAAGGGCTTCAAGGTGGACTTCTTCGACCGCGATGACCAGGAAGTCATCGCCTCGGCCTACAGACTGGCCGACTGCGCAGCACGAAACCACCTGCTGCTCGACCTGCATGGGCTGAAGCCTTTCGGCATTCAGAGGGCCTTTCCCAATGTGTTGAACTTCGAGGGCGTGAAGGGACTGGAGAACTCGAAATGGGAACCTCGCGTGGGCGACGGACCACTACACAACCAGCCGCGCTACGACGTCACCGCGCCCTATCTGCGCATGCTGTGCGGACCGATGGACTACACGCCGGGCGCTATGACCAACGCCATGCGCAACAACTTCTTCGGCAACAACGACAACCCGATGAGCCAGGGCACGCGAGTTCACCAGATGGCCATGTACACGCTGTTTGAAGCACCCCTGCAGATGCTGGCCGACAGTCCCTCGGCCTACGAGCGCGAGCAGGAATGCACCGACTTCATCGCACAGGTGCCGACGACTTTCGACGAGACCATCGCCATAGACGGGAAGCTGGGCGAGTATGCCGTGGTGGCACGAAGGAAAGGCACCACATGGTATGTGGCCGCCATGACCGACTGGACGCCGCGCCAGCTTACCATCAGCCTGTCGTTCCTGGGCAGCGGAACCCACAAGGCCAGCATCTTTGCCGACGGCGTGAACGCCATGAAAGACGCGCGCGACTACCGCCATACCACGCAGACGGTGACCGCCACCGACCAGCTGCGCGTCAGTCTCTCGTCGGGCGGCGGATGGACGGCCATCATCAGGTGACGGCCCAGACAACGAACGCTTTTTCGGCCGATGATGGCCGAATCTGAAAAAAAAGCCGTACCTTTGCAGCAAACTTTTCGTCATAGCGAAAGCAAACATGAATAGCAACAAATACAGACCCCACCCCTGGCTCCTCCCCTTGAAGGGAGGGGAGCGCCCTGCGGCTTGCTTTCCGGCGGTAGCCACTCCCCTCCCTTCAAGCGGAGGAGCCAGGGGTGGGGTCTGTAACTTAGCTATATAGAAGCCTGAAAACAAAACCCATCATCACTATTCGCCAATGAAACGCATCGCCATATTCCTCTTTGCAGCGCTCGCATCCCTCACCTTGCAGGCGCAAGTCATCACTCAGACCACGCACAAGGGCGTGAAAAGCGGCGGCTACCCGTTCTGGGTGAGCCTGCCCGACGACTATCTGGCACACGAACAGCCGTTCCCGGTGGTGTTCTTCCTGCACGGAGCGAGCCTCTGCGGCAACAATCTCAGCCGCGTGAAGACCTACGGAACGCTGGCAGCGATAGGCATGGGGCGCAAGATTCCCGCCATCGTGGTGGCTCCGCAGAACCCCGGCGGGGCGTGGAGTCCGAAGAAACTCGACGACATCCTTGAGTGGACCAAGAAGCAGTATCGCGTGGACACCACCCGCGTGAGTGTGCTTGGCATGAGTCTCGGCGGCTACGGCACCATGGCCTTTGCAGGCACCTACCCGCACAAGATAGCGGCCGCCATGGCGCTGTGCGGAGGATGCTCGCTGAAAGACCAGAGCGGACTGGGCGAACTGCCGCTGTGGATCATCCACGGAACGGGCGACAGGGCCGTTTCGGTGAAGGAGTCGCAGAAGGTGGTGAACCTGCTGAAGAGCAAGAATGCCGACAAGCGGCTGCGCTTCGACTGGCTGCCCGGCGCCTCGCACGGTGCACCCGCGCGCATCTTCTACCTCAAAGAGACCTACGAATGGCTGCTCTCCCACTCGCTCGACGACCCAGACCGGCCCGTCAATCGCGACATCATCATCAACCAGAATAAGATGGCCAACGCCTACAGCGACCTCATTACGAGGCGCCGAAGGTAACAGTTCCCCGAGCCGTACACGCCATCGCCATCCAGCAACAGGAGCGCGGGCAACCTCGCCGCACAGCAGATTCTGCGGGCGAAGTTGCCCGCGCTCCCTGCGTAAACCGCCAAAGTCAAGCGGCAAAAACGGCAGTTTGGCGAGACAAAACCATTGATTTCGTTAAACGATTCCAATGGATTTGTTCAACCATTCCATTGGTTTTGTTCAGCCATTCCATTGGTTTTGTCTCGCCAAACTGCCGTTTTTCTTGCGTTTATATGCCGTTTTTGTTGAAGAAATCTGCCGTTTTTCCTGAGCAGTACGACAGCTCTAGGAACCAGATAAGGAACACTTCTGTGCAGTACATCCACATGATAATAAGGTGACGATCCCATATATACCAGTTCCTTCTTTCTCGCCTCGGCGTCCTCGCGGTTGTTCACCGGTTTCACGCCCCATCGGGCTGCAGCACGTTCCTGTACGGGCTGACTGTCGGGAAATGCCTCCAGGTAATGCGGAACGCTAAGGATTCTGTGCTTGACAACAGAGCCGTCGCTGTTGATGAACTTCGAACGAGCCAATGACATCACTGGTCCTTTCTCCTCTTGCTTCTCAGTTCTACTCTCTTGTATCTCAGTTCTACTCTCTTGCCTCTTGCTTCTCATTCTTTGCTTCTTGCTTCTCATTCTTTGCTTCTTGCTTCTCAATCTTTGCCTTTTCAGTCAAGAGCGAGTCCTTTTACTCCACCCCAGCCAATTCCTTACCAGTTCCCTCGGCAATCTTGGGATGAATACAGCGAACGAGTGCCAATATCATGACGACCGCAGCAAAGCCGGCCAGGTAATTATTCTTTGTTATTTTAACTTTCAACATGATGCATTTTCAATAACTCTGTGCAAAGATACAACAATTATCAACAATTACCAAGAAACTGGCCTTCTATCTCATACAAATCAGGCTGATAACCCATCGTTATCTGCCTTATAACTCATACAAACCAGCCTTCTAAAGAGACTTTATGTTATTTTGACACTTTCTTTAATGTATAACCAC
>JAFWQE010000128.1 GCA_017509155.1 Prevotella sp.
ACGATGGAAGTGCGCAATCTGATGATGGAGGAGTCGGCTCTCTATGGAAAACCGTTCACCATCGTGAAAGGTAATCTCTGCGACCGTTGCGATGCGATGGCACACACCATCGTTGATAACTTCAAGATTCAGTATAAGGAGGAGAAGGGCAATCCCATCTCACCTTCCTCGACCCACATGGCGATGCGCTTCTTCATCATGAGCCACTATATCGCCGATGCCCACATGCCCCTGCATTGCGACGCGCGTTCGCTGGCCAAGATTCACGGCGCAGTTGAGAACCAGTGGGAGAATGGCGTGAAGAAGTCGTACTTCATCGACGAAGACAACAACCGCTTCTTCTACGATCCAGATGGCTATCCTCTGAAAACGGACAAGATGAACAGTCTGATGGAACTCGTCGAACAGAAAATCCTGTCGCGTAAGTTCATCTATAACTGGGGACATAGCGACTACAGCACGTGGGACTACATGAGTTCTGTCACCGAATATTCCTATTTGTTGGCCTACCAGATGTTCCCGAAGGACTTTGCCGATGGAGGATGGACGGAATATAAGAAGACGCCTGCTGCAGCGCGTTTTGAGGAGTACAGCTCGAAGCTCATGGCAGATGCCGTTGACTCCATTGCCCGAGCCTGGCTGCACGTCTGGATTCGTTATCGTCAGTGGGGGCCTGACAAGTCGAAGACTAAGTAAGCATAGGCAACCTCTTATGAGGTGCATCCCCCTCATTCACACATTAGTACACATACTTAGCACACTCGTCTCTATGGCGGGTGTGCTTCTTTTTTGATGCCTTTGCTTCGTTCAAAGCATTCCTTTTATGCGTATAACCCAATGCTTTTTACCTATATAACTCAATGCTATCATGGGTATAACTCAATGCTATCATCACTCAACTACATGTCTTTCGTTCTCTAATCTCATTTGTTTAGCTTAACCAGGTCAATTCTCTTGATCCACTATGCCATTGTTTTTGATGCATAAAGCCATAGTCTTTGTAGCATGAGCGTAGGTCTGTAGCCTGTCTCTGGAATGTTTTAGGCATGAAAGAGCAGCTTTTTCGTTAAAAAGACTTAACGTTCTAAAGATTTAGAATGAAATGTTTGGAAGTTCTAAAACTTTAGAATATCTTTGCAGTCGTAATGTTCTAAAAGTTTAGAATGAGAATGTTGAACCTCAAAAACTACAAGCAATGATGAATAAGACAAAGACATTGACCAAGGGCGAGATGCAGGTGATGAACGTGTTGTGGAGCCTGCCTGACTCACAAGGCACATCCCACGACATCATGAATCGCATGCCTGAACCCAAGCCGGCTACGACTACGTTGCTGACATTCCTGAAGATACTCACCGAGAAAGGCTTCGTCGAGGCTGTGAAAGTGGGGAAGGGGAAATTGTTCTCGGCAAGGGTAAGCCGCCGCGACTACACCTCTTCTTATATGCGTGACGTGCGCGACACCTTCTTCGGTGGCTCGTTCCGCTCGCTGGTATCGTTCTTTGCCGAGGAGGAAAACCTCTCGCAGCAGGAAATCGACGACCTTCTGGCACTTCTCAAGAAAGACTAAAGTCAACGCTCCTTCACTTTTTACTCCTAAAAGATGCTCCCATTCCTCATTTACGATCTAAAGGTAGCGGCCCTCCTTATAGTGTTCTACATGTTCTACCGCCTGCTGCTCGAACGCACATCGCTCGTGCACTTCAACCGCATGGTTTTGCTTCTGACGGCAGTTCTCTCGTTTGTCCTGCCGCTTTGCATCATCACGGTTCACGAATATGTCGAGGCAGTTCCCGTTGCTACCACTTCTTTTGAAATGGCAGGGAATGAAATCCTGCAACAGCCCCCCGTTTCTTTCTGGTCTGAATACGGCCCACGACTGATGCTCTTGCTGACAGTTGTTCTTGTCGGGGGTATGCTCGTCCGCTTGGGCATAGTCGTTAAGTCGTTCCTCAATTTGAAAAAACTGATCAGCAATAGCGAGAAACAAACATTGGCCGACGGGGTGGTGATGGCCATCACCGACGAGCCGGTGGCTCCCTTCAGCTGGATGCGCACCGTAGTCATGAACCGGTCTGACTACGCGTCGCATACGGATGGAGGTGCTATTCTCGCCCACGAGCGAGGACACATCCGCTGCCATCACAGTCTGGATGTAGTTCTCGTTGAAGTGCTCACGGCCCTGCAATGGTTCAATCCCGTGGTGTGGTTTCTGCGCCAAGACCTGCGCGCCCTCCACGAATGCGAAGCCGATCAGGCCGTTCTCTCTCATGGGTTCAATACGGACCAATACATTCAATTGCTCATCCGTAAGGCCATTGGGCTGCCTGTCAGTCAACTGGCCAACGGAATGAGCGCCCGAACAATCAAAAAACGAATAGTCATGATGAAAACAAATAGAATACCAAACCACTTTTCGTGGCTCCGCGCCCTCTACATCCTGCCCATCGTTGCCCTTGCACTCGTTGCCCAGGCACGAACGGTGGTGGAATATCGGCAGC
>JAFWQE010000129.1 GCA_017509155.1 Prevotella sp.
ACGGCTTCTAAGTTTGCACTTTACTGTTTGACGATTGTAAAGTTACTCATTTTCAGTGAGTTGAGCAAATTTTGAAGCCTTTTTTTATTCCTATTTTATGTTAAATAATGCAGGTGTGCCATCACTTGCGAAACTTTAGTTATTTAAGTTTCTCTCGGTTTTCAGCTTTCAGATATCAAATACTCGTGTGCTTGGGAGCTCCTCCTCGCATCCTCTCAATTCACAGTTTTCCGTTAAATAAAACTTTTGGCGACAAAGATAGACAAAAAAAAACGAAACGTCAAAAAAAAGTAAAAAAAATGCTATTTCCGCTAAATACGTCTTACTATTCTGGGTATGTGTACGAAAACTCCGGCCCTTTGGAGTCAAAGGCCGGAGTCTTTTCTGCAGAGAATGTGGTTATTTCACCAACACCTTCTTGCCGTCAATGATGTAGATGTTTCCGGGCCGTGTCCTATCCACCTTCACGCCTTGCAGGGTGTAGATGCCTTTCGGGCTGACAGCGGCAGGTTTGTCGTCCTTGTCTTCAACGCCCTGTATGTCGGTGGGGAAGGGTTCCTGCCCTATACCGTCCTTGAGTTCGAACTGGTAGGTAAAGCCTGGTTTGCGGTAGGAATTCACGCCACTACTGTTCCTGTTCTCTGCCATGTCGATGTTGCTGACGACGATTTCATACGTGCCATTCTCATTCTGCCCCCAGCCTTCGATGGTGAGTGTGGCCAAATGGAAATCACTATCATACGACATCGTTTTGGTGTACCAGCAGACAAACCAGCGGTTTGAGTATAAGAGGGAACTGTACCTTCTGACGATGAGCGCGTCTAACGACGAGGACTCTTGTGATGTGATGGACGCGAATGGCGGTAAATCCATGTCGAAGCTCACCCCACTGATGTAGATGGAGTTGTCCCAACCATAAGTCGAGAAAGTCCAACTGTCGTTTTCGACATCGACGCCCAACTTCAGGGCGGTGGTGGTGGTTTCGTATGCCTCAAGATGAACACCGATGTAGTCTGCTGGTGTTACGGCTACTGCCTGTGCATTGGAGGTCAGCGTGGCTGCCATGACCAATGCTAATACTATCTGTCTTTTCATTGTAGTTGCTTTTTTAAATTGAGGATTTGCTGACTTGCTCACATTATTGGTCCATGACATCGAAGCCATAAAGATTTTTATCACCATATCTTATCTCACCGAGATCGCTGATAAGAGTCATCTTGCCATCTTTCATTCTGGCGAGTATAAACAGTTCGTCGGGATCGTTGACTGCAGATGAGTTGTATATCATTTTAATTTGAATGAAAGACTTGATGTCAGAATTGTTATAGACAGACTCATGGTACAGGAAATCGTCATCGCATCTGTAGACATACGGCTCCTTACTGTAAGTAAAATAAAGTGGCCGACCGTCTGAAGAGGAAGAGGCGTTTCCAAAATCATAGCGTGTATGTTCACCATTTGTCAATGTCTCATTGAGAGACACGCTCCCTCCATCTTCGTAATCATAGAAATCGTAGAACAACCTGTAATCGGATTCTCCATCGTCCGTCCACATACCATAACCCCACACGGGGGAATAATGACACCGATCAATGACGCCGACAATCTTGTTTTTAGCCATTGTCATGTCCTTGACTTGATAGGTCCAACTGCCGTTGTCCTTACGTTTCTGAGCTTCCTTTATGATATTGAAGGAGTAGTCATATCGGATAAAGAACCAGTCTTGCGGATAGCAGGTGCCTGACCAGAACAATTCATATTCAGTGTGTTTCCGTGTGGCTGTTCCGAGGAAGCAGATGTCGTTGCCGGATGAATGGTCACAAACTACTTTGTTAATACAGCTTTCATAGTTATTACCGAGAGGATTGAACGCCTCCTTTCTTGCGTATGTTATCTCATCGATGGCTACATAGAATGCAGACAGTCTCAATGAACAATCAATTCCGTGCGAAGCACTGCTTTCTTCTCCAAATTCAATGTTCGGGTCATATCTTTTTCCTACAATAATCACCTTGCTATTTTCGCCGACCCTTTCACAGACAGTGATATCCTCCACGTAGGAATCCACCATTTCATAGAAGAGCTCATTGTTGCAGAAAACCTGAGCATAGACGGGGGCTTGGTAATTATCCCACGACCTGTTTCCAACGGGACTAGATCTGCAATTTTTGTAATGGTTCACGGCTGTCCACACCTTGCCGTTATGTGTAATCATCTTTTTAATTCTGACTACATTTGCTTTTCCCATATTCGGACTCGTTTTGGCAGCAGGCGTACTGAAAAAGACTTCCCTGTTCTTGAAGACGGTCCTTTCGGAGATAGTGTAAACATCTCTGGCCTTGAACGTGGCAGAGCGCTGGTTATTGCCGGCATCTTTGGCGGTGATGGTGAACGGTCCTGCACCGCCCACTTCGACCTCCACGTACCCATTTTCGGTTTTCGTAAGCGTGACCTTGTCGTTGCCACTGACTTCCCATGTCGTGCAGGCGATGCGCGACTTGCGTGTGTTGATACCGTATCGGTCGACGGCATCTCTGTCGATGGTGAGTTTCATGGTGGTGCCAACGGGAACCGTCATCTGATGCTCCAGAGGCAAATCCCAGATTTCGTCGTCGATTATCTTCGCGGCATACAATTTGTCGTTGGAGGCAAGGCGCTCGCTCTGAGTGTAGAAACTCACGGGCACTTGCCAATTCAGCTTGTTGCCGTTATTGTCGTTGTAGTAGACGGTGATGATGGCTGTGCCGCTCTTTTTCGCTGTGACGCGGAAACCGTAGGAAGGCAGATTGTCCCACACGGTGATGGGTACCACCGAGGCCTCGGCAACGTCATAGTTGGATGACCAGCAGGAGAAGTGGGAGGCATCGGCATCGTCGAGGACTCCGTTGGGCAGCTCGAAGATGTCGACCAAAGCCCATGTCTCTGTCGTGTGGTTGCTGTACATGAAAGGATGGTCAACACCCGCGAGGAAATTCTGGTCGGCTTCTAAATACTTCAACATGAAGAAATTGCGCCAGGGAATCCCGATGATGTTGTCCTTGTAGCTGCGGAACAGCAGTACGTCGGTAACAGAGAGATTGCCGTCAGAGTTGACGTCATAATCGTCCATGTTAACGGGAATGGTAGCGAATCCCAGCTTGTTGTCTACCCAGGCATCGATGTCAGTGTCGTTGAGGGCGTTGTCCTTGTTGAAGTCAAACCTAATGTCGCGAACCACCGTGGCATCACTTAAGACATTGCCGTTACCATCCATGAAATAACCGCCTTCGAAGACGACGCCTGGGTTGGTGAACCGCGTGCCAATCAGGTACATCTCTGAGAGTCCTGAAGGATTTTGCAGGAAATGACCTGCAGAGTAGATGACAGTTAAAGAGCTTCCGGAATTCGCATTCAAGGAGAAAATGTCGAACCAGCCTACATTGCGCAGCTGAAGATTGCTGTTGAATCCCAAGTAAATGCTGTAAGGGCTGGTCATGCCCATATTCCCTAATATACACGCCATGACTTGCATACTGCCAGGTCCGTCTATCACGACGGTAACACCATTGTTCAGAGCAAGTGCCCTGGGGCAACCTAACAGGCTGTTGCTACCGATGAGTTTCACCTTGAATCGTTTGAAATGGGATGGAGAGAATGTGATGGCTGACCGTTGGTTATTGTCGGTCATCACAAGGGGACGTGTGTCGATGACGGCATTGTTCAGCGTAAGTGTCGCTGTCTGCGGGTCGAAACTCACATAGCCGCTCGTCACGTTGGTGGTAATGCTCTGGTAGTTGTCCGACGTGATGGCGACACCACCCACACTGAAGCCATAGCTGGTGCCAGCTTGCGCCATGCTGACAATGGCCAGCATGGTGATGATGGTTGTAATAATCTTTTTTTTCATACTTGTCATGTTATTAGAGTTGGTAGTTGACGTTGAAAGAGTTACTAGGAATGTTCTTGTTTCTTTAAAACATTGCAAAAATATGAAATAATCCGTTAAGTTCAAATGTTTTGCCGTTAAAAAATGTTATCGATGCCCGTTAATGTCTGAGATCTCGCCAAAATGGGGACGCAACGGCGTTTCAGTCCGCAAATTGGCACAAAAGAAAAAGGGCTAACGAGCGGTCACGGTGAGCAAGGATGCCCGCGCTCCGAGACAAGGCTGCTGAAAAAGAACCATGAAGATGGCGAATAAATGAAATAAAGACGCCAAATAAATGAAATAAAAACGGTAAATAAATGGAATAAAGACGGCAGATAAACGAAACAAAACCAATGGAATCGTTCAACGATATCAATGGAATCGTTCAACGATATCAATGGAATTGACGAACAAAACCAATGGAATTGTTTCTGCATTTTGCCAGAAAACCAGTGCAAAACTGGTGGTCTAGTCCTGCCATATTGGCGCTTTTTCGCTGATATCCTGCGTTGGTGAAACGCCTATGTTGACGAATGATGATGGCGGTAATGAGTGGCTGATTCACGCTGAGTAAGCAGAGTCTCGCTGAGGATTAGCGCATGTGTCATGAAAGACTCGGCGAGACTCCGCAAACTCGGCGAGAGATCATTCACCCTGAGTAAGCAGAGTTTCGCGGAGGAATCTCGCATGCGAAATGAAAGACTCGGCGAGACTCCGCAAACTCGGCGAGAGATCATTCACGCTGAGTAAGCAGAGTCTCGCAGAGGATTAGCGCATGTGTAATGAAAGACTCGGCGAGACTCAGCAAACTCGGCGAGAGATCATTCACGCTGAGTAAGCGGAGTTTCGCAGAGGACTCTCGCATGCGAAATGAAAGACACGGCGAGACTCAGCAAACTCGGCGAGAGACCATTCACGCTGAGTAAGCGGAGTTTCGCAGAGGATTCTCGCATGCGAAATGAAAGACTCGGCGAGACTCAGCAAACTCGGCGAGAGATCATTCACGCTGAGTAAGCGGAGTTTCGCAGAGGACTCTCGCATGCGAAATGAAAGGCTCGGCGAGACTCTGCAAACTCGGCGAGAGATCATTCACGCGGAGTAAGCGGAGTTTCGCAGAGGACTCTCGCATGCGAAATGAAAGAATCGGCGAGACTCCGCAAACTCGGCGAGAATAAGCTAAGCTCCTAACCCCCAGACTTCTACACTCCGAGCTCAACTTCCTGAAGCTGAGGTAATGAAAGAACGGCAGGAGTGGCAGACGATATTGCATTGGGAAAAAGCATCGTCTGCGACTCCTGCGCTCTGCCTTTGGCCGTACAACCTATGGCACGGCTTCTGCGACTCCTTTACATAAGGTTGTTGAGTGGCTGAGCCTTTAACTCAGCTTCTGCAACGATCCCTCGGTGATGTAGCTCAGGTGGTTGTCCTCAATCGTCTTGCGGGCCAGCTCGGCATCGTCGGTGCGGAAGATGAGGATGCCCTTGCCGTTGAAGAGGAACGAATACATGTAGGTGAGTGCGATGCCGGCATTGCTGAACACTTCGATGGCATCGGCAGCACGGCCCGGCTGGTCGTCGAGCTCGATGGCGAAGACGTCGCTCAGGGCAACGGCCACACCCGACTCCTGGAGCTCCTTGTAGGCACGCATGGGCTCGCTGCAGATGAGGCGGTAGATGCCATACTCGGCCGTATCGGCAATGGTGGAAGCAATGATCTGAATGTTAGACTGCTTGAGCAGTTTCAGCACGTTGACCAGCGTTCCGGCGCGGTTTTCGATGAAAATAGATAGCTGATGGATTGTCATATTCAACTGGGATTTTTAGGGTGTTTATAATGTTATTCTTGGTTTCGCATTGCTCGTCCTTTAGAGGTGAGTGGTAAGAGGTGAGAGGTGAGAGAACACTTCTTCCGCTTCAAGAACCTCCCCCGCCCTCCCTGTCAAGGTGGATGAGATCACCTCTCTGCAGACCCCCTCCCTTGGGGAGGGGCAGGGGTGGGGTTCACCTCTCTCCCTTGGGGAGGGGCAGGGGTGGGTTCTCAATTCTGTTCGTGAAATGTGATTAGAAGAGCTTGCGCAGGTCGTTCACACGCACGGCTTTCTTCTCGTCGGAGGTCTTCAGCGTGCCTTTGGGCACCAGTCGCACCTTCGGCGTGACGAGTATTTCGTCCTTCAGCTGACGCGTGATGTCGCGCTCGAGCTGGCGCAGCTGCGGGAAGTCGTCGGTGAAGAGGCTGTTCAGCTCCACGTCGATGGTCATGAAGTCGCCGTTCTCCTTGGTCTCGAGGGTGATGAGATAGTCGGTGCTGAGCTGCTTGAACTTCAGCAAGATTTTCTCCACCTGGATGGGGAAGATGTTCACGCCCTTGAGGATGATCATGTCGTCGGAGCGTCCCTGCAGGCGGGCCAGACGGCGGTGGTGGCGTCCGCATGGGCATTCGCCGGGGAGGAAGCGCGTGAGGTCGCGGGTGCGGTAGCGCAACAGGGGCATGGCCTCGCGGTTGATGGTGGTGATGACCAGCTCGCCGAGCTCGCCATCGGGGACAGGCTCCAGCGTCACGGGGTCGATGATCTCGACGATGAAATAGTCTTCCCAGATGTGCAGTCCGTTCTGCTCGGGGCACTCGAAGGCCACGCCGGGGCCCATCATCTCGGAGATGCCGTAGCTGTTGTAGGCCTTCACGCCGAGGTTGTCCTCAATGCGCTTGCGCTGCTCCTCGCTGTGGGGCTCGGCACCGATGCAGAGAATGCGCAGCTTGGTGTCCTTGCGCGGGTCCACGCCCTCTTCGTTCATCACCTCGAAGATGCGCGAGGCATAAGAGGGAATGGCGTGGAGCACGGTGGTTCCGAAGTCCTTGATGAACTTGATCTGACGGGTGGTGTTGCCGGCGGCTGCAGGAACGGTGAGCATGCCCACACGCTCGGCGCCGTACTGGAAGCCCAGACCGGCAGTGAACATACCGTAGCCGGCGGAGTTCTGGAACACGTCCTCAGGACGGGAACCCACCATCCACAGGCAGCGGGCCACGGCTTCGGCCCACTCATCGAGGTCTTTCTTCGTGTGGAGAACGACGGTGGGGTTGCCCGTGGTTCCACTCGACGAGTGGAGGCGCGTGCATTCCTTCAGCGGCACACAGGCAAGGCCGAAGGGGTAGTTTTCGCGCAGGTCTTCCTTCGATGTGAAGGGCAGACGGCGCACATCGTCGAGCGTGCGGATGTCGTCGGGCGTGATGCCCAGCTCGGCAAAGCGCTTACGGTAGAACTCAGCGTTCATGCAGTGGCGCACGGTTTGCTGAAGACGCTCCAGCTGGAGGGCCTCAAGCGCATCGCGCGACATCGTTTCTTTCTCGGGATTCAGATAGTTGGAATACTCCATTTTCTTTTGATTGTTTATGGTTTTTTCTTGGCTCGCCCCGACCATCGGGAAGACCCGTCGTCGCAGGCCAGCGCGGTTTGATTACAGTTTTCGCTTGTCGATGACGTGGGCACTCTTTCCCTGACTGCGCTCAATGGTGTTGGGCGCCTTGAGCTGCACCTTGGCAGCAATGCTGAGCACGCTCTTCAGCTTCGAGCCGAGACGCTTTTCGAGTTCGGAGATGGCTGCGGGAGTGTCCATGGTGGCGTTGAAATACTCCTGGCGCAGCTCCACCTGCACCTGCAGAGTGTCGAGGTTGTTCACGCGGTCCACGACGAGCATGTAGCGTGGGGCAAACTCCTTCATGCTGAGCACCACGCTCTCCACCTGCGACGGGAAGACGTTGATACCGCGGATGATGAGCATGTCGTCGGAGCGGCCCTGTATGCGGCTCATGCGCACGGCGGTGCGGCCGCAATCGCATTGTCCGGGAAGGAGCGAGCAGAGGTCGCGGGTGCGGTAGCGCAAAACGGGCATTCCCTCCTTGGTAAGCGTGGTGAATACGAGCTCGCCGGTCTGGCCTGCGGGCAGCGGTTCCAGCGTAACAGGGTTGATGATTTCGGGATAGAAGTGGTCTTCACAGATGTGAGAGCCATGCTGCATCTGGCACTCGTAGCTCACGCTGGGACCCATCACCTCGCTCAGGCCATACAGATTGTAGCCCTTCAGTCCGAGGCGTTCCTCTATCTCGGCTCGCATATTCTCGGTCCAGGGTTCGGTACCGAAGGCGCCGATGCGCAGCTTGATCTGCTCCTTGGTGATGCCCATCTTTTCCATGGTCTCGGCAAGATAGAGGGCGTATGACGGCGTGCAGGCAATGCCCGTGACGCCCAGGTCGCGGATGAGTTTGAGGTGTTTCTCGGTGTTTCCCGTCGAGGCAGGCACCACAGAGGCACCGATATGCTCCACGCCGTAGTGGGCACCCAGTCCGCCGGTGAACAGTCCGTAGCCGTAGCTCACGGAGAAAATGTCGTCGCGGGTGATGCCGTAGGAGGTCAGACAGCGCGCCATGCACTCGCTCCATACGCCGACGTCCTTGCGTGTATAGCCTACAATGGTGGGGTTACCAGTGGTTCCCGAGGAGGCATGAATGCGGATAATCTCGCTCTGAGGGGCTGCCTGAAGGCCAAACGGATAGTTGTCGCGCAGGTCCTTCTTCGTGGTGAAGGGCAGCTTATGGATGTCTTCAATGGTCTGGATGTCGTCCGGGCGGATGTCCAGTTCCTGAAGTTTGTGGCGGTAGAACGGCACATTGTGATAGACATACTTCACGATTTTGTGAAGCCTTTTACCCTGAAGAGCGCTCATTTCGTCGCGGCTCATGCATTCTTTGTTCGGATTCCAAATCATTTTATTGCTTAAATTCTTGGTTTTCAGTTCTGTTGTGAGTGTGTTTACTTCTAAGATGCTGCAAACTTACGCATTATTTTTCACTTGTGCAACAAAAACAACAAATATTACGCATTTTCGTTATCAAAAAGCAGGTTTTTCAGACAAATTGATGCCGCAAAAGCCACAAAAGTGGCAAAAAAGGAAGACAGCAGGGACCAAGAGTCAGTACTTGCCGAGGCATGACATCGGAGATAGGACTATCATCTGGAAATTCTGTAACTTCTGCGCTCGGCCAAGGGCGTCAGACCTTGGACGCTCTGCTTGCAGAGAACTCCTTGGACTCATTAATAACTCAACTTTCGCAAGTTGATGGAGTTCAGGAGTTACAGGAGTTACAGGAGTTCAGACAATACTTCTAACCCCTGTAAACTGACGCAAAGAGAGCCTTCAGCACTATCGTCTGTAACTCCTGTAACTCCTGCGCTCGGCCAAGGGCATCAGGCCTTGGACGCTCTGCTTGCAGAGAACTCCTGAACTCCAAGAAGTTGAGCGAATGCGAAACTTGAATTAATAATAATATGTACGCGCTGCGCGAAACAAAAAAAACGATGCATCCAAGCAGCACTTTGGCTGCCTGAATGCATCACACTAAATGATTGTTATTAGCAAACTAAAAACCGCAATTTGTGAAAGTCGGATATTTTCCCGTCATTGTTTCTTAGGCACAAAAGACTCCCAGGTCTGGTCATCAAAGAAAACCCGGATCTCGGTTATCTGACGTCTGGGCTTCTCGACGATGGTCAAGTCGGGCCTGGTCACACCCCTCAACGGTCTTGCCTGAGGCTGCTGGCCTCGAGGGTCGGCAGCAGTGGTGGGATAGGGGGCTGGTGTGGGGTCATCAAAAATTAGCATCGGGTTCTGCTGACTACCAGTGTCGGCTTGTGGAGCTGTGTCTTCAGCTGCATCTTTTTCGTCGTCATACATCTTGCCCTTTCCAAACATCAGCCAGTCGGTGTTGATAGCTGGCACCTTGTTCTTGATGGCCTCGACGATGTTGAGTGTCGGACGGGTGCGTCCATTGAAGATACTGCTCAATGATCCCTCGGACATTCCGATGAACCCGGCGAACGTTTTTTGAGTCATATGTTGACTCTCCATGATCTGTCTTATTCTATCCTTCATAGCGTTTAGTGCTATTTTTGGCCACTTTTGGCCGTTTATTTTTCGATTTACAAAGGTAAAGCAAAAATTTTGAACTCACAACTTTCCTGAGAGAAATTTTTGTTTTAAAATGGTTAATTTTCAAATTTAAAAGTTTAAACTTCAAAACTCAAAACACCGCAACACTGCTTTTAGAAATACAAATCTAAATTTAGACCTCAAAAGTACACCAAAAGCTTTCTACAGGGGTTTTAGATAAAAAACTGGTTCTAAATGTGTTATTTATGTCTAAACTCTGTCTTTTAGGAGGTTTATGCATGGTTCAGGTTTCCAAAACCGCCGATTTTCAGCCATAAAAATGCGAGCAAACCGCATAACTGATTGGTTTTTAGTTAGTTATTGTTGTTTAGATGTGGTTGTATAAATATGTGTTTGTGTATTTAAATTCAAATGTTTTGGTTTTCAAACACACCACTTGTTAAGTGGTTTTATGTTTTGTTTTCTGAATTTATGGTTTAAAATTCAAAAGCATGCAAGTTGTTTTGCGTAGTTTTGTTTTGTAAATTTGCAAAACAAAACTCACAATGAATGTTAACGCAAAACTCGGGGAGCGAAAATTGAGGCAAAAAACGCGTGGTTGAAAAATTCTGAAATCCTGCTCGTAAAGTTGAAAATTTTCAATTCTCAGAGGGATGTTTTTGGGCTAACTACCCTATTTTACAGGAGTTTAACCCTATTTTTTTGTGCACGAAAAATTCGGATTTTTCGCGAAAAAAGAGTAAAAAACGGGGATTTTTAGTGCAAAATGAAGAAAACCAACTCCTTCATCAGCTCTCCAATGCTGGTATTTGGGTTGTCCAGACCCTTACTTTTGGCATCTGTCTCGCGAATCTTTCCGATAATCTGCATGACCTTCATGCCTGAGTAATTTCTCATGCCAAGCATGTATTCCCTGGCAGCCCACCCCGACCGGAGGTCCAACCACTGTGCCAGATCATTCTCGTTTGTCTTGTTCGGTGCGTAGAAGGCGAGCATCAGGTTCTGAAAATAAGTGAATAAAACAGGTATCAACATGAAGGCACTCCCCGACTTCGGGTTCTTGTCGAAGTAGTTAATGATGCGATTGGCCTTGACAACACTTCTCTCGGCGATGGCACTTCTGAGCTCGAAACCGTTGAAATCCTTGCTCACTCCGATTTGTCTTTCCACAATCTCGGGTGTCACTTTTTTCGGTTCGTTCTCCGACATTGACAACACCACCTTGTCGAGTTCCGATGCCAGACGGCTCAGGTCAGCTCCGATATGTTCGGCAATCATTTGTGCCGACTTGTTGTCTATGGTGCATCCTTTCTCACGCAAGTGGGCTTCGATGAACGAAGGCAGCTCATAGTCTCGCTTTTTCTTGCTCTCGAACACCACTCCTGCCTTTTGCGCAATGGTCAGTATTTTTTTTCTGCCATCGATCTTTCCATTCTTGTAGGCAATAACCAGGACGGTGGACGGCTGCGGTTTTTCCAAATAGCTTTCCAGCCTTTCCCAGTTCTTGATGTTCTGCGCCTCCTTCACTATCACCACCTGTCGCTCAGCCATCATGGGGTAGCGTCGAGCCATGTCAGCCACCTGTCCGGCGTTGACATCCGCTCCGAAGACGACGGTCTGGTTGAAATCGCGCTCCTCTTCCCTTAGGGCATGTTCGGCAATATAGTCTGTCACCAGGTCGATATAGTAGGATTCCTCGCCCATAAGTACGTAGACAGGGGCGAAAATGCCCGCCCTGAGGTCGTGCATCACCGTGTCGAACGTGGTTCCTGTTGCCTTCTTTTCCGCCATAAGTTTTGGGGATTACGATAATAATTTGTAATTTTGCTGCAAAATTACTTTATTTTTTGCAAACCACAAAACAAATGCAGCCTTTAAACCTGCCCCAATATGAAATAAAAGTAGCGCAGCGTAATGGCCGTCTCACCATTTTCGACGACCTTCGCGGCCGCCATGTGGCCCTGACGCCCGAGGAATGGGTGCGGCAGCATTTTGTCCATTTCCTCATCGACCACCGCAGCTATCCGGCGGGTCTGATGGCCAACGAGGTGCAGCTGCGCGTCGGCGACAAGCACCTGCGTTGCGACACCTTATTATATAATAGGGAACTGCAGCCGCAGATGATTATCGAATACAAAGCCCCAACAGTGGCGCTCACGCAGCGGGTCTTCGACCAGATATCGGCCTACAACCTGCTGCTGCGCGTCCCCTATCTGACGGTTTCCAATGGCATGCAGCACATCTGCTGCAAGATGGACTACGACACGCAGACCTACCATTTCCTGCAGGAGGTGCCCATGTATGGCGACCTGTGAGGGAGAAAAAGAAGAAAAGGGAAAGGAAAAACGAGGATACGAATCCCGACCACACTGAGCCTACCCCGCCGGATGACCTTTTCGGTAGGCCCAGAGCTCCATAGAGTTAATGAGATTTTGCCAGAGCACGTAGCAGCCGGCGCCAACCGACGCCACGGGATTCAGATACATGTAGGCCACCCAGATAGCCAGTGCGGTATTTTTCTGGAACAATGCCTGCCCGCTATTGATGTGCTCGCCGAGGCGGTGGCCTATACCACGGCCCACACCAAACTGAACAAAGCAGAGCAAAAGCGTCAGCAGTGCGATAGCCATCAGCAAAATGGCAGAGGCTCCGCTGTGAACAATGTTCTTCACAGTGATGCCCGAGGTGATGGAAAGCGAGAAGGCCCAGCAGTAGAAGCTGAGGTTAGGCATCGACACGATGCTCTTGTGGAAGCGTCCAACAGGCTTGACAAAGGGTCCCAGATGCTGAACCGACCAGCCCAGAACGAGGGGGAGCACCAGCACCAGCGCCACCTTCTCCAGTATGATGAGGAAGGCAGCCCAGAAGCTGACATGGGCAGTCTGCTCGAGCAATGGGAACACAAACGGAATCATCAGCGCCGACGCGAACGAGGAAATGACGGTGAAGGCCGACATGGTTGAGATATTGCCACCCAGTTTTCCTGTCACCACGGGGGCAGCGGCGGCAGACGGGGCGATGACGCATGTGAGCACGGCCTCCCAAAGCGTCTTCTGCATGGCATTGTCGCGACACCACAGGATGACGGCCACGTTGGCAGCCACGAGCACCAGCTGCGCCACGAGCACGCCGACATGCCAGCGGTGGGGTCGCATCTGGTGGAAATCCACCTTGCAGAACGTCACGAACAGCGTGCTGAACACCGCCATGGGAAAGATGACATTGATGATTGCTCCCAGGCGGTCGCCCAGCTGGTCGAGGGCCGGCACCCACAGAAACGTCAGATAACAGACGCTACCCACGGCGATGGCCACGGGCAGCGTCCAGTTTTTCAGAAAAGTCAGCAAGCTCATTCTTCGACTTCTTCTTCCTCTTCGTCACTCTCCTCGGGGTTGATTTCCAACAGTTCAACCTTGAATATGAGCGTCGAGAAGGGCTTAATGTCGCCTGCCTCCCTCTCTCCGTAAGCCTGTTCCTGCGGAATATACACCTCCCAGATGCTGCCCACAGGCATGTGTTCGAGGCCTATTGCGAAGCCTCTCACCACGTCGGTCAGCTCAAATGTGGCAGGCTCATCACGCTCGTATGAGCTGTCGAAGACGTTTCCGTCGATTGTCCTTCCCTCATAGTGCACGCGAACTCTGTCCTCTTCTTTCGGCATGGGGCCATTTCCGGCCTTCAGCACCTTGTACTGCACGCCGTCTTCCAGCTTCTTCACGCCCTTTTTCTTGGCATTCTTCCGAAGGAATTCCTCGCCAGCCTTCTTGTTGTCTCCATACTTTGCCAGCATGCGTTCCATTCTTATCGAGGTCATTTTCTTCTCAGCGAACTCTTCGGCTTTCTCTGCGTCCATCAGCGTTTTGCCATTGAGCACGTCGCACATGGCCTTCACCATCAGGTCAATCGAGATGCTTTTCGTGCTGTCGGAGTCAAAAAAGGCGGTGTTGATCTGATTCACCATCGACTGTCCCACCTGCATTCCTACCATCTCTCCGCTGACTCTGGCATGCTGGCTTGTGCCTTTAGCTATGCGCACGGCTTCTTTTAAGCCACTGATGAAGTCTTCGAGGAAGCGGTCCATGTCCACGTCCAGGCTCTCTGTTGCATACTCCTTGAGCCCTTGTGCCTGAGCTATGCCGATGGCATACGACAGGGAATCGAGTTCCGAGAGGCCTGCCAGATTGCCCGCACCCACGCTCTGCTGGGCTGTTGCTGTCACGGCCAGACCTGCAAACAACGAGGTCATGGCCAGTTTCTTGATGATTTTCATTGCTTTATTGTGTTATTTGTCATTTACTATCAGACTGCAAAGATACGACATTTTTTCCATTTAGAACCCTTGCATGAGGAAAAAACGCTGTATGGGTACGGTAAAAGGCGACAGCTGCGTCTGAAACACGCGGCCATATTGTGTGATTTTCTGCGGGCTCCATGTGAGAAACAGGCGCTGCCGCGCACGACTCAGCGCCACATAGAAGCGACGTCTTTCCTCCTCGAGTCCCTGTGGCGTCTGCCGCGCAAAATAGCCCGGATAGTTGGCATCGGTGCAGTCGAAGACCACCACATTGTCAAACTCCAACCCCTTTGCCTTGTGCACGGTCGACACAAACACCCGCTCGGTCATGCTGCGGCTGCCGCACAGGTCGCTCTCCTTGTAGGTATTGATGTCGGTGAGGTGCCCTTGCAGCTGCTCATAGAGCGAACGTTCGTGTGGCAGCACGACGTCTTCGGCCAAATAGGCCATCAGATACGACATCTTCTCAATGTGTCTCACGAGCCCTGCCTCGAGCCATTGGTGGTAGGCGTAGGCCATTTCTGTGACCAGTGCTGGCGGCTCGTCGGCGGCAAAACGTCGGTAGAGCATCTGCCGCGTGTGGGCATACACCTCATGGTAGGCCACCTTGAACTTCTGCAGTGTATGCCTGTGCTGGGCGATAAACGCATCCTGCTGTGGCAGCAGCCGCTCTGCCGCTTCACGGCAATGGCGCACCAGGCTCACGGTAGCCATGATGTCGTCGTCGGCCAGATGCGAGTTCTGCCCCTCCAGATGGAGTGTCTGCAACAGGTCTTTCAGCTTATGGCTCTTCAGCCTTGGGTAGATGAGCTGGGCGATGCGCAGGGAATCGAGACCTCCCCCAGCCCCTCCGAAGGAGGGGAGCTCAGTAGCCTGAACATACCCGCAATGCACTCCCCTCCTTCGGAGGGGCTGGGGGAGGTTCTCAATATTGCTTTCCAGTATGTGCATATCGAAGGATGCATTGTGGGCCAGCAGCGTTGCGCCCTGGGCATAGTCCAGGAAACGGCTCAGTCCCTCGGCTGGCGACAGGTGTTCATGTCGCGCGTACTCCTCCACCATGGGGTTGGGCACAGTGCCCAGCATGGGCGGAATGGGCCGGCTGGTCTGCAGGAACACGTTGAACGGCTCGCCCACCAGCTGTCCCTGTCTCAGTCGCACGGCTGCTATCTGGATGATGTCGTCTTCAAACACATTCAGTCCCGTTGTCTCGGTATCAAACACCACGAGGTCGCCTTCATCGTAGCATTTCATGAAGCGGCGCAGTTCGGTCGTCGCGCTGTCGTGCAGGAAGTCGTTGGGCAGCAGCCCGATGTCCATCATCCGCCTCACAAAGGCGCGTGCTGGTGCATGACTGCTGATGGCCTTCATCCCCACGAACAGGCGTGCCCAGTCGAGAAAGCTCCGTTCGTTGTACACCACGTTCAAGTGCGCCAGCAGCAGTTTCACGTCGGGTTCGGCAAAGAGGTCTCGCCCCGAAACCTTGAAATGCGGCACCCCTACCCCTTTCAGCGCCGAGCTCAGTTCGTCGGCCTCGGCGTTATAGCTCACGATGATGGCGGTGGTTTCGTGCTCATGCTCACGTGCCAGTCGCTGCACGAAGCGCGCCACGTCGGCGTGCTCGTCGATGCTGTTCTGACTCATCAGTATCTGCAGACTGTTGGGTGATGGGTGTTGGGTGTTGGTGGGGTGGGGCAATAGTGCCTTGTCAATGCCGAGCACGAGGTTTCCATAGGTATTGTATATGTCGAGCAGGTAGCGCGGCGACCTGTAGTTCTGATAGAGGTGGTGTATGTTTTCGTCGGGGCACCGTGTGCGCAACTGGCCGAGGGCATCCACCTGTGCGCCCATGAACGAGAAGATGGACTGCTGCTGGTCGCCCAGATACATCACGGTGAATGCCTCACTGGCCGTGAAACGGTCTATGAGTTGCAGCTGTAAGGGGTTGAGGTCCTGCACCTCGTCCACCTGAATCCAGTGGTACTTATACAACAGGGTGTCGGGCAGTTCGTAGACCTTGAGCAACAGGTCCTCAAAGTCCATCAGGTCGTGCTGCTGCTTGTAGCGCTCATACCTGTGCGCGGCCATCATGCGCAGCACCAGCTCATGCGTATCGCTGCGCTGCGTCAGTTCCTTGAGCCCGCCCACGTCGTCGATGTCGGCATACAGCTGTGCGATGCCTTGCCGTGTGTACGGCCTTTTGAGAATGTCGCACATGGCTCGCAGCGCCTTCACATCGACGCTTTCCTTGTGCACGATGAGCTCGCGCGGATAACCGGTGGCATACTGGTGCATGAAGTGCGAGAGGTTCACGACTTCGCTATAGCGGTGGCGCAGGCGACTGTTAGGAATGACCTTCTCCTCGTCCTCGCCCATGATGTCCGTCAGAATACTGATGCTGTCGTCTTCGTCGATGATGGCGGTTTCTGCCGGCACCACGCCCTGCTCAAACAGCAGTCGGGCGCAGAAACGGTGAATGTTGCCCACATATAGGCTGTCGGTCTGTTCGCGCTGCAAGCCATCGGTGGCGGCTATTCGCTCTGTCATGGCGCGTGCAGCACGGTTGGTAAACGTCAGGCAAAGCATGTCGGCAAAGTCCACGCCGCGCGCTGCGGCACGGCGGATGCGCTCTGCCAGCACCTCGGTCTTTCCGCAACCGGGCGCTGCCAGCACCAGATGATAGCCGCCCATGGCGTTGATCACCTCCAGCTGCCGTTCATCGTAACGTTTCATTCGCCCTCAACGTTCCTCAGTTCGTAGAAAGGATTCTGCACGTCCTCTGGAAAATAGGCGCGCCCCTCGTCATCAACCCACACGGCAATTCCACACTGCACGGCGGGATGTTCCTGCGTCAGATGGACGCGGGTTTTCTTTCCTGTGATGACGTTCTTCATGATGGCTGTCTTCATATCGTGTATTCTCTTGGTGTTTGTTTCCTTGCAAAGGTACGAATAAGTGAGCGAAATGCCAAATTTATTTGAGCATTTCCGAACGGGAGTGCCTTATTTAAAGGTACGAATAAGTGAGCGAAATGCCAAATTTATTTGAGCATTTCCGAACGAGAGGGTATTATATAAAGCAAGAATTTGGTGTTACGGAAGTTGCGGAGTTCTCTGTAAGCAGAGCGACCAAAGGTTGAGCGCAGGAGTTACAGATGCGGCAGACGTTAGTTTATTTGGGCCATTTAATGATCACGTCCACTTTAAAAAGCCCAATATTTCCCGTCATCCTTTCGGGACTCTTCTGTAACTCCTTGATATTCAAGAAGGGGTTTCGTCCCTTTGGGACTTTTAAGAGTGGCCTCATGATTCAAACGCTAAGAGTATCGTGCGCAGTACTTTTCATCGAGAAGGATGAAAGGACGAGGGGACGAAAGCGGAAAGACGGGGGAGAAAAGTCAGAAAGTGGTGCCGACGGTGAGGCGCAGCCGGGTGTGGTCGGTGCCGCTCAGATAGTCGCGATACTGCGGATGAACGGCCTTGAGATGAGCACAGCTCAGACCTACAGCGACGGGGAAGGCAGTGCGCGGGAGCACAAAGGCGTAGCGGACACTGAGCGACAACTGGCGCTGGGCAGCGGTGAGGTACTCGTATTCCCTGTAGAGCCATGTTTCCATCATCGGGGGCGGCGTCTGCTTGTCGGACGGCTCGATGAAGGTTCCGTCCACATACGGCTGTCCACTGCCCTTGCTGAAGCGCGCCTCGGCGCTGAGGGTGAGCACAGAACGGCGGAAACAAAGGTTGCGCGAAAGCAAGGCCGACCAGGCTGTCACGTTGAGACGCTGGCGGCGATAGTAGGGATAGACGTAGGCGGTCTGCTTGCGATGGTGCCAGTCGTAGGCCAGACGGAAGGTCCAGAGAGCGTGTCTCTGGGTTCGCCAGAGCGAGGACGAAGAGACGACAGTCGGAAAAATATAGGCAGTATAGGAAACCGTTCCGTCAACGAACAGCTTGTCAGCGGTCTTCACAGGCGTATAGTACTGATAGAAGTGCGAGCCCGACTCATCGGTCTGTTCGCGATAGGTGGAGGCCCAGTTGGTCAGTGGCTCGGCATCGAGCGTGAAGTCGAGGTGGGAAAGAACGCCTCCCCAGTCACCTCCGACAGCGGGAAACTGGAGCCGGGTGTGGTAGGTGTAGGTGTCGCCTTCGTGTTCTGTCAGGCGGATAGTGTAGGGCGAACGGCGGCCATAGTAGCCCTTGCGATGGCTGAAGGCAAAATGATGGAACCAGCTGATGGATGATGGGGGATGGACGAAAGATGAAGGGTGATGGATGAAAGATGAAGGATTGCTGGCGAACGGCGACGCAAAGCGGGTCTCAAACTGCAGGCCTACGCCGTGGCGCTCGTCGAGCCAGGGCATGGAGCGGTTCGCATTGGCATAGCCCTCGCCGCCATATTGTTCCACGCGACCGGTGAAGACACCGTAGCTGATGAGCGACATATAGGTCTTGTCGGTCTTTCCGTAGGTGTCGAAGTCTACGCTCTCGGTCTGCCGGCGATACAGATAGTTGAGCCCGATACTGGCCGCCTTGCCGCATGAGACATGGACGGCGGGCATGACTTTCAGGTCCATGAGGAGGTTCTTGTGTCGCAGGTCCTTGTACTTGGCATAGTTGGCCGAGGTGTATTCCGCCCTGACCCCGACGGAGAGTCCGCGCCAGAGCGCTACGCCTACGGCACCCACGAGCTGATAGCTGTCCAGATGCTTTCGGCCCAGATTGGTAAGCGAGTCCTCGACGATGTCAAAGGGCAGGCGCTCTGAGCGGATGAATGCCGAGCCGGCCATGTCGCGTCCGGCGAAGTTGTCGTACGACATTCTTCCGTAGACGACGGTCTTTGGCGACAGGCGGTAATAGCTCTCCACGCTCGCACCTGCCTCGGTGGACTTCGGCGACTGGCTGTAGTCGACGAAGCCGCCGCGCTGCAGCTGGCCGTATACGTCTGCCCTCGAGATGGAAGGCATGGAGAAAAGGGTCAGTGCGGCGGCATTGTCGCTGGTGAGCCATGCCGAGGAATCCTGCTCAAAGGCGAAGTCTCGGAAGGACTGCGCCCCTGCGGGGCTAAATGATAAATGATAAATGATAAATAATAAAGCGAGGCGGGGCATGGATGAGTGCGTTATAAAGGCCCCGTGGAGGCGCAGAGCATGAACCCTGCGCACACCATGACGGGGACGATAAGACATAAGCCGTGAGGCAGAAGACTACTCTCCGCGGACGGAGAATTTCTGGCGCTCGTGGAAGTCGGCCGTGGAGTTGTTAGTGTCGAGATAGACGATGTGGGCACCCTTCTTGATGCTTGCCTCAGCGTCGATGCCCGAAGGATCGGTGCTGTTGCCGACACCCAGGGTGTAGCCATACACCAGCTTGCCGGCGTTTTCGGGCAGCGCCTCGGTGGCTTCTTTGTCCACATTGCGGTAGAGCGTGTGGCCCAGCTTGTTGGTAAGGGCTACATAGCCGCCATCCACATCTGCCGTCAAGTGCTTCTTGCTGTCCTCAACACGATTGGCATCAAACACCTCCATGCCGTCGAGAATCCACTCCACGGGTATGCGAATACAGGCGTTGACGGGCGTCTGCTGCTCTCCCACACCATACCAGAGGTTGTCGGGGTCCTGGGCATATTCTGCCGGTGTGCCCTGCCTGTTCTGATAGATGAAGAAGGCGGGAGACGACTGACTGAGCATCCAGGCTGTGCCTTGTCCGAACTTTGAAGCGAGAAGATAGTGCGACGTGGGAATCACATCGGCAGGCGTAGGATAGTAGCTGGTCAGGTTGTAGCCGCTCTCCGGGTCGTACATGCAGTAGTAGTCGGCATTGGCATAGTTGACCGACTGCGAGTAGGTCTGTGTGTTGTCGATGGAGCCCATGCAGCTGACGACGACCTGCGAGTAGGGTTCGATGACGAGTGCGTGTGGATAGTACCAGATGCCGTTCTGTGCGGGAATGAAGCCCTCGGCCTCATACACCAGCTCGCCTTCTTCCGTGAAATTGTTGTTGGAGGCGTGTCCGTTGTAGGGCGAACCGATGGCGAAGCACAGGTTGTTGATGACAGCCTGCTCCGGACAATTGTTGTAGAGCACGAAGCCTTTGTCCATCTGGAAGGCGCCGGAGCCCTCATCCTTGGGACATCCGCCGTTGTAGAGTTCCTTGATGATAATCTGATCAACGTTCTTGTCTTCGAGAGTGGCCTCAGCGAAGGTAACGTTCTGCACATTGGTGGCTGGTATGACGACCTGTGTTCCGTCGGTCTTGGTGATGACCATGTTCCAGTCCTGGGCGCTCATGTTTGCCGAGAATGCGACGGCAGCGAGCAGGGTAAGTAAAACCTTTTTCATTGTATTGCTGTTTTTTGTTTATTGTTTATGTTTCGCTCAACAGGAGTTCCACTTCATGTAGGGGAGGATCAGCGTATCCGCCCGTTCTTCTAATGTCGCTCTTTTCTCAACTTCGGCAGTCCGAATCTCCCTTCAGCAGAGTTCTGACAGGGCGTTCTGGCCACTGGCTGGGCGGGCGGATACGCTGATCAGCCCCTACTATTGAGAACTCCTTATTCTTTAATTCCTGACCTTGATGGTCTTGTTGGGTGCCTTCACCACGTAGATGCCGCGGGGCAGGGCACTGATGTCGACGCTGGCTTCTCCAGCTTCGTCGGCAGCTATCGACGACACCATGACGCCGTCGATGGTGTAGACCGCGATGCGGCTGCCCGCCTTCAGGCCTTTGAAGACGGCTTGTCCGAAGGCTACGCTGACATCGGGGGTTGATGGACTCTCCACCTGACGGATGGCAACAGGCTCCTCGGAGAAGGAATAGCTGACGCCGTCGAGCGGTGTGGACAATTCGCGCTCGCCACATGTGAGCACCAGAAGGCCGTCAGCAATGGTGATGACGGGCTGCTCGCTCAGGGCAAACTCTGCCTGAGAACCGTCGCTCATGGTGAGCAACAGGTACTGCGCCCGCGCCGTGAAGGGCAGTGCCAGCAGGGCAGCGAGCAGCAGGGCTTTGATCATTCTTTTTCTTTTCATTGTCGTAATTGGTATTTAATAATTGAAAGGGTTCTTTATTGGGTCGGGTGTTGGGTGTTGGGCGATGGGCGAGGACGTATGGGAAAAAGGAGTTCTCTGATTTGCGGGCGGAATGGCTGTTTAGCCCTTACAATCGGGCACCTGGCCCTCAGTGAACAATCCTCTTCTTCGACATTTTCAGCTTCATGTCCACGCGGTTCATACTGTCGGGCTGCACGATAATGAGACTTTTCACGCCGTTGAAGATGTAGCGGTAGTCGTAGGTTTCGTGCACCTCAGACGTGGATGCCTCGTAGATGCCTGGCGGCACCGTGAAGGTGGCCATGCCGCTGGCGTTGGTGGAATCCACAAACACCGATGCCAAGGCGTCGCGCAGTTCCACGCGTGCACCGGCATAGGGGTCGACGCTGTTTTCGGGATACACCAGCCGGACGCTCAGCGTGCACACCTCCAACGTCTCGTCGTAGTGGCACGAGGAGAGCGCAAGGCCGAGCAACAGGCTCAGCAATAGCAGCGGTGTATGGTGAACCCACCCCTGCCCCTCCCCAAGGGAGGGGTTCTGCAGGGCGGCGAGCAGCTGGTTTGCTTTGTATCTCATCATTCTGTGGTTCAATGGGTGTTTCAGAGTTTCAGCCGGAGCGAAAGGCCGTAGTAGTAGCTGGGTATGTAGTTGCTGCCGAAGAGCGAGGTCTCCAGTCCGGTCTGCGACGAGCGCACGCGACTCATGTTGTTGAAGAAGTTATTGGCATAGAACGACACCGACACGTGGTCGCCAATCTCCTTGGTCACGCTGAGGTTGGCCGAACAATAGCGCGACAGCCGGTTGGGATTCATCACGTAGGGATAGTTGCTTCTCACCACGAGTCGCGACAGGTCGCTGTAGAGGACACGGTCGTTGTCGCGCGCCCATTCGAAGGTCTCGGCAAAGGGAATCATCTCGCCGGGGTTCTCCCAGGTGGTGTAATACTCGGGATAGACGGCAATGTACTTGTCCCTGACCGATGCGTCGTAGGGCGCTCCGAAGTAGTCGGCGCCGTCTTCGAGAACAATGCCGCGCGTGCCGTCCTTCAGTTCGCTCACGTTTCTGCGATATTGCTGCAGGGTGGTTTCCAGCCGCAGGCTCACTATCATGCGGAGGCGCGGCAGGTGGGTGGTCAGTGTGGCGTTCAGGTTGGTGCGACGCGACACGCTGCCGTTGGCCATCGAGGCCGACGAACCCACCCCGGCCCTCCCGAAGGGAGGGAGGGACGTGCCGGTGCTGTTGCAGCCTCTGTACCAGCCGACATACTGATACGGACGGTTGCCGCTCATCGTACTGGTGGTGCCCATCGGGATGTCGGCGAAGAGCATTTCGTCGATTCCGCTGTACTCATAGAAGCTCCCGTCGATGCGCAACTGGGTGCGCAGGGCCTTTATCTGCGCGAAGTCAACAATCCACTCCACGCCTTTTCGCTCCACAGGCGACGACGCATTCACGTACTGATTGTTCACGGTGTAGGTGCGCCGTTCGTTGCTTTCGAGCGTCACACTCCCCTGCCCTGCTCCACCTTCTGTGGCAGATGGCTGCGAACCTCCCCCAGCCCCTCCAAAGGAGGGGAGTACGGTCACCACGCCTGTCTGGCGGTCGATGCTGAACACTCTGTTCTCGGCGCTGATGCCACACGCATCGAGGGCCGACGGCGGAGTGTAGTTGTAAGCAAACGGCGTGTAGTGGCTGATGGCCATATACGACCGATAGGTCTTGTGCCTGTAGGCGGAAATGCTCACGCGGGTGCCCTTCACGGTGAACGCCACGCCAAGGTCGGTCTGATGGGTGTATTGCCAGCGCAGGTCGCGATTGTAGAGGGCCTGCGAGGGGTGCGTATAGTAGGCGTAGTAGGAACGGTTGTCCTGGGTGGAGGTACTGGCAAAGGCGAGCAAGTCGGTGTACGTTGGCCGTGGATAGAGCACCTGAAACGAGGGCAGCTTCACGCTCTTCCCCCACCCTGCATGCACACTGAGGTCGGTGACCCATGCACCGCTGCGGTCGCGCCAGAAGACGTAGCGGCCATTGACGCGGGGCGACAGACTGCCCACGGTGCCATAGTCGGAGCCGCTGATCAGGGTGATGTCGTCGCGCAGCCCTGCCGTCAGTTCTGCGAGCGACCGTCGCCCGGTGTTCACCGTGATGCACGCTTCGCCATACAAGGCCACGTTGTGCATCCACGGCAGCTGGTCGTAGCGGTACTCGCGCCACGACGGTGCATAGCGCATGTCTTCGTAATAGATGCCGCGCCCTGCGTTGTGGCTGCCCGTCATCTCTGCCCCGACCATCAGGTGTTGGTTGATGGGTGTTGGGTGTTGGTTGATGGGTGTTGGGTGATGGGTGATAGGTGATGGATGATGGTGGTTAGGGGTTCGTTCCGTTTTCTTCCCACCAACAGCCAGTGCCCATCTGCCTACGCCCGTCATCTTCAGCGCATAGCTCTGAGGTTTACCATCGTTATATCCGCGCTCATACCAGTAGCCCGTTGGCCCCAGAATGATGTCTGCCTGTGGGTTCTGGTCGTAGTCCTGTGCAATGTGGTAGCCCTCGCTGAGCACATGGAGCCGCGGCTGTGTGGAGGCACTGCTCCGGCTGGCGTACTCCTCGGTCAGCTTGTCGGCCACCGAATAGGAGCCGCTCAGCTTCACGCTGGTCAGCCATCGCTTGTTCAGCAGCCACTCCAGCTCCACATGTGCCCTGAGGTTGTTGTCGCGCACCTTCGTGTAGTCGTCGAGTTCCTGGTCGGGGTCTGCCTCTGAGTTGTAGCCACCCACGTTTCCCGTCACTCCGGCATTGAGCGTGAGGGGCATTCCCTCTCGCATGAAGACGTTCATATAGTGCAGCGTGAGGATGTTGCGCTGGTAGGCGGTGTGGGGCGAGGCGATGTTCGAGAACGAACGCGCATGCTCCATCGATGCGTTGAGCATGCCGCGCCTGGCTCCCAGGTCGAAGCCCTTGCTCACGGCCAACTGCCGTGTGTGCTGGTTGAGTTTCCCCTCCACAATGAAAGGCGACTTGCCTCTTCGGGTCTTCACTTTCACCACACCGTTGCCCAGGTCGCCATATTCCACCGAGGGGATGCCCGTCACCACCTCTACGCTCTCAATGTTGGCCGACGAGAGGGTGCGTGTGGAGGCCGACAATGTCTCGCCGGTCTCGCCGTTGTTGTCCAGTCGCATGCCGTCCACTTCGATGGCGGTGCCAAAGGAGGCGTTGCCTTTCTCCTGACCTTCTGCCCTGAGCGCCAGACGACTGTCGTCCATCAGTGTGGCGTTCACCGTCTTTCCACCGGGCAACAGCGTCGTTATCTCGCCCACATTGAGCAGCTGTTGCTGGTCGAGTGTGGTGCGGTCGATGCTGTAGGCTGTGGTGGCCACGTCGTCCTTGCGCTGCGCCACCACAGTGACTTCGTCGAGTTGGAGGCCTGCCTGCTTCAGCCTGATGGCGAGGGGCTGCATGTTCTTCTTTATATATAAAAAGGTGGAGCTCGGGGCATAGCCCAGACACTGCACGGTGAGCTGCTGCTGGCCCTCGGCCACATTCCTGATTTCGAAGCGTCCATGCTCGTCGGTGATGGCCCACAGCTCGCTCTCCTTGAGCAGAACGCTGGCAAACTCGATGGCCTCGCCCGTCTTCTCGTCGGTCACGGTGCCACGCAGCATTTGTCCCTGCGCAGACAATCGTACGCAGAGAAGTGCCAGCATCAGCAACACAAAGGTCAGACGTCTCGCCATTGGCTCTTCTTTTTTCGGCTGCAAAATTAGGTATTTCGCTTTTCCTGCGCAATACCTAAAACTGGTGATATTTAAGTTTCGCATGTTAATTTACTATTTGACGATTTACTATTTACGATTGATTTACTATTTGGCTATGGAGCTATTTGTTTGCGCAGCCGCAACCGTAAAATAGCCAAATAACTAAATCGTAAATAAATAGTAAATCGTAAATCGCT
>JAFWQE010000130.1 GCA_017509155.1 Prevotella sp.
AGAATCCGAGTCATCCGTGTTCGTTTGTTTTATGAACACCGATTGCACGGATCCACCGGATTTTTCTGTTTCTAAGGCTAAGCCATTCGTCTTATTCGTCAAATTCGTTGTCAAGCCGAACCCCGATATTCGTAGAATCCGAGTCATCCGTGTTCGTTTATATGATGACCACCGATTGCACGGATACGCCGGATTTCTCTGTTTCTAAGGCTAAGCCATTCGTGTTATTCGTCAAATTCGTTGTCAAGCCGAACCCCGATATCCGTTGAATCCGAGTCATCCGTGTTCGTTTATATGATGACCACCGATTGCACGGATCCACCGGATTTCTCTGTTTCTAAGGCTAAGCCATTCGTCTTATTCGTCAAATTCGTTGTCGGCACCATATTCTGCTTTATGTCCGAACCACTGATGGACAAGAGCGTAGGAGATAAAATGCGATGTTTTAAGCGGTCTGCAATATGCTTTTTGCAAGTATTGCAACGCGCCAATTCCTGCTTGTCGTGCAATCCTACGACCAAAACTGACGGTATTCAGCAGCCATTCTGACAGATTGGGCACATTTATCTGGCGGTTTTCTGAGACAAAAGCATTGGTTTTGTTGAACGAATCCATTGAAATTGTTGAACAAAATCAATGGAATTGTTGAACGAAATCAATGGAATTGCTGGCTGATATTGGCGTAAAAGGCAGGAAAAACTGGCGGAATGGAGGGGCGATATTGACGAGTGGAGTGGGCGAGGGGAGCGGGAAGACTTTGCGAAGACGCAGAAAGAGAGGGAGGAGGGGAGCGGGGCGGCGCTATCGAGTTGAGGAGGCGGGGAGGTGCGCGTGAAAGTAAAAAGCAGGATTTTGTTTGGTCGTTTCGCTGAAAATGCTTATTTTTGCAAAAACAATGGAGGCCGGAAAGACATTCCGGTCGCCTGCTGAAAACAAATCATCTAATCAAGGTATCTACTCAAAATGAATCGCATCATGCTGTCACTGCTGTTCTGCCTGAGCGCTGTCATTGCGCAGGCACAGCATCCGCGCAACCTGCCGCTGCGCGACAAGAGTCCTGAGTTTCTTCGTTCTGCCGAGGCCCGCCGCATTGGCGAACAGGTGCTGCTCTATCAGCGCGACACGGGCGGCTGGCCGAAGAACATCGACATGGCACGTGCCCTCACCGACGAGGAGCGCGCCCAGATAACGCGCGACAAAGCTCGCCGCGACGACTCCACCATCGACAACGGAGCCACCACACTCCAGATGGTCTTCCTGGCGCGACTCTACGAAGCCACCGGCGACAAGCGCTTCCGCGACGGCTTCCGTCGGGCGGTGGACTATCTGCTCAGCGGTCAGTATGACAACGGCGGCTGGCCCCAGTTCTGGCCTGAGACGCATGGCTACCAGTGGCATATCACATACAACGACGACGCGATGGTAAACACCATGAAGCTGCTGCGCGACATCGGCCAGCAGAAAGATCCGTTTGGCAAGGGCCTCACGGAGAAACAGATGCGGCAGCGCGCCATGACAGCCTTCGAAAAAGGCGTGGAGTGCATCCTGGCCACGCAAATCCGCATCGACGGGCGCCTCACCGTGTGGTGCCAGCAGCACGACCGCAACACCTTCGAACCGGCGCATGCGCGGGCCTACGAGCTCCCTTCCTTCTGCACGCAGGAGAGCGCCAGCATCGTGAGATTGCTCATGGACCTGCCCTCGCCCGATGACCGCGTGAAGCAGGCCGTGCATGCGGCCATGGCATGGTTTGACCGCTACAAGCTGACAGGCCTCCGCATTGAGCGCACGGGCGAGCCTGGCAGTCCCGACCGCGATACGCGACTGGTGCCCGATGCCAAGGGAAAGCCGCTGTGGGGACGCTTCTACGACCTGAAATACTGTGAGCCCTACGTATGCGACCGCGACGGTCTGCCTCGTCGCCATCTGCAGGACATCGGCCCCGAACGGCGCAACGGCTATGCTTGGTATGGCGACCGTCCGGCCGACCTCTATCCGCTCTACGACGCGTGGGCCGACAAGTTCGACCCCGCCAACAAGGTGAGCATCAGCCTGAAGACGAAAGGCGCCAACGAGACAGGCCTCATTGAGATGTTCCGCGAACCGCGCAAGGACATGGCCGACTTCAACGTCATCGTCTCCCCGGGCGAGAGCATCCAGCAGGCCATTGAGCAGGCTCCCGAACAGCCCGACAGCCCGTTCAAGATATTCATCCGCAAAGGCATCTACGAGCAGAAAGTCATCGTGGACCGCCCGAACATCGTGCTGGTGGGCGAACATCGCGACAGCACCGTGCTGGTGCTGGCCGAGACGGCTGAGACGCGCGCCGTGACCGAGTACCACGGCAAGCCCGTGGGCAACGGCGTGGTGGTGCTGCAGGAAGGAGCCGACGACTGTGTGGTCAGCACCATGACCATCTATAACAACTACGGGACGACGGTTGAGAACACCACCAAGCACCAGATGGCCGTCTTCGGACGGGCCACGCGGACCATCATTGTGAACTGCAACATCTGGGCCGACGGCAACGACGCCCTGTCGCTGTGGGCGCCCGAGGGCAACGGCATGTACTATCATGCCGACCTGTTCCTGCGCTGTCCGGGCGTCGACATCCTGTGTCCGCGCGGCTGGTGCTACGCCACGCGCTGCCGCTTCTATGGCGACGGGCGCGCCATTATCTGGCACGACGGGCGCGGCAATGAGAAGAAAAAGCTCGTCATCACCAACTCGCAGTTCGATGCCAAGCGCCCCACGCCACTCGGCCGCTACCATCACGACGCGCAGTTCTTCCTGCTCAACTGCAAGATGTCGGAGATGATTCTCGACCAGAACATCTCCTACGCCTACACCGACAAGGTGCTCGACCCCTGTCCGTGGGGGCAGCGGGCCTACTATTATGGCTGTGAGCGTGCGGGAGGCAACAGCGGATGGCTCGCCAATAACCTCGACAAGTCGAAGCAGAAGCCAGAGTTCCACAAGGTCACCGCCAAGTGGACGTTCGACGGGAAGTGGGATGCCGAGCAGCGTCTGCGCGACCTGTGGTACGTCATCGCCTATTGACGCTTCTGCACCTGATAGAAGGAAAACAGCCATCATTCATGTCTGATTTGTAAAAAAATCGGAATAGAATGATGGCTGTTTCGGAAAAAAGACGTATATTTGCAAGCAGAAAACAAAAACGGGAACACACTCCCATGGACTAAACAGCGTTGGACGTATTCACAAAAGCGTTGTAGAACCAGAATGAGCACCGATGGCCATCCCTGTCTCTGCAAGGAGCAGGTGGCACTAGAGACTACTGGAGGCAGCCGAAAATCCGGAACAGAGTAGGCAATCATCAAAACAAACAACCAAACTTATGAAGAAAATCATTTATTTTGCTGTTGCAATGTTCTTCGGGCTGGCAATGGTATCTTGCGGAGATGGCAAGAGTGGAGGCGAAAGCGGTGCTGCCGGCACCGAGGCTGCCGCAGGCGTTGAAGACGAGACCGAGGCTGCCGTAAAGGCGTATGAAGAGTATTTCGTGAAGTATGAGGCACTCATGAAGAAGAGTGAGGCCGGCGAGGACATCCTCGACTCACTGATGGAGCTGCAGGAGGACGTGCTCCCCATCTCTGAGGCACTCATCAAGACCGAGGGCAAGCGCAACGACGACCAGAAGGCTCGTGTGAAGGCCATCGAGGAAAAACTGGATGCCTATAAGAAAAAGATCATGGGACAATGATCCTGATTTCTTAAGTTGCAGGAGTTCTCTGTAACTCCTGCAACTCCTGTAACTCCTGCAACTCCACAGTTACAGTTCCCCTCCGCTCTGCCGGATTTATAATCCGGCAGCATTCGGTATAAGGATTTGTAATCCACTTTCGTTTTTACGCATTACAAATGCTCATACTTATAGCGGTCGGATTGCAAATCCGACCGAGCGGAGTATGAAGAGTATTTCGTGAAGTATGAGGCACTCATGAAGAAGAGTGAGGCCGGCGAGGACATCCTCGACTCACTGATGGAGCTGCAGGAGGACGTGCTTCCGCTCTGCCGGATTTGTAATCCGGCAGCATTCGGTATAAGGATTTGTAATCCACTTTCGTTTTTACGCATTACAAATGCTCATACTTATAGCGGTCGGATTGCAAATCCGACCGAGCGGAGGGGAGGGGCGTAGGGGTGGGGTGAACACTTCCTTTGTTCACGAAAGACTTACACCCCACCCCTGCCCCTCCCCTGTTTAGGGTGAGATGGGAGGGGAATGGCTGCGCACAGATGAAAAGACACATTCGGAACTGAATACAAATCTTCATTCCGCTATAGATGTTGCGAAGGCGCCAACGGCTATATTGTCACCTTTTTTTATGTTCTTGCTTTTGCTCAATTACAGCGTCAGCAGTATCGTCTGTCGCTCGACCTTGGTCGCTTTGCTTGCAAAGAACTCCTGCAACTCCTGTAACTCCTACAACTCCACAGTTACAGTTCCCCTCTTTTCTTTTTCTCTTCGAGATGCACCAGCATGTCTGTTGTCATGCGGCGCAGGTCGTAGTCGGGGCTCCATCCCCATTCGCGGCGTGCGCAGGTGTCGTCCATCTTGTCGGGCCAGCTCTCGGCGATGCTTTGCTTGAGCGGGTCCACCTGGTATTCCATTTTGAAATGTGGGCGGTGCTTCTTGATCTCTGCGTAGATGGTCTCTGGCGCGAAGCTCATTGCCGTCACGTTGAAGGCGTTGTGGTGCACCAGTTTCCTGGGGTCGGCCTCCATGATGCTGATGGCAGCCTTCAGCGCGTCGGGCATATACATCATGTCCATCATCGTTCCCTCCTTGATGGGACAGATGAACGTCTCGCCCCTGACGGCAGAATAGAAGATGTCGACGGCATAGTCGGTGGTGCCTCCGCCCGGTGGTGTCACGTAGGAGATGATGCCGGGGAAACGCACGGCCCGCGTGTCGGTGCCGTATTTCTTCTGGAAGTAGTCGCTGAGCAGTTCGGTTGTCACCTTCGATACCCCATAGATGGTCTGTGGCCGCTGTATGGTGTCCTGCGGCGTTTTCATGTGCGGCGTGCTCTGTCCGAACGAACCGATGCTGCTGGGTGTGAACACGGCGCACTGGTTTTCGCGCGCCACCTCCAGGATGTTCCACAGACCGTCGATGCCGATGCGCCAGGCCAGCCGCGGTTTCGACTCAGCCACCACGCTGAGGAGTGCCGCCAGGTTGTAGATGGTGTCCACGCGATGGCGCTTCACCACGTCGGCAATCATCTCCCCGTCGGTCACGTCGGCCATCTCGGCGGGCCCGCCTTCCAGCAGTTCCCCCTTGGGCTCAGCCCCCTTGATGTAGCCTGCCACCACGTTGGCTCCGCCATAGCGGCGGCGCAACTCTCTTGTCAGTTCGGAGCCAATCTGACCCGTGGAACCGATTACAAGTATCCTCTTCATCGTTTGTCTTACTTTTTTAATGTCAATAGGTTCATAGATTTCAGACTGCAAAATAAGTAAAAATTTTCGACATAGCACCAACAATAATCATAAAAAATGCATATTTTTAAGCTTTATGATGATTTTTCGTCCGGAAAAGTGTGCTATCTCAAAAAAAATAGTTTACTTTGTGGTGGAATTAAGATTACTGCTAACTTTTAACCGAAAGAATATGTACGGAAAAATGAAGGAACATCTCAGCCAGACATTGGCCGAGATTCGCGAGGCCGGCCTCTACAAGGAGGAGCGCCTCATTGAGAGCCCTCAGCGGGCAGCCATTCAGGTGAAGGGACAGGAAGTGCTCAACTTCTGTGCCAACAACTATCTCGGATTGTCGGACCATCCCCGGCTCATCGAGGCTTCGAAGCGCATGATGGACCGTCGCGGATTTGGAATGTCGAGCGTGCGTTTCATCTGTGGCACGCAGGACATCCACAAGGAGCTGGAGGCTGCCATCTCGGATTATTTCAAGACCGAGGACACCATTCTCTACGCCGCCTGCTTCGATGCCAACGGCGGTGTGTTTGAACCGCTCTTCACCGATGAGGATGCCATCATCAGCGACGCCCTGAACCACGCGTCAATCATAGACGGCGTGCGGCTCTGCAAGGCCAAGCGCTATCGCTATGCCAACGCCGACATGCAGGAACTGGAGCGTTGTCTGCAGGAGGCGCAGGCACAACGGTTCCGCATCATCGTCACCGACGGCGTGTTCTCCATGGACGGAAACGTGGCACCCATCGACAAGATATGCGACCTGGCGGAGAAATACGACGCACTGGTGATGGTCGACGAGAGCCACTCGGCCGGCGTGGTGGGAGCCACGGGACACGGCGTGAGCGAGTTCTTCAACACATACGAGCGCGTCGATATCTACACCGGCACGCTCGGAAAATCGTTTGGCGGTGCCCTGGGCGGCTTCACCACGGGCCGCAAGGAAATCATCGACCTGCTGCGCCAGCGCTCGCGTCCCTACCTGTTCTCCAACTCCTTGGCGCCCGCCATCATCGGTGCCTCGCTCGAGGTGTTCAGGATGCTGAAGGAGAGCAATGAGATTCACGACCGTCTGGTTGAGAACGTCAACTACTTCCGCGACCAGATGATGGCCGCCGGATTTGACATCAAGCCCACGCAGAGTGCCATCTGTGCCGTCATGCTCTACGATGCCAAGCTCTCGCAGGTGTATGCCGCACGCATGCAGGACGAGGGCATCTACGTCACAGGCTTCTACTATCCTGTGGTGCCAAAGGGCCAGGCGCGCATCCGCGTGCAGATATCTGCCGGCCACAACCGTGAGC
>JAFWQE010000131.1 GCA_017509155.1 Prevotella sp.
TTACTCAATAACACGGAAACCGCAGGGGGGCCGTGTTAAGTTGCAGTGGCTCTTTGAGATTGACGGCTGCCCAGATATTTGCTTGGCGGGGCAATTTGTTTTCAAGTTTATAGAGGAAAGGTAGCAATAAAAAGTGGAAATACCAAAAATCAGGTGGCCATAACCCGTAAAAAAATGTAAAAAACACACACAAACTGACCCAATAGCCTCCCCGGCCCTCCAAGACCCTCCCCAACCTCCCTGTTAGGGAGGGAGTGGTTAGAGGGGAGTGCAGGATGGGCGTGGTGAGATGTGGTAGAACACCTCTTCAGCATCCTTTTATGATTCCGTTCCGGCTTGCCCGCTTTTCACTTATCACTTTTCACTTATCACTTATCACTTAACATCCCCTCGGGGGCTTGGGGGGCTTCTCTGTCTCAGATGAAAAGGTCAACGTTTCCAGTACAAAGTCCACAAAACCGGGGAAAGGGACAACAAAAGCAGGTAAGCAGACAACCTGATCAGAGAGACAAGTCAACAAAATCAGTATAAGTAATTAACAAAACAGTAACAAATCAAGGCTCAGAGGGAGTCAACACTATACAGGGAAAGACAGAATGTTACGCTGTTACAGTGTTACAGTTATCGGAAAGGGTATTCCTAATACTAAAATCTACTTTATATTTATATAAATATAAAATTTTCTTTGTCTTTCGTACCATCATTTTTGGAACTGTAACACTGTAACACTGTAACGCATTTGTGTGTCTTTGTGTGAGTCCGTGGCCACCCCGTCAGGTTGGGGAGTTTCCGTGTCAGTCCGCGGCTATAGGTGCAGGGGAAAGTCCGTGGTTACGGCGCTTTTAACAAAAATTTAACCTTTCTTCAATAGATTTTCACAGGCTATGAAAGGTGTATTTTTGGCGGATAGAGAAGTTTTTCGTAACTTTGCACACATGAGGAGAAAACCCGGGAGGGCGCGAAAAGGAGACTGAGAGAAGGGCTGGAAGGGAGCGATGAAGGAATCCGTGAGGATACTATTATCGGAGTTTTTTGCGCAAGTTGGCGTTTTTGTTGGGACAAACCATCAGATTTCGAGAAGAAATTAGTAACTTTGCCAGCTCGAAAAGAATAGAAAGGATTTATGCCAATGAATGAGAATATCGTCATCAAGAACGCGAGAGTGAACAACCTGAAGGGCGTTTCGCTGAGCATCCCCCGCAACAAGTTCATCGTCGTTGCAGGCCTGTCGGGTTCAGGCAAGTCGTCGCTGGCCTTCGACACCCTCTATGCTGAGGGACAGCGCCGCTACGTGGAGTCGTTGTCGAGCTATGCCCGCCAGTTCCTGGGTCGCATGAACAAGCCCGAATGCGACTTCATCAAAGGTCTGCCACCCGCTATCGCCGTTGAGCAGAAGACCATTGCCCGCAACCCGCGAAGCACCGTGGGCACGTCGACCGAGATATATGAATACCTGCGACTGCTCTATGCCCGCATCGGCAAGACCTACTCGCCCATCAGCGGACAGGAGGTGAAGAAGCACACCACGGAAGACATCCTGAGATGCGCCCGCCAATATGGCAAAGGCACCAAGCTGGCCGTGCTATCGCCCCTGCACGTGGGCGAGAACCGCACCCTCAGACGTCAGCTCGAGATGGACGTGCAACAAGGCTACTCAAGGGTGTTCTACAAAGGCGAATTCATCAGAATCGACGATTTCATCGGCAATGAGGACCTGCTGGAGAAGGCATCCGAGGAAAGGCTGACGAGCAATGAGAACACCTTGTGGCTGCTTATAGACCGCCTGCAGACGGACGATACCAAGGAGTTCGTGTCGCGACTGATGGACTCGAGCGAGACCGCCTTCTACGAGGGCGACGGCGTGTGCCGGCTCATGTTCCTGCCCAGCAACATCAGCTACGACTTCTCCACGCGCTTCGAGGCCGATGGAATGACCTTCGAAGAGCCCTCCGACAGCATGTTCTCGTTCAACTCGCCCCTGGGAGCCTGCCCTCAGTGCGAAGGCTTCGGAAGCGTCATCGGCATCGACGAGCGACTGGTCATACCCAACTCCACGCTCAGCGTCTACGAGGGGTGCGTGCAATGCTGGCACGGCGAGAAGATGAAGATCTGGCAGGATGAGTTCTGCCGAAGGGCCGTCAAAGACGACTTCCCCATCTTCACACCCTACTACCAGCTGTCGCGCAAGCACAAGGACTGGCTATGGCACGGGCTGCCTTCTGACACGAAAGACATTCACGAACAGGCAAGCATCGACGCCTTCTTCCAGATGGTCAAAGACAACCAGTACAAGATACAATACCGCGTGATGATGAGCCGCTACCGGGGCAAGACCGTCTGTCCCACCTGCCAGGGCACAAGGCTGAAGCCCGAGGCCGGCAACGTGAAGATAGGCGGCATGAGCATCATGAACCTCGTAGAGATGCCCATCGGCAACCTGAAGGAATGGTTTGAAAGGCTCACCCTCGACGAGCACGAAAAGGAGATTTCACGGCGCCTCCTTTCCGAAATCAATAGCCGGTTGCAATTCCTTGTAGACGTGGGACTTAGCTATCTGACGCTCAACCGTCCCTCAAACTCGCTCTCGGGTGGTGAAAGCCAGCGCATCAATCTGGCCACCTCGCTCGGAAGCAGCCTCGTAGGGTCGCTCTACATACTCGACGAGCCCAGCATCGGCCTCCACTCGCGCGACACCTTCCGGCTGATCGGGGTGCTGAAGAAGCTAAGAGACATAGGCAACACTGTCATCGTGGTGGAACACGACGAAGACATCATCCGCTCGGCCGACATGCTCATCGACGTTGGTCCCGATTCAGGGCGTCAAGGGGGCGAGATCGTGTATCAGGGAACGCCCGATGTATCGTCAGAAAAAGACATCGACAAGGACATTGCCGCACGCTCATACACCTACAACTACCTCGCCGGCAAGGAGACCATCAGTGTGCCGAAAAGCCGGCGAAGCTGGAACCGCGCCATCGTATTGAAGGGTTGCCGCATGAACAACCTGAGAGGCATCGACGTGAGCTTCCCACTCAACGTGATGACGGTGGTCACCGGAGTGAGCGGTTCGGGCAAGTCGTCGCTCGTGAAAGGAATCCTCTACCCTGCCCTGAAGCGTCACATGGACGAGGTGGCCGAGCACCCAGGCGAATACGCCTCGCTCGAAGGCGACTGGGAGGCCATCAAGCATGTGGAGATGGTAGACCAGAACCCCATCGGAAAGAGCACACGCTCCAATCCTGCCACCTATGTGAAGGCCTATGATGCCGTGCGACAGCTCTTCGCCGAGCAGCCACTGGCCAAACAGATGGGATTCTCGCCGCAATACTTCTCGTTCAACACCGACGGAGGAAGGTGCGACGAGTGCAAGGGCGCAGGCGTCATCACCGTGGAGATGCAGTTCATGGCCGACCTGGTGCTCGAATGCGAGGCCTGTCATGGAAAACGCTTCAAGCACGACATACTCGACGTGAAGTACAAGGGGAAGAACATCGACGACGTGCTGAACATGACCGTATCGGAAGCCATAGAGTTCTTCGACGAGAAGACCGATGAAATGGGCAAAAAGAGCGGGAAAGGCACCACAGCAAGGCTGATAGCCGACCGGTTGAGGCCACTTGAGCAGGTGGGACTTGGCTACATCAAGCTGGGGCAGAGTTCGTCGACGTTGTCGGGTGGCGAGAACCAGCGCGTGAAGCTCGCCTACTACATCGGGCAAGAGCGACAGGAACCCACGCTCTTCATCTTCGACGAGCCCACCACTGGCCTTCATTTCCACGACATCAAGAAACTGCTCTTTGCTATGGATTCCCTCATCGAAAGGGGCCACTCCATCCTCATCGTGGAGCACAACCTCGACGTCATCAAATGCGCCGACTACGTCATCGACTTAGGTCCAGACGGAGGAAACAAAGGCGGAAACCTGGTGGTGGAAGGCACGCCCGAGAAGGTGGCCGCATGCAAGGAAAGCATCACCGGAAAGTTTCTCAAGGAGAAGCTACCGTAGAGCCTAGTCTTTTCGATAAAATATACAACGGCCAACAAGATGTCAGCCATTGAAGAACCTTCCATCCGAACGAAAAAAAGCAGACAAAAGAGAAAACAGCGGCCTGCCAAGGCCAACAAGATGTCAGCCATTGAAGAACCTTCCATCCGAACGAAAAAAA